>NZ_VDYR01000001.1:1947500-2247500 GCF_006346325.1 Sphingomonas japonica | reverse complement strand
CGCTTCGGTGCGATCCTAGCCCGATGATCTGGATCCTGCCCGCCGCGCTTTCCCTTTCGGTCGCGCCTGCCATCTCCGCCGACGAGCGCACGGTGATGGTCACCGGATTTGATGGCGTCCGCGTCGAGGGTCCGTTCGCGGTCGAGGTCGCGACCGGGACAGGCGCGACCGCGACGATCCGCGGAGATTCTCGCGCGGTCGATTCGGTCGATGTCCGCGTCGAGGACCGCATCCTCGTCGTCGCGGTCAATCCCAGCGCGTGGGGCGGTTGGCCCGGCGACACCCCCGACCGGCCGCAGATCGCAGTGGCGACACCTCGGCTGCAAAGCGTCGTGCTGACCGGAAGCGGGCGTGTCGCAGTCGATCGGCTGCGCGGCCAGGAAGTGGTGCTGTCGCTGACCGGGTCGGGGGCGATCGCCGTCGGCGACGTCGATGCCGACGAGGTGCGCGCAACGCTCAACGGCACCGGCATCATCGCGCTGGCAGGCGATGCGCGGCGCGGGCGCTTCACCGTCAGCGGCGCGGGTAGTTACGACGCCGCCGATCTGATGGTCGGCGACCTCGACGTGGTGGCGCAAAGCGGCGGCGACAGCAGCTTCGCCGCGCGCGGTACGGCGGTCGTCACCGCCACCGGGCTGGGTGCGATCAGCGTCGGGGGCACTGCGCCGTGCGATATCAAGGGACCGGGCACGGTGCGCTGCGAAGGCGATCGCTGACCCGCCCGGTGTCGTTTGAGCGAAACGACGCTAGCCGACCAGTCCGAGCGCCAGCAGGGCTATGATGAACATCGTCAGCACCACGCCGATCAGGCTGCCGAGCACGAGGGTCCGCGCCAGCGCCGACCAGCGCCTGAGCGCATAGGCGCCGCGAAGTTGCTTGTAGAGGTGCAGCGGCGGGACGATCAGGGCGAGGGTGCCGATCAGCGGCATCGCCCCGGGGATCATGTCCAGCAGCATCAGCGTGACGAACACCAGCGACATGAACGCGATCGAATAGGTCACGAACACCGCATGGTCGTACAGGCGATACTGCCGTTTCCACGCGAACAGCAGCCAGACGAACGGCAGCGACAGGGGGATCAGCAACCACGAGAATTTGTAGCTGTTCGCCTGCAGCTTGTAGAGCAGCAGCCCCGGATTGCGGTTGGCCTTTTCGATCCCCTTGTCGAGGCGGTGCCAGCCCGTCTTGCCGATGTCGGTCACGGTGCTGCCCTTGCCCTTGACCGCGGTGGCCGCCGCTGCCAGCACCGCGGCCTCGCGGTCGATATCGGCGATCCGGGCGTCGAGTTTGGCGCGCTGCGGATCGCCGGGCGCCAGACGATCGCGATCCTCGACTGCTTCCTCGCGGTCGTCGGCGAGATCGGATCGGGTTTCAGCAATCCCGGCTTCTACTTGCGCGCCGCTCGATATTTCGGTCGGCGGCGACACGCCCAGGATCGACAGCAGCGCGAACAGCGTGAACACCGAGAACAGGAACATCGCCATCGGCGAGACGAAGCGCGCGCGCTCACCGGCGACATAGCGCCGGGTCAATTCGCCGGGACGGAAGGCGAGCATCGGCAGCGTGCGCCACATCTTGCCTTCGAAATGGACGACGCCGTGGAGCAGTTCATGCCCGATCGCCCCGAACGAGCGATGTACGTGCGCCGCTTGCCCGCAGCGGTGGCAATGCGTTCCGAGCAGCGCAGTCCCGCAGTTGAGGCACATTGCGTCGCCTTCGCCCGCGCCCTCGCCCGCGCGCGGCTCGAACGCGCGCGCGATCAGGCCGCCAGTGGCCAGTTCGGCCGCCCCCTCTAGCTCCCCACTCATCACCAGGCATTTATCAGTTGCGCTGTCGCCGCGCGAGCGCAACTTGTAGCATGATGGAGTTCGATCTCGCCCCGATGTGCGTGGCGGCCCGCGCCGCCGCCGGCCAGCTTGCCGCGATGCCGACCGCGCGCAAGGCGGACGGACTGCGCGCCGCTGCCGACATGGTTCGCAATCGCGCCGCCGCGATCCTGGAGGCGAACGCGCAGGACATGGCACGCGCCGAGCAGGGGGGATTGACCGACGCATTGCTCGACCGCCTGCGGCTCGACACGGGGCGCATCGATGCGATGGCGCAGGGAATCGAGGCGGTTGCGGCGCTTGCCGATCCGGTCGGACAGCGCATTGATCGCTCCGAGCGCCCCAATGGGCTGGTGCTCGACCGCGTCCGCGTGCCGATCGGGGTGATCGGGATCATCTTCGAAAGCCGGCCAAACGTCACCGCCGATGCAGCGGCCCTGTGCGTGATGGCGGGCAACGCCGCGATCCTGCGCGGAGGATCGGAAGCGCGGGCAAGCAACGCCGCGATCCATTTAGCCTTCGTAACCGGGCTGGAGAGCGCGGGGTTGCCGCGCGATGCGGTGCAGCTGGTGCCGACCACCGATCGCGCGGCGGTGGGCGCGATGCTGGCTGCGGCGGGCGCGATCGACCTGATCGTGCCGCGCGGGGGCAAGTCGCTGGTCGCGCGGGTTCAGGCCGATGCCCGCGTGCCGGTGCTCGCGCATCTCGACGGCATCTGCCACAGCTATGTCGATGCCGCCGCCGACCCCGCCAGGGCGCGTGCGATCGTCGTCGATGCCAAGCTGCGGCGCACCGGCATTTGCGGTGCGACCGAAACGCTGCTGATCGATCGCGCCTTGCCCGATCCGTATACGATCGTAGCGGCGTTGCTCGAGGCCGGCTGCGAGCTGCGCGGTGATGCCGACGCGCAGGCGATCGATGCGCGTATCGGAGTGGCGACGGCACAGGATTGGGACACCGAATATCTCGCGCCGATTCTGTCGGTGGCGATGGTCGATGGAGTGGGCGGCGCGATCGCGCATATTGCGCGCCACAGTTCGCATCATACCGATGCCATCGTCACCGAAGATGCCGCCACCGCCGAACGCTTCCTCACCGACGTCGACTCGGCGATCGTGATGTGGAACGCATCGACCCAGTTCGCCGATGGCGGCGAGTTCGGGCTGGGCGCGGAAATCGGCATCGCCACCGGCCGCCTCCACGCCCGCGGCCCGGTCGCGCTCGAGGGGCTGACCACATATAAATGGCTGGTGCGCGGAACCGGACAGGTGCGTGGATAATGGCGACGACGGCGGTCTCTTGATTCGCATCGGGCTGCTCGGCGGATCGTTCAATCCGGCGCATCGCGGGCATCGCGCGATCTCGCTTGCGGCGCTGAGTGCGCTCGGGCTCGACGAAGTGTGGTGGCTGGTGTCGCCAGGCAATCCGCTCAAACAAGGTGCCGCCGATATGGCGCCCTTTGCGGCGCGAATGGCGTCGGCTCAGGCAATGGCGCGGCATGCACCGATCCGCCCCACCGCGATCGAGCGGCGGCTGGGGACGCGCTATACCGTCGATACGCTGCGCAAGCTGGTCGCGTTGCGCCCCAAGCACGACTTCATCTGGTTGATGGGCGCCGATAATCTGGCCCAGTTCGATCAGTGGAAAGGCTGGCGCGACATCGCGCGCACCATGCCGATTGCGGTGATCGCGCGTCCGGGCTATGAAGGGGATGCTCGCGCAAGTCCTGCGATGAGTTGGCTGCGACGGCATGTGCGCCCCGCAGGCCAGGCGAAGAACTGGACCAAGTGGAGATTGCCGGCCCTCGTGCTGCTGCGCTTCCGCCTCGATCCGACTTCGGCGACACGCTTGCGCGCCGCCGACCCAGCCTGGCACCGGCGTTTCGCGCCGCCCCGCCCGCAACCCGCACAGCCCCAGTCCTAGGAGCTCTCTTGGCCACATCCTCCGCTGCGTACCGCTCGTCCGACCCGCAAGGGGCCGAGGCGCTGCATCAGCTCGTCCTGACCTCGCTCGACGCCGACCAGGCCGAAGAGACGGTGTCGATCCCGCTCGCCGGCAAATCGAGCATCGCCGATTACATGGTGGTGGCATCGGGACGATCGACCCGGCAGGTGGCATCGATGGCGACCAAGCTGGCTGAGAAGATCAAGGCCGAATTCGGCCGACCGGCGCGGATCGAGGGGCTGCCCGGCGCGGACTGGGTGCTGATCGATGCCGGCGACGTGATCGTCCATCTGTTCCGTCCCGAAGTGCGCAGCTTCTACAATCTCGAGAGGATGTGGGCGTTCGGAGACGACGCGCCGCCCCAGACTCACTGATCCTGCCCCCGCGTGCTGCTGCATATCGTCGCGCGCGGGCGGATCGGGCGCGGGCCTGAAGCCGAACTGATCGACCGCTATCTCAAGCGGATCGCCTGGAACACGCGCATCACCGAACTGCCCGATCAGGGCGGCCGGATGCCGCCCTACGCCGCGGAGACCCGCCGGGTCCTGCTCGATGAAACGGGACGCGACCTTTCGTCGAAGGCCTTTGCCGATATTCTCGGGCGCTGGCGCGACGATGGCGTGCGCGAGGCGCGCTTCCTGATCGGCGCCGCCGACGGGTTCGGCGATGCCGACCGTGCGGAGGCCGATCTTCTGATCGCATTCGGGCGGCTGACCTGGCCGCATCTGCTGGCGCGCGCGATGCTGGCCGAGCAGCTGTTTCGCGCCACCAGCATCCTTGCCAACCACCCCTATCATCGCGAGGGGTGACGGCATGCGCGCCGTCCGCATTCTCGTTTTGGCAGGCGCCGCGACGCTGCTGCTGACCGCGCAGGCGGACCCATCGGCGGCGGATCGTGCGCGGCTTGCCGAGGCGCGGCGCGCTCAGGCGGCGGCGCTCCAACGCGCGCGAGCGCTCGAGGCGGGGGCGGAGCGGGCGCGTGACGCGGCCGCGCGCGCACGGGTCACGCAGGCGGCAGTCGCGGCGCGGGTGACGGCGGCGCAAGCGGAGACCGCCGCGGCGGAGGCAAGTGTCGCGTTGATCGAGCGCCGCCTGGCCTTCGAACGCAGCCGCCTGGCGGAGCGGCAGGCGCCGACGCTGCGGCTGGTCGCGGCGCTGCAGGCGCTGGCCCGGCGTCCGGCGATCGCCGCGATCGCGCAGCCGGGATCGACCGCCGATCTGGTGCATGTCCGTGCGGCGCTGGCCAGCGTCGTGCCGGTGGTCGCGGCGCGTTCGGCCGAGCTGCGCCGGGCAGTCGAGCGCGCGGACCGGCTGCGCATCGAGGCGAGCGGCGCGGCGCGGGCGCTGGCCGATGGGCGCGCCGCGCTCGAACGCGAACGAATCGCGCTCGTCCGCGCCGAGTCCGAAAGCCGGCTGCGCTCGGTCGCGCTGGAACGCACTGCACTGGTCGAGTCGGATAGGGCGCTGGCGCTGGGGGAGGATGCGCGCGACATCGTCGATCAGATGGAACTGGCGGGGATCGCCGCCGACACCCGCGCTTCGCTCGAGCGGTTGGACGGGCCGCTGCCGCGGCCGGGCGCGCGCGGCGTCGAAGTGCAAGGAGAAGCGCCGTATCGCCTGCCGGTCGCGGGCCAGCTCGTCACCGGGCTCGGCGAGGTGTCGGACAATGGCGTGCGCGCACGCGGGCTGACGGTGGCGACCTGGCCGGGGGCGATAGTGGTCGCGCCGGCGGCGGGTCGCGTCGTCTTCGCCCGCGCGTTTCGAAGCTATGGCGGCGTCGTCATCCTGGCGCATGGCGACGGATGGAGCAGCCTGGTGAGCGGGCTCGAGCGGGCCAGCGTGGAGCGCGGCGATCGCGTAGCCGCGGGCGATCCGATCGGCCGAGCGCCGGCCGGCGCTGCGCCGCGCATCACCACCGAGCTGCGGCGGCGCGGCGTCCCGATCGACCTGGTGGCGCTGCTGCGCTGACTCGCCGCTGCACCGATCGTCACTGCATCCTTTGATCGCGGCGCGAATGGCGCTATCATCGCCCCGAAGCCTGTATCAAAACCCCGTATCAAGAGTATCCCGCATGGCCCGTCCGCTGCTCCAGGCAACCGCGATCGCATCGGCGATGGCGCTCGTTCCGATCGCGACCGCGGCGATGGCGCAGGTCGATACCGACAGCTATCGCGAGCTCGACGTGTTCATGGACGTCTACAACCGCGTCAAAGCCGAATATGTCGAACCGGTCGAGGACAAGAAGCTGGTCGAAGGCGCGATCCAGGGGATGCTGGCGGCGCTCGATCCGCACAGCTCCTATGTCAATGCGCTCGATTTCGAGAATATGCGCATCCAGACCGAGGGCAATTACGGCGGCCTGGGCCTGACGGTCACGCAGGAAGACGGTGCGGTCAAGGTGATCGCTCCGACCGAGGATACCCCGGCCGATCGCGCCGGGGTCAAGGCCGGCGACTATATCACGCACATCGACGGCAAGCTGATCTTCGGCGAGACGCTGGATGCGGCGATTACCGAGATGCGCGGCGAACCGGGGACCAAGGTATCGCTGACGCTGGTGCGTCCGGGTCAGGACAAGCCGATCGACGTCACGATGATGCGCGAGATCATCGTGCAGAAGCCGGTCAAGTGGGAAGTCAAGGACGGCATCGGCATCGTCAACATCAACACCTTCTCGGCATCGACCGGCGCCGACACCCGCGCGGCGATGATGGCGATCGAGAAATCGCTCGGCAAGAAGCCGCTCGGCTATATCGTCGATCTGCGCAACAATGGCGGCGGGCTGCTCAACCAGGCGATCGAGGTGTCGGACGTGTTCCTCGAACGCGGCGAGATCGTATCGCAGCGCGGCCGTGCCAAGGGCGATATCGAGCGCTATTACGCCCGTCCCGGCGATCTGGCGAACGGCCTGCCGATCGTCGTGCTCGTCGATTCGGGGACGGCATCGGCGTCGGAGATCGTCGCCGGCGCGATCCAGGATCATCATCGCGGACTGGTGATGGGCGAACGCACGTTCGGCAAGGGATCGGTGCAGACGCTGCTCCAGCTCGGGCCGGAAAGCGCGCTCCGCCTCACCACCGCGCGCTACTACACGCCGTCCGGCAAGTCGGTGCAGGAAGGCGGGATCGAACCCGATTTGGTCGTGCCGCAGATTTCCGACCCTGACTACAAGGACCGGCCGGTGTTCCGCGAGGCCGATCTGCGCCGCCATCTGATCAACGAGGCTAAGGTCGACGACCGTACGCTTGAGGAGGATGACAAGACCGACCCGCGCTTTGCCGCCACCGCCGAGCAGCTCAAGAAGCAGGGAATCGAGGATTTCCAGCTGCATTATGCGCTGAAGACGATCGGCCGGCTTGGCACCGGGCCGCAACTGGCGCAGGCGAAGCCTGCTGCCACTCGCTCGGCGCGCTGATCCCGGCCGCGTGCGTGGACCCGGCCTGATCGCGGCGCGCTGGCTGGCGCTGCTGCTGCCGCTCGCGCTGATCGCGGGGGCGCTCGGCTCGCAATATCTGGGCGGGCTGTACCCGTGCGAGATGTGCCATTGGCAGCGCTGGCCGCATTATGGCGCCATCGCGGCGGCGCTGCTGGCGTTCTTCGTGCCGCAGACCAACAATCGCGTCGCGCTGGTGGTGCTTGCGGCGCTGCTGATCGCGCTGTCGGGAGCGATCGGCGTGTTCCATGCCGGGGTCGAATATCGCTGGTGGGATGGCATCACCGGCTGTTCGGCCGCGCCTTCGTCGGGTTCGGGCGACCTGCTCGCCGACATCATGGCCGCGCCGCTGACGCGCTGCGACGTGCCGCAATGGACCTTTGCGGGAATTTCGCTCGCCGGGTTCAACGCGCTCTTTTCGCTGGGCGGTGCCGTCGCCATCTTGGCGCTGTTGAAGCGAAAGGCGGGCTGATGGCACGATGGCGACCCGGCGACCGGCGCGAGCCGACCACGGCGATGATCCGCGTCGACCAGGCCGGAGAATATGGCGCGACGCGCATCTATGCCGGGCAATTGGCGATCATGGGCGATCATGTGCCGATGGCGCGTGCGATCGCCGGGATGGCCGAGCAGGAAGAACGCCACCGCGCCTTCTTTGACCGCATGATCGCCGAACGCGGGGTGCGGCCGACGGTACTGCAGCCTTTCTGGGACGTCGCGGGCTTTGCGCTTGGGGCAGTGACCGCGGCGATCGGACCCCGCGCGGCGATGGCATGCACCGTCGCGGTCGAGACCGAGATCGACCTGCATTATCAGCAGCAGCTCGATGCGCTGGGCGAGGATGATCCCGAGCTGAGTGCCGCGGTGCTGGATTTTCAGGCCGAGGAGCTGGAGCACAAACAGGCGGCGCTCGACCACGGCGCCGAGCAGGCGATCGGCTATCCGGTGATGTCGGCGCTGATCCGCGCCGGATGCCGCGTTGCGATTGCCGCGTCGAAACGGATTTGACCTCAAGCCGCGCTTCGTGCGTTGATGGATCGAGCAGAGTGAGGAGTGCGGTGATGAGCAAGATGTGGATGGTGGCAATCGCGGCGCTGGCCGTACCGATGCTCCCTGCCCCCGCCGCCGCGCAGAATGCGGTGCAGGACGGCGTACTGGTGATCTATGGCCAGGACCGCTGCCCGACGAACGCCGATGGCGAGGAGATCGTCGTGTGCGTCCGCCGCGGTGAAGCGGAGCGGTTCCGCATTCCGCAGGAACTGCGCCAGCTTGAGGTGACACCACAGAACGAGGCATGGGCCGAGCGAGTCGAATCGACCTTCGACGCCGGCGACAGCGGTATCGGCTCGTGTTCGGCGGTCGGTGTCGGCGGCGCGAGCGGCTGTTTCGGGCAGGCCGCGGCACGCAACAAGGCATTGCGCAAGGAAGCGGAGCGCGACGCCGCCAACCTGCCGCTGCCCTGACGCTGGCGCAGTCGGCATAGCGTCTGAAGCTGGCGCAGTCGGCACGCTGCTGCTAGGCGCGCCGCATGCAATCCCGCCGCCCGGATCGCCTGACGCTATTGCTGCTGTTCGCACTGGTGTGGGGATCTATCGCGGCGTTCGGGTCGTGGGAATGGAATCCCAACAACACTACGCGCCTGTTCGCCGCGATCTCGCTGGTCGAGGATGGCGACGCACGGATCGACGAATTCGCGCCGCTGACGATCGACAAGGCGACGTTCGACGGACACAGCTATATGGACAAAGCGCCGGGCACGACGCTGATGGCGCTTCCCGTGGTCGCGGCGGTGCACGGCGTCACCGGCGAACGCAGCGGCTCGCTCGGTTACGTCTTCGGCAACGAGGCGCTTGGCGGGTTCCTGAAACTTCGTTTGCGGCTGATAGTGGCGCTGATCATCGCGCCGCTGACCGCGCTGGCGGCGGTACTGCTCTATGATCTCGGCCTGGGCCTGACCGGCAACAGGGGCGGGGCGCTGTTCGGTGCGCTCGGTTTCGGCCTTGGCAGTCCGGTGTGGGGGTGGAGCACGACGCTGTTCGGGCATGCGCCGGTCACCGCGTTGCTGGTGGTGGCGATCTGGGCGATCCGGCGCGCGACCCGGCCCGGAGCGCGGCGACCGGTGCCGGGGTTCGCGCTGGCTGGCGCGGCGCTGGGCTGGACGCTGGTGATCGAGCATCCGGCATTGCTCGTCGGCGCACCGGTCGGGCTGTGGGGACTATGGCGTGCCGCGAGATTGTCGCCAGCCATGCGCAACCCCATGCTTGGCGCGGCGCTGGCCGCCGGGGTCGTCGCGCTGCTGCCGCTGCTCGGATATAATCTCGCCGCGTTCGGCACGCCGTTTCGCCTCGGCTACCAGGGCGTGGTGGGGTTCGAAGGGATGCAGCAGGGACTGTTCGGCCTCACCTATCCCAAGCCGGAAGTGCTCGCCGCCATCGTGTTCGGCACCGATCGCGGCATGATCTGGGTGGCGCCGGTCATGCTGCTGGCCCCGTTCGGGATCGCGCGGCTGATCCGTAACCCGGACACGCGCGACCTCGGCTGGCTGGCAGTGGGCGGGGCGGCGACGGCGTTTCTCTACAACGCCTCCTATTTCTACTGGAACGGCGGCAATGCGACCGGTCCGCGCCATACGCTGCCCGCTCTGGCCTATCTAGCGATCGGCCTGGCACCCTATTGGGCGGATATTGGCGGGCGGATCGGACGCTGGTTGGCAAGCGGGCTGCTGGCGCTGTCGATCGCCGTGAATGCAGTGATCGCCTCGGCGGAGGTCTTCGCACCCGACCCGGCGACCCAGCCCGGCCGCTCGATCCTCGATCTTGTGTGGCACGACCGCTTCGCGCGCGGATACCTGCGTACCATCGCCAGCGAATATGGCGGATGGACCCCGTGGCAGGGGTTCGAGGCATGGGCGATCGCAGCCGTCTTCCTGCTGGCATTGCTGATATTCCGTACCCGCCGCTTGACCTGAGTTGTAGACAAGCGATACTCGCGAACATATCACGAACGAATGGCCCAACTCGACACTCGGCAGAAACTGGCGATCCTAGCCGACGCTGCGAAATATGATGCGTCGTGCGCGTCGTCGGGGACCAGCAAGCGCAATTCCAAGGGCGGCAAGGGTATCGGGTCGACCGAAGGCATGGGCATCTGCCACGCCTATGCGCCCGATGGCCGATGCATCAGCTTGCTCAAGATCTTGCTGACCAACAGCTGCATCTTCGATTGCCATTATTGCATCAATCGCAAGAGTTCGAACGTCCGCCGCGCGAGGTTCACCGCGAGGGAAGTCGTCGATCTGACGCTCGCTTTTTACAAGCGCAATTATATCGAGGGGCTGTTCCTGTCGTCGGGCATCATCGGATCGTCCAACTACACGATGGAACAGATCGTCGAGGTCGCGCGCTCGCTCCGCGAGGACCATGATTTCCGCGGCTATATCCACCTGAAGACGATCCCCGATGCGGATCCCGAACTGGTGCGCCAAGCGGGAGTTCATGCCGATCGGGTGTCGATCAACGTCGAATTGCCCACGGTCGGCGGGCTCAAGCGGCTGGCACCCGAAAAATCGGCGCAGCGGATCGAAGGCGCGATGGGCGCAATGCGCGGGTCGATCGACGACACCGCCGACGCGCGCAAACGCTTCAAATCCGCGCCGCGCTTCGCGCCCGCGGGTCAATCGACGCAGATGATCGTCGGCGCCGATGCTGCGACGGACGGCGACATCGTTGCAAAAGCAGCATCGCTTTATGGTCGGTTCGAGCTTCGCCGGGTCTATTATTCGGCGTTTAGCCCGATCCCCGATGCCAGCGCAGTACTGCCGCTGCAGCGTCCGCCCCTGATGCGCGAGCATCGCCTCTACCAATCCGACTGGTTGATGCGCTTTTATGGCTATCGTCCCGACGAAGTGGCGCAGGCGACCGATGCCGCTACGGGGATGCTGCCGCTGGACATCGACCCGAAGCTTGCCTGGGCGCTCAAGTTTCGCGACCGCTTCCCGGTGGACGTTAATCGCGCCCCGCGTGAGGCGTTGCTGCGCGTGCCGGGGCTGGGGGTGAAGGCGGTCAATGCCATCCTCACGTCGCGGCGATGGCGGCGGCTTGCGCTCGCCGATGTCGCGCGGCTGACGGTGTCGATCGCCAAGGTGCGCCCGTTCCTGATCGCGCAGGACTGGCGCCCGGTCGCGCTGAGCGACCGCGCCGACCTTCGTCCGATCGTCGCGCCGGTGCAGCGCCAGCTCGAACTGTTCGCGGCGTGAAGTCGCGCCGCGCGACTTGGGGCTGATAGCGATTCGCAGGTGAAACCCGGCCGCCGCCGACGGGTTGGGGCCAGCACATTCAAGGGAGACGTTCCGATGGCCGATGCCCGCATCTTTGCCGACCTGAAGGCCGATCACGATCGCCACCGCGCGCTGCTGGCGCGGATCGATCAGGCAGATAGCGCCAAGCGCGAGGCGCTGTTCGAGGAGTTTCGCGTCGAAGTGACCGCTCATGCCGCAGCGGAAGAGGAGTCGCTGTACGCGACGATGCTTGCCGAGCCCGGCCTTCGCGACGAGGCACGGCATTCGGTGTCCGAGCACAAGGAGATCGACGATTTCTTCGGCGAGATGGCAGAGCTCGATACCGCGTCGTCGGCCTGGAAGGACAAGTTCGACGCGATGCGCCACCGCTACGAGCATCATATCGACGAGGAAGAGGAAGAGATGTTTCCCGCTGCGTCAAAGATCTTGTCGAGCGAGCAGGAAGCGAGGCTGGCCAACATCTTCGAGCAGCGCAAGCCCAAGGAGTTGCAGCGCGCGGAGGCAGAGGAGCCGGGCGACGACCGCGAATGAGCGATTGCCGCTTGACGGAATGCGTTGCGGTTTGAGACGGATGTCGTTCCTTGCAAAGGCGGCACCATGCATTTTCCCGAACCGGACTATCTCGCCGATGCCGAACTGCGGATGTTTCGCGATTCGGTAGCGACGTTCCTGGATCGTGCGGTCGATGCGGAGCGGGTGGCCAAATGGCGCGCCGACGGGCAGGTCGAACGGGCATTTTGGCACGAGGCGGGGCAGGCGGGCCTGCTCGGCGTGTCGGTGCCCGAGCACTATGGCGGCGGCGGCGGCGACTTTCGCCACGACCTGGTCGTGGTCGATCAGGTGCAGCGCAAGGGCATCGAAGGGTTTGCCGCCTCGCTGCACAACGTCATCATCACGCCGTACATTCAGCTGCACGGCACCGAGGAGCAAAAGGCGCGCTGGCTGCCCGGCCTAGCCAATGGCGATCGCGTCGCGGCGATCGCGATGAGCGAGCCCGGCGCGGGTTCGGACCTGCAAGCGATCCGTACGACCGCGCTCAAGGACGGCAACGGCTATCGCATCAACGGGTCGAAGACGTTCATTTCGAACGGCCAGCTCGCCGACCTGATCGTTGTCGTGGCCAAAACCGACCCGGCACAAGGCGCACGGGGCACGTCGCTGTTGATCGTGGAAACGGACGATGCCGAAGGATTCCGCCGCGGCCGTATGCTCGACAAGATCGGTAACGAGGCTCAGGACACGTCGGAGCTGTTCTTCGACGACGTCTGGGTACCGGCGCAGAATCTGCTGGGTGAGGCGGAGGGGCAGGGGTTTCGCCAGCTGATGGCCGAGCTGCCGCGCGAACGCCTGCTGATCGCGATCAACTCGGTAGCGGCGATGGAGCGCGCGCTCGAACTGACCGTCGAATATACCCGCGAGCGCAGCGCGTTCGGCCAGCCGATCTTCGAATTCCAGAACACCCAGTTCACGCTTGCCGACCTCTATGCCAAGGCGCGGGTCGCGGCCTGCTTCGTCAACGACTGCATCAACCAGGCGATCGCGGGCACGCTCGACAACCCGACTTCGGCGATCGCCAAGCTGTTCGCCACCGAGACCGAGGGGCAGGTGGTCGATGCCTGTCTCCAGCTGCATGGCGGTTATGGCTATATCAACGACTATCCGATCGCGCGGATGTTCCGCAACTCGCGCGTCAGCCGCATCTATGGCGGGTCGAGCGAGATCATGAAGCTGCTGATCGCGCGGGCATTGTAGCGCGCCTTACGCGTGGAAGGTGACCAGATCGCTGGCTGCGGCGCGGTCGGTGCGCGCCGCCGCAGAGGGATGGCCGGGATCGGGCCAGCCGAAACTGAGGCCGTACAGGCACAGCAGATCGTCGGGGATGCCGAGCACGCGCCTTACCGTTCCGGCAAAATGCCCCAGCGCGCCTTGCGCACATGACCCCAGCCCGTTGGCCGTCAGCGCCAGCATCAGCGTCTGGACGTACATGCCGACGTCGGACGCCTCGCGCATGCCGAAGCTGCGCGGCATGAAGAACAGCGCGACGTGCGGCGCATCGAACAGCTCGAAATTGCGGAGGAACGATGCCTGGCGCGCCGCGGCGTCGTGGCGGCCGACACCGGTCGCGGTGAACAACGCCACTGCCGCGCCGATCTTGCGCGCGCGATAAGGGGGTCGCCATAGCCGCCGGATGCCTCGACATCGGGCGAGGTGCGTCCGGCCTTGGCATCGTCCAGCAACGCCGCGCGCAACCGTTCGAGTGCGCTGCCCGACGCGACGTGCGTCACCCAGGGCTGGATGTTGCAATTCGACGGCGCCTTCGCCGCCACCTCGAACACCCGATCGAGCAGGTCGCGCGGGATCGGATCGGGCAGGAACCCGCGGACCGATCGCCGCTCGGCAACGATCGCGGCGAAATCGTCGGCGCGCATATTCACCTGCCGGTGAAGCTCGGCTTGCGCTTGGCGAGGAACGCTGCGACGCCCTCCGCATGGTCGGCGGTGCGGCCGGCGAGACGCTGGTGATCGCGTTCCATCGCCAGCGTCTCGGTGAAGCTCTGTGTCGCGGTATCCCGGATCCCGGCCCGGATCAGGCGATAGGCGGTGGTCGGGCCGCTCGCCAGCCGCCCGGCGATGGCCTGCGCCTCCGCCATCAGCGCGTCATCCTCCACCGCCTGGTAGATCAGCCCCCAATCCTGCGCCTGCTCGGCAGGAATGCGATCGGCCAGCATCATCATCGCGGTGGCGCGTGCGCGCCCTGCCAGCCGCGGCAACAGCCAGGTCGAACCGCAATCGGGAATCAGTCCGATATTGGCGAACGCCTGAAGGAAATAGGCGGAGCGGCCCGCCAGCACGATGTCGCCGGCCAGCGCGATGCTGCATCCCGCGCCCGCCGCCACGCCATTGACCGCGACGACCACCGGCACCGGCAGCGCCATGATCCGCTCGATCACCGGATTGAACCCCTGTTCGAGGCTGAGACCCAGGTCGTTGTCGGCGCCGGGCGCGCGGCCCAACAAATCGGCCCCGGCGCAAAAGGCGCGGCCGCTTCCCGTCAGCAGCAACACGCGTGCGCTGCCTTCGTCCCGGACGCGGTCGAGCGCGTCGCGGATCTCGGTCAGCGTGACGGGACCGGCGGCGTTCATCACGTCCGGCCGGTCGATCGTCAGCGTGGCGATGCCGTCTGCGGTGTCGAAGCGGATGTGCGAATAGGTCATGCCGCTTGGTGCCTGCTGCCCGCCGATCCGTAAAGTGTTACCGGAAGTTGTCGGCGTAGGCCTGAAGCTTCAGCGTGCGGACGGGGGCGGGGACGACGTGGAAGGCGACACCCTCGCGCTCGGCATAGGCCTTGGCCGCGTCGAGCGTGGGGAAGGCCAGCTTGACCTGGTTTCGCGTGTCCCCCGATCCCGCCCAGCCGGTCAGCGGATCGGCGCGCTTGGCTTCGCTGGGTTCGAATTCGAGGACCCATTCCTGCGTGCGGGCACGGCCCGACGACATCGCGTTCTTGGGGCGTTGATAGATGCGGGCAGTCGGCACGGCGTTCCTCCGGAGCGGGTTGGGGCCGTCCTACCGCGAAGCGCGCGCGCGCGCATCCGCATTTTTGGTGCGCAGCGTCGGCCGGGCATTCGCCGGGTCGTCGGGCCAGGGATGGCGCGGATAGCGGCCGCGCATCTCGCGCGCGACCGCCGCCCAACTCCCCGCCCAGAAGCCGGGCAGGTCGCGCGTCGTCTGGATCGGGCGCCCCGCGGGCGACACGATCGACAGCACCAGCGGCACCGCGCCTGCGGCCACCGCCGGATGCTCGGCAAGTCCGAACAGCGCCTGCGCGCGCAACTCGACGCGCGGACCGCCCTCGGCGCCATAATCGATGGCATGGCTCGATCCGGCGGGCGATTCGAAGCGTGCAGGTGCGAGGCGGCGCAGCGTCTGCAACGCATCCCAGCCGAGCAGCCCTTCGAGCGCGGCGGTCAGCGCGTCGGCGTCGATCGCCGCGAGGCGGCGCTTGCCCGCCAGCAGCGGCGGGAGCCAGTCATCGAGGCGGTCGAGCAGCGACACGTCGTCGAGTGCGGCGGCAGGAGCGCCGTGCGCCCGGGCAAAGGCGGCGCGCCGGCGCAGTGCGTCGGCGGCGTCGCTCCAAGGAAGCAGCGCCAGGCCGTGCGTGCGCACGCCTTCGAGCAAGGCGGATTGGATCATCGCACGGGGCACATCGCTGTCGGGGCCGCTCGCCAGCTTGAGCGCGCCCAGACGCCGCTGCCGCTGGGGCTGGACACTAGCGGTGGCGGGATCGAACGCGGCGATGCGCTCCGTGACGATCCGCTCGCCAAAGAGGGCGTCGATTGTGGCGGGATCGATCGGCGTCGCCGTCAGGATGCGCGCGCCCGCGGCCATGCCCTGCGTCTCGGCGACCGCCAGCCATTCGCTGCGCGCCAGGCTGGACGCGGGATCGAGCCGGAAGCCGCGGCCTCCGACCGACGCCCAGCGCTCGCCGCTGGCATCGCGGCGGCGCGCGACACGATCGGGAAAAGCGAGCGCGACGCACGTCGCGGCCGCGTCGCCGGTGCTGCCGCCGCTGTCGTCGACCATCTGCGCCCAGCGCTGTGCCAACCGACGCGCCGCTTCCGCGCGCTGGCCGCGTTCGCCGTCCCAGCGCCGCATCCGCGCTTCCAGATCGACATCATTGCCGCCCAATCCCCGCTCGCCGAGCAGCACCGCGACGCGCGCGGCCACCGCCGCAAGGCCCCGGTCGCCGGCACGGACCAGCATATGCGCCAGCCGCGGCGCCAGGGGCAGCGCCGCGATCGCCGTGCCATGCGGGGTCGGACGGCCATCCGCATCGATCGCGCCGAGCGCGCGCAGCCGCGTGCGCGCTTCGTCGATCGCGGCGGCGGGCGGCGGATCGATCCAGCGCAGGGTACGCGGATCGGCGACGCCCCAGCGCGCGCAATCGAGCACCAGCGCCGACAGGTCGGCTTCGAGGATTTCGGGCGGATCGAAGCGCGGCAGCCCAGCGGTCGCGGCTTCCTCCCACAGGCGATAGGCGGTTCCGGGACCCTGCCGCGCCGCTCGCCCGGCGCGCTGCGTCGCCGCCGCCTGGCTGGCGCGTTCGGTGACAAGCCGGGTCATCCCGGCGGCGCGATCGTAGCGCGGACGCCTCGCCAATCCCGGATCGACGACGATGCGGATACCGTCGAGGGTCAGCGAGGTCTCCGCGATCGCCGTCGCCAGCACCAGCTTGCGGCGGCGATCGGGATCTGGGGCGATGGCGGCGCGCTGCGCGGCGGGGTCGAGGCTGCCATGGAGCCGGTGGAGCGCGATGTCGGGCCCCAGACCAGCAAGCCGTTCGGCGGTTCGCTCGATCTCCGCGACACCGGGCAGAAATGCCAGCACGCCGCCTTCGGCTTCCCGCAGCGCGAGACGAATCGCACCGGCGACAGCGTCCTCGATGCGGTCCGCATTGCCTCGGCCGAGGTGGACGATCGTCAGAGGATGGCTGAGGCCTGCGCTTTCGATCACTGGCGCGTCGTCCATCAATGCGGCGAAGCGGGCGCCGTCGAGCGTCGCGGACATGGCCACGATGCGCAGCTCGGGTCGCAGACCTGACTGAGCATCGAGCGCCAGCGCAAGGCCGAAATCGCTGTCGAGGCTGCGTTCATGGACTTCGTCGAACAGGATTGTCGACACGCCTGCCAGTTCGGGGTCGGCCTGAATCCGGGCGACGAAGATTCCTTCGGTCATCACGGTGACCCGCGTCGCAGCGGATCGCTTGCTGTCCATGCGGGTGGCATAGCCAAACGTCCTGCCGACCGGTTCGCCTGCCTGCTCGGCCATGCGCTCGGCAGCAGCGCGCGCGGCGATGCGGCGCGGCGACAGCAACAGGATTTCACCGTCGCACCATTGCTCATCCAACAGCGCCGGGGCGACCGCGGTGGTCTTGCCCGCGCCCGGCGGTGCGACCAGCACTGCCGAAGAACGCGCCTGGAGAGCGGCCAGCAACTGGGGCAGCACGCTGTGGATCGGCAAACCGCTCATCGTGAAACCGCTAGCGGCGCGGGAGCCAAGGCACAATTCATGCGTATCGCCCCCTGCAACGCTTCTGAGGAACCCCGACCATGACCAAGACCCTGTCCAGCTTCGCGATCAGCCCGACCAGCGACGGCTACCTGCTGATGATCGAGGATGAGGATGGCGAATCGTTCGAGTTCGAGACCAGCTACGAACAACTCGACCTGATTTCGGAGGAGATCGACAAGGCGCTCGACACCGATGAGGAGGATGCGCTCGTCGTCGATGAGGACGAACCCAGCGACGAGGAATGATCCGATATGAAAAAGGGGCGGACCGCATGGCCCGCCCCTTTCGTGTCTTCGGCTAACATTGCGATTAATTGGCGCGGTCGCGGCGATAGTCGCGGCGGTCGCCGCGGCGCTCCTGACGGAAGTCGCGGCGATCGCCGGCGCGTTCACGGCGGAACTCGCGGCGAGTCACGTCGCCCTGGCGCAAGTCACGGCGGTCGCCGCGGCGATCCTGTCGGAAATCACGCCGATCGCCGCGGCGATCCTGGCGATAATCGCGGCGATCGCCGCGGCGGTCCTGACGGAATTCACGGCGGTCGCGGCGATCACCGCGGTCCCAGCGCTGTCCGGGACCATTGTCGTCGATGCTCACCGTCGCGGCTACAGCGGGTGCGGCAGCAACAGTCAGTGCGGGAAATGCGAAGGTCGCCAGTGCGGCGAACAGGATTGGAGTACGCATACATCTTCTCCAGGTCTCGATCGGCACGTCGCCGACCAGTCCGGGAAGAATAGCCGAGGATCGCCGGGGTTGCGTGAACATTACACAACGCGATGTTCACGCAAACGAAGGAACGGGTGTAGCGCCGCGGCACGAGGGGATCGTAACGCTGGCGAAGTCAGATGCGAAACGACGAGCCGGTCAATAGGCGCGGGCAACCGCGAACTCGACGGCCTCTACCATCGCATCCTTTGCCGCGCTGGCCGGAAAGATGCCGAGCGCGTCGACCGCGCGCTGGCCATAATGCCGCGCGCGCGCGAGCGTATCGTCGACGGCGCGCGTTTCCCTGACGCGATCGATCGCCTCTGCGAAGTCGCTGTCCTCGGCACGCCGCCCCTCGACCGCGTCCTTCCAGAAGGCGCGCGCTTCGGTGTCGCCGCGCGCATAGGCCAGGATGACCGGCAGCGTCATCTTGCCCTCGCGGAAATCGTCGCCGGCATCCTTGCCCATCGTTCCGGCGTCGGAGACATAGTCGATCGCATCATCGACCAGCTGGAAGGCGATGCCGAGGTTGCGGCCATAGGCGTCGAGTGCCGTCTCCTCGCGGTCCGGCCGTTCGGCGACCACGCCGGCGATGCGGCACGCGGCAGCGAACAGCGCGGCGGTCTTGGCGCCGATGATCTCGAGATAGCGTTCCTCGCCGATGTCGATGCGGCGCGCGGCGGTGAGCTGGTTGACTTCTCCCTCGGCGATCACTGCCGACGCGTTCGAAAGGATCCTGAGCACCTTCAGGCTGCCGTCCTCGACCATCAGCTCGAACGACCGGCTGAACAGGAAATCGCCGACCAGCACGCTTGCCGGATTGCCCCAGATGATATTGGCGGTGCGGCGGCCGCGCCGCAGGTCCGACCCGTCGACGACATCGTCGTGGAGCAGCGTCGCGGTGTGGATGAACTCGACCGCCGCGGCGAGGCGATGGTGCCGCGCGCCGCCGTATGCGAGCAGCTGCGCACTCGCCAGCGTCAGCATCGGGCGCAGCCGCTTGCCGCCGCCCGCGATCAGGTGCCCGGCCAGCTTGGGGATCAGCGGGATGTCGGACTGCATCCGGTCGAGGATCACCGCATTGACCAGGTTCATGTCGTGCGCGACCAGTTCGATCATCGGATCGAGCGACGGGACGGGCCGGGATCCGAGGCGGTGAACGGTGGCGGTCATGCGCCCGCGATGTGGCGGCTATGGCTGCCAAAGGCAAGGCCGGGGTTGCGTGCGCGCCGCAGCCGCGCCACGGGTCGCTCGATCGAGGAGAGACGCCCATGTCCGACGACGCGCTGCAAGGATATCGCCAGAGCATCGACAATATCGATGCGGCGCTGGTGTTCCTGCTCGCCGAACGGTTCAAGGTCACCCAGGCGGTCGGCCGCCACAAGGCCGAGCATGGCCTGCCCCCCGCCGATCCGGGGCGCGAGGAGCGCCAGATCGCCCGGCTGCGCGCATTGGCGAAGGACGCCGACCTCGACCCCGAATTCTCCGAAAAGTTCCTGCGCTTCATCATCGACGAGGTGATCCGCCATCACGAGCGGCTGCGCGAATAACCGGGAACGTCCCGACCATCCCGGCATTGTGGCGTGCAGTGCCAAAGGATCGCATCATCGCTGACGATTTCCTCATCTTCACTCCCGACGACGTTGATCTTGCCCGCTCGCCGCTGCGCGGCATGGGGCTGGACGCGCCGACGGTCGTGCTGGGCGCGTTCAACCCCGGGATGACCCGGCTCGCAAACGGCAATCTGCTGCTGATGGTGCGGGTGGCCGAAGCGCTGGCCGATCCCGACGGGCGGGCGATGCGCTGGGCGGACGGCCGCGTCCATCTCGACGCGTGGCCCGCCGACCGCGTCGATATGTCCGATCCGCGCATCCTCAAGCTAAAGGACGAGGCGTGGACGCCGCTGGCGCTGACCTCGCTGTCGTGGCTGCTGCCGGTCGAGCTGTCGCCCGACGGCAGCGGCGTGGCTGCGGTGCATTACGACCGGGCGATCGCGCCATCGGCGAGTTACCAGAGCTATGGCATCGAGGACGCGCGGATCAGCCATGTAGGCGGGCGATACTGGATGACGACCTGCTCGGTCAGCGCCGAACGGCTGTGCACCGTGCTCTACAGCTCGCCCGACGCGCGCGACTGGCGGCGCGAGGGGATCGTGCTCGACCACCAGAACAAGGACATGCTGGTGTTCGAGGGGCAGATCGCCGGCAAGTTCTGGGCGCAGACCCGGCCGCTGGGCGAAACCTGGTTCGCCTATCCCCCGGACAGCGAGTGGCGTGCGGGTCCCGCGATCCAGCTCGCCAGCTCGCCCGACATGATCCACTGGAAACCGTGCGACCATCCCGGCCTGCGCCCGCACGCCGCGACGGTCAGTACCGCGCGGATGGGGGGCGGCGCGCCGCCGATCCTGATCGACGACGGCTGGCTCAGCCTTTGGCACGGCGTGGAGCCCGGCGGCGATGTCGGCATCTATCGCACCTATTGGTCGATCCTCGACCGTGACGAACCGTGGAAGGTGGTGCGCACCGATCACGATGCGCTGATCGAACCCGCGCCCGATCTTACCGCCGCGTTCCAGGACAGCAAATATCTCGACCACGTCGTATTCTCGACCGGGATCGTCGATCGCGGCGACCATTATCTGGTGGCGAGCGGCGAGGCCGACCTGGTGTGCCGGATGACCCGCATTCCCAAGGACCGCTTCGCATGAGCGAGCCGCTGTGGTGGCAAACGGGTGTGATCTATCAGGTCTATCCACGCTCGTTTCAGGATTCCAATGGCGATGGAATCGGCGATCTGAACGGGATCGCCGCGCGGCTCGACGACCTCGTCGCGCTCGGTGTCGACGCGATCTGGATTTCGCCGATCTATCCGTCGCCGATGGCCGATTTCGGGTACGACGTCGCCGATTATGTCGGCATCGACCCGCGCTTCGGAACGCTCGCGGATTTCGATGCGCTGGTCGCTGCGTGCCACGATCGCGGGCTCAAGCTGCTGCTCGATTTCGTGCCCAATCATTCTTCGGACAGGCATCCGTGGTTCACCGAAAGCCGGTCGTCGCGCGGCAGCCCGAAGCGCGACTGGTATATCTGGCGCGATGCCGCGCCGGGTGGCGGCCCGCCCAATAACTGGATCAGCGACTTCGGGGGGTCGGCGTGGGAATGGGAGGATGCGACCGGGCAATATTACTGCCACGCGTTCCTCAAGGAACAGCCCGACCTGAACTGGCGCAATCCGCAGGTACAGGCGGCGATGCTGGATGCGATGGCATTCTGGTTCGACCGCGGCGTCGACGGGTTCCGCATCGACGTGCTGTGGCACATGGTCAAGCACGCCGACTTTCCGGACAATCCTGCCAACCCGGCATGGACCCCGGCGATGGGCAAGATGCACCGCGTGCTGCAGCTGCATTCGACCGACCAGCCTGAAGTCCACGGCATCGCCGCCGAAATGCGTGCACTGGCCGATCGCCACAGCGCAACGGGGCAGGAACGCGTGCTGATAGGCGAAATCTACCTGCCGCCCGAAAGGCTGATGGCCTATTATGGCCGCGACCGGCCGGAGGTGCATCTGCCGCTCAATTTCCAGCTGATCGAGGCGCCGTGGGACGCCCGCGCGCTGGCGACCCTGATTGCGGACTATGAAGCAGGACTCCCGCCGGGCGGCTGGCCGAACTGGGTGCTGGGCAACCACGATCGCCCGCGTGCTGCGACGCGGCTGGGGCATGCGCAGGCCCGGGTGGCGGCAATGCTGCTGCTGACGCTGCGGGGCACGCCGACCATCTATTATGGCGACGAGATCGCGCTGGAGGACGTCGCGGTCCCTCCCGAGCGCGTGTTCGACCCGCGCGAACTGCTCGACCCTGGCAAAGGGTTGGGACGCGACCCTGTCCGTACGCCGATGGCGTGGGATGCGAGCGCGCACGGTGGGTTCACGTCCGGCGAGCCGTGGCTGCCACTGCACGGCGACTTTCCGATACGCAACGTCGCGGCGCAGTGCAGCGATCCGGGATCGATGTGGAGCCTGTACCGCGACTTGCTTGCGCTGCGCCGGGCGCATCCGGCGCTGGCGATAGGAGCGTGGCTGCCCGTGGCGTGCGAGGGCGAGGTGCTGGCCTATGAGCGCGCGCACGAGGGCGAGCGGATGCTGGTGGCGCTCAACCTGAGCGGACGCGCGCAATCTCTTTCCCTGCCGGGATGGGCGACCCAGCACAAACTGCTCCTTTCAACCTGTCATTCCGGCATTCACGGGAAGGACGGCGCGTTGGAGCTTGGACCCGACGAAGGCATCATCCTGGCATGAAGATCGCGATGATCGCGCCGATCGCGTGGCGAACGCCGCCGCGTCATTACGGCCCGTGGGAGCTGGTCACGTCGCTTCTGACCGAGGCGCTCGTGGCCAAGGGTATCGACGTCACGTTGTTCGCAACGCAGGATTCGATCACGTCGGCCAAGCTGGCGGGTCCGGTGCCCGCGCCTTATTCCGAAGACCCGGCTATCGACGCCAAGGTGTGGGAGCATCGCCACCTCGCCCATGTGTTCGAACGTGCGGGCGAGTTCGACCTGATCCACAACCAGGCCGATTTTCCCGCACACGCCTTCGCCAAACTGGTTGCGACGCCGATGGTCACGACGATCCACGGCTTTTCGTCCGACCGCATCCTGCCGATGTACAAGCCATATGAGGATCGCATCGCCTATGTCGCGATCAGCGATGCCGACCGGCACCCCGACCTGCGGTACGCCGCGACGATCCACCACGGCATTCCGCTCGCCGACTTCGCGTTCGAAGCGGCGGGGTCGGACGATCTGCTGTTCTTCGGCCGCATGCATCCCGACAAGGGCGCCGCCGAGGCAATCGCGGTGGCACGGGCGACCGGGCGCGACCTGGCGATGTACGGGATCGTGCAGGACGAGCGCTATTACGATCGGGCGGTGGTGCCGCATCTTGGCGACCGCGTCCGCCATCCCGGCGCGGTCGGGGGGAGCGAGCGCATCGCCGCGCTGGGCCAGGCATGCGCATTGCTCCACCTCATCAACTTCGACGAACCGTTCGGGCTGTCGGTGATCGAGGCGATGGCATGCGGCACGCCGGTGATCGCGATGCTGCGCGGGTCGATGCCCGAACTGATCGACGACGGAGTCACCGGCTTCCTGGTCGATTCGCTGGATGGCGCGATCGCCGCTGTGGAGCGGGTCGGGGAGATCGATCGGGCGGCGTGCCGGCGCGCGGTGGCCGAGCGGTTCTCGGTGGAAGCGATGGCGGACAACTATATCGCGCTGTACCGGCGGATGCTGCGCTAGGCGTTGCTCGCCTCTTTCCGACCGTGAAACGGCTTGATCACCAGCACGATCGCGCCGCCGACGATCAATCCCACGATCGCCGCACCGATCGCGCCGACCAGCCATTCGACCACCCCGCCGATCGCGGGCAGGGCGCCGGCAGCGGCGAGGGCGGCGTCGTGCACCCAATGCGCGGGCGCGCTCAGCCCGAATTCCTCGGCACCGTGCAGGATGATGCCGCCGCCGACCCAGATCATCGCAGCGGTGCCGATGATCGACAGCGCCCTGAGCAGCTTGGGCATCAGCGCGACCAGCCCGCGACCGATCGACTGGCTCGCCGCCGACGGCTTTTGCGACAGATGCAGCCCGACATCGTCCATCTTCACGATGATCGCGACCGCTCCATAGACCGCGACGGTGATGGCGATGCCGACCAGCGCGAGCGCGGCGGCGCGCATCCAGATCGACAGGTCGGGAAGCTCAGCAAGCGCGATCGCCATGATCTCCGCCGACAGGATCAGGTCGGTGCGGATCGCGCCCGAAACCTGGCGCGATTCCAGCTCGGCCGGGTCGGTGATCGCCGCCACGTCGTCGGCATGGTGGACCCCGCTGAGCTTCTCAATCACCTTTTCGGTGCCCTCGAAACAGAGATAGGCGCCGCCGAGCATCAGGATCGGCGTGATCGCCCACGGCGCGAAGCTGCTGAGCAACAGTGCGGCAGGGAGCAGGAAGATAAGCTTGTTCTTGAGCGATCCCAGCGCGATCTTGCCGATGATGGGAAGCTCGCGCGCCGGCGACAGCCCGACGACATAGCCCGGCGTCACTGCGGCGTCGTCGATCACCACGCCGGCCGCCTTCGTCCCCGCACGCGTCGATGCCGCCGCGACATCGTCGATCGACGCGCCGGCCAGCTTTGCCAGCGCCGCGACGTCGTCGAGCAATGCTACCAGTCCACCGGCCATGCGTCGTTCCCCTTGTTGCGATCGGGCCGTAGCGCGTCCCTCATTCCGCCGCCAGCAGCGTCTCCGCGCCGCCAAGGTCGACCGAAACGAGGCGACTGATTCCCGGTTCCACCATCGTCACCCCGAACAGCCGGTGCATCCGGCTCATCGTCGCGGCATTGTGCGTCACGATCAGATAGCGGGTATCGGTTTCGCGCGTCATCGCATCGAGCAAATCGCAGAAACGGTCGATATTGGCATCGTCGAGCGGCGCGTCGACTTCATCGAGCACGCAGATCGGCGCCGGATTGGTCAGGAATAGCCCGAAGATCAGCGCCACTGCTGTCAGCGCCTGTTCGCCCCCCGACAGCAAGGTGAGCGATTGCAGCTTCTTGCCCGGCGGCTGCGCGAGGATCTCGAGCCCGGCCTCGAGCGGATCATCCGAATCGATCAGTTCGAGCCGCGCCTGGCCACCGTTGAACAGAGTCGTGAACAGCCGCCGGAAATGTCCGTCGACCGCCTCGAACGCGGCCAGCAGGCGCTGGCGCCCCTCGCGATTGAGCGTACCGATCGACCCGCGCAGCGCATTGACGGCGCTGCCGAGCTCCTCGCGCTCGCGACTGTTGGCGGAGCGCGCGGCGTCGAGTTCGGCCAGTTCGGTGTCGGCGACAAGGTTGACCGGGCCGATCCGCTCGCGCTCCGCCGTCAGCTTTTCGTGCAGGGCGCTTTCGTCGGAGGGGGAGCGGACGGTGTCCGCGGCGAAACCGGCGCGCTCAGGCAATAGCGGCGGCGGGCATGCGAAGCGTTCTCCCGACAGACGCCCCATCTCGACCCGGCGCAGATCCTGATTCTCGGCGCGCGCGGCGGCGCCGGCGCGGGTTTCGCGCGCCTGCGACAGCGCTTCTGCCTGCGTGCGCAGCTCGGTCTCGATCTCGCGCAGCCGCATCTCGGCGGTGCGCTCCTCGGCTTGCGCGGCATCGGCCCGGGCCCGCGCCGATGACAGCTCGACCTCGGCCGCGGCGACGTCGCGGTCGAGCATGGCGGGGCGATCGCGCAGCGCGGCTTCCTCGCGCTCCAGCGCTTCGCCGCGCCCGGCCATGTCGGAGATGCGCCGCGCGGCTTCCCCGGCGCGCGCGCGCCATCCCTTGGCCTCGGCCTGCGCGGCGGCCAGTCGCTCGCGATGCCGCGCGATCGACCGGTCGAGGTCGGCGCGCTCGGCGCGCGCGCTTGCGGTGGCGGCGCGGGCATGTTCGGCGGCGGAAGCGAGTTCCCCGACCCGATCGCGTGTCGCGCGCTGGTCGGGCAGCGCGGCAACCGCGGCGGCGGCACGGCCGGCATCGGTCTGCGCTTCTCGGCGATCGGCGACCACGCGCGCATGCCGGCTGTCGAGATCGGCGCCCATCGCGGCGATGCGCTCGAGCGCCGCGGCGGCGCGATCCTCGCTGCGCAGCGCCTCGCGCGCGGCGGTTTCGGCACTGGTCATGCCGCGCCGCGCCGCGTCGGCATCGCGACTCGATTTGGCGATGGCGGTGTCGATCCGGCCCAGTTCGGCATCGGCGCTCTCGACCGCCCGCAATGCCGCCGGGCGCGCCTCCTCGATCGCGCGCAGCCGGTTGAACCGCACCAGTCGTTCCGCCGCCGCCGCGCCGCCCGATCGCGCGACATAGCCGTCCCAGCGTCGCAGCGTCCCGCCAAGCGTCACCAATCGCTGTCCCACGGCGAGCTTCTGGCCCTCGTCGCGATCGGCCACGAGAATCTGCGCCAATCGCCGGGCCAGCGCCGGCGGTGCTTCGACATGCGCGGCGAGCGGGGCAAGGCCGTGCGCGGCGTCGGGGTCGCCGGGCTGCCGCTCGGCGCCCGCCCAGTGGCGCTCTCCTGCGGGATCGAGTCCCGCTTCGAGATCGTCGCCCAGCGCCGCGGCGAGCGCGCGTTCATATCCCGGCGCGGGTCGCAGCCGGTCGAGCAGCCGATCCTTGCCGGAAGGCTGGGTCGACCGGGCGAGCGCGGCGGCCTCGCTATCGAGGGCGGCGAGGTCCGCATGCGCGGCCGAGCGCGCCGACTGGGCGCGATCGCGCTCGGCGATTGCCGATCTTTGCGCCGCGTCCGCCTCGGCCAGTTGGGCTCGCGCGGCAGCCGCCTGGCGTTCGGCCTCGGCGCGCGCCGCGATGGCAGCGCTACGCTGTTCGGTGAGCGGTGCGGTGTCGGCCAGCGCGGTGCGTTCGGCGGCAATCCGGGAAAGGTCGCGCTCGGCGCGGTCGAGCCGGGTCTGCGCCGCGGCCAGCGCCGCATCGGCGACGCGGGCGTCGGCCGCCTCCTGAGCCTGCGCCGCAAGCCCCTGCGCCAGCGCTACCTCTGCATCGCGGCCTACCCGCTCGGCATCGGCCTGCGCGGCGTCGAGCCCGGGGATGCGCGCCGACGCTCCGGCGACATCGGCCTCGAGCACGCTGGCTTCCCGAGCCAATCGGTCGAGCGCGCCCGCCGCATCGTGGGCCAGCGAATCCTCACGCGCGCGATCCTCGCCGAGGCGGACGCGCTCGGCGGCAAGGTCGGCGAGCCGCCGCGCCAGCCGGTCGCGCTCGGCGCGCAGCGTGGCCAGCAGATGCGCCGCCGCCGCCGCGGCATCGCGCTGGTCGAGCGCGGCAGCGCGTGCAGCGGCCAGGGCGTCTGTTGCACGCGCCTGCTGCTCGGTCGCCGCCGCGACGATCGCCGCGCGCTCGGTGACGCGAGCGTCGGCGTCGGCAGCCTCGCGCTTGGCGATGTCGGCCGCGGCGGCGGCATCGCGCCAGCGCGCAAAGATCATGCGGCCCTCGGCGACGCGAATGTCACCCGACAGCGCTCGATAGCGCTCGGCCTGGCGCGCTTGGCGCCGGAGCGCCGATGCGCGGCTGTCCTGGTCGGCGATCACCTCGCCCAGCCGCGCCAGATTGGCTTCGGTCGCGCGCAGCCGCTGCTCTGCATCCTTGCGGCGGACATGCAGGCCGGAGATACCGGCGGCTTCCTCGAGCATGGTGCGCCGGTCGGCAGGCTTGGCGGCGATCACCGCGCCGATTCGCCCTTGGCTGACCAGCGCAGGCGAGTGCGCGCCGGTGGCGGCGTCGGCGAACAACAGCCCGACGTCGCGCGCGCGCACGTCGCGGCCGTTGATGCGATAGGCGGAACCGGTGCCGCGTTCGATGCGGCGGACGACCTCGATTTCCTCGTCATCGCCAGCGGCTTCGGCGAGGATCGAGACCTCGGCGAAGTCGCGGCTCGGCCGGGTCGCGGTGCCGGCGAAGATGACGTCGTCCATCCCGGCGCCGCGCAGCGACTTGGCGCTGTTCTCGCCCATCGCCCAGCGCAGCGCTTCGAGCAGGTTGGATTTGCCGCAGCCATTGGGGCCGACGACCCCGGTTAGCCCCGGCGCAATGGCCAGATCGGCGGGATCGACGAAACTCTTGAACCCGGTGAGGCGCAGCCGCTTGATCTGCATGGCTGCGGGATGCCGTCAATCGCCCCGTTCGCTTCGCGCGAAGTCGAGAAGACTGGCTGGCGGTTTGCCAACGTATCTCGACTGCGCTCGATACGAACGGGGGGGTGGTTTCATAGGTCCGTTACGCGCCCGCGCGCTTGAGGGCGGCTTCGAGCTGGGTCCAGTTGACCGTGTTGTCGACGACGCTGCCGTTGATCAGGAAGGTCGGCGTGCCGGGGATCGCATATTCCTCGGTCGCGCTCTGGGTGCTTTTGGTCAGGGTCTCGGCAGCGGCGACGTCGGCAAGGCACTGGCGCGCCTGCGGTTCGGGAATGCCGCGCTGCTTGATGAAATCGACATAGCCGGCGGCCTCGGCATAGCGCGCGGTCTGCTGCGCGGGCGGCAATCCTTCGAGCTGTGCGTAGAAACTCTCGGGAAGCGCCTGCAGCGTCTCGAGCGTGCCTTCCTGCGCGCGCATCATCTGGTCGAGGATCGGGAAGAACGTACCAGGCCCGCCGCACGCGCCGAGCAGCGCGGCGCCAAGATCGGCGCCGTTGCGCAGATAATCGCGGAATTCGTAGCTGACCTTGCCGGTCGAGATATAGTTGGCCTTGAGCGGCTCCAAGCCCTGCTCGTCGAACTCGGCACAGACATGGCAAGTGCGCGAGCCGAACTCGACCAGCTTGATCGGCGCGTCGGGGTTGCCCATGCGGAAGCCGCCCTCGGCGGTCTTGCTGACGACATCGGTCCATTGCTGGCCGGCGGGCGGCGTCACCGCGGCGACCGGTGCAGCGGGAGCGGCGCTGTTCGAGGCGGCATCGCCGCCGCCGCAGGCGGCAAGTGCGAGGAGCGGGGCAAGGGCGAAAGCTGTACGCATGGAATGTCGTTCTCCGTAGCTCATTCGGCGCCGGCGGCGCGCAGGCGCGGGGCGAGGTTGCCCCAGTCATGGACGTCGGCGAGCAGCTCGCCATTGACCTCGAAGCTCGGCGTGCCCTTGATCCGGCCCTGCGCGTCGCGGGTCATCGCGACGACCGGCTCGAGCGCCTTGGGATCGGCAAGACACTGGTCGAAGCGGGCCTTGGGAACGCCGTTCGCCGCCAGCACCGCAGTCAGACCCGAACCCTGCGCGAGCGTCTGCAGCTTTTGCGCCGGGGTGCCGGTCGCCTCGGGCAAGCCCTGCGCCTTTTCGAGCAGTGCGGCCTGGTTGTCGAACACCGCTTCCTGCGCCCGCACGAAGCCCTGCGGCCCCGCGCAGCGCGCACCGATCGCCGCGGCGAGGTCGAGCGCGTTGCGCACCATCGGTCGATATTCGACGCTGACGTCGCCCGTGCGGACCATCTTGTCCTTGAGCTCGGCCGCGGAATCACGGACGAAATGGGCGCAGTGCGAGCAGGTATAGCTGAGATATTCGACCAGCTTGACGCGGGCCTCGGGGTTGCCGACGACCATCGCACCCGATGGCGCGGCGGCGATGCGGGTGCGCCAGTCGGTCGCCTGCGGCGCAGCGAAGGCGGCGAGCAGGATTGCGGCGGCGGGAAGCAGGGTTTGGCGCATTAGCGGACTTTCCCCAGGATCGGGATCTGGACAGGAATGGGAGCGGCGATACTGGCGGCAAGCGCCTCGAGCACGGCTTTCAATTCGGGATCGGCAATGCCGCGCAGGCTGTCGCCCATC
Source organism: Sphingomonas japonica (assembly GCF_006346325.1). Lineage (NCBI taxonomy): Bacteria > Pseudomonadati > Pseudomonadota > Alphaproteobacteria > Sphingomonadales > Sphingomonadaceae > Sphingomonas > Sphingomonas japonica. Next base: position 2,217,888 of record NZ_VDYR01000001.1, on the reverse strand, counting down.
TCGGCCGGGATCGGCGCGCGATCGACCGGCGCCGGGCGCGCGGCGGCGCGGCGGACTTCGCCTGCCTTGAACACGATTTTCGTAACGGCGGGATAGCCGAAGAAGCGATTGACTCGCTCGGTGATCTCGGGCGCGATATGCTGCATCATCGTCCCGTGCGCACCGTGCACGGTTAGGCTGAGCACGCCCTCGGCGCGCTTGCCCGGCGGAAAGCGGATCGATTCGGGTGCGGAGACACGCGCATAGCGTTCGCCGACGATCTCTGCCCAGCGGCTGACGATCGACGACTGGACGAAGCCGAACTTGCGAAACGCCGCCCCGCCAACCTGCGGCAGCAGGTCGCGGACCTGGCGCACGCCGCCGCGGCGCTCGGGCGGTGCAACGGGGGAGGGACGCTTCGCCATCGCCGCCGTCCATGCCATAGGCGGGACGTGTCCGCAAAGGCCCCTTCGATCGCCGCACCGCTGCTCGCCTGGTACGACGGGCATGCGCGATCGTTGCCGTGGCGCGCTCCGCCCGGCGCGGCGATGCCCGACCCGTATCGCGTGTGGCTGTCCGAAGTGATGCTGCAGCAGACGCAGGTCGCGACGGTGAAGCCGTATTTCGAGCGCTGGGTGGCGCGATGGCCCGATTTCGCGAGCCTTGCCGCCGCGGACAGCGCCGACGTCATGGCGGCATGGGCGGGGCTCGGCTATTACGCCCGAGCGCGCAACCTGCTGGCCTGCGCACGCATGGTGGCCGACAGGCATGGCGGAACGCTTCCCGACACCGAAGCCGAACTGAGGGAGCTGCCCGGGCTGGGCACCTATACCGCTGCGGCGATCGCGGCGATCGCGTTCGGACGGCGCGCCGTGGTGGTGGACGCCAATGTCGAGCGCGTCGTCGCGCGGCTGTTCGCGATCGAAACGCCGCTCCCCGCCGCGCGCATCGCGATTCGCGACGCCGCCGAGAGCATCACGCCGCAGCGGCGCGCGGGCGATTTCGCGCAGGCGATGATGGATCTGGGATCGACGATCTGCACCGCGCGCGCTCCGCGTTGCCTGCTGTGTCCGCTGCGCGGCGATTGCGCAGCCTTTGCTGCGGGGGATCCAGCGCGCCTGCCGGTCAAGGCGGCGAAGCAGCCCAAGCCGCAGCGCCACGGCACGATCTTCTGGCTGGAACGCGGCCATGAGGTGCTGATGGTGCGGCGTCCGGGCAAGGGGATGCTCGGCGGGATGCGCGCACTGCCGACGGGGCCGTGGGGCGAAGCGCCTACGCGGCTGGAAGGCGCTCCCGTCGGCGCCGATTGGACGGTGCTGGAGCACGAGGTGTCGCACGCGTTTACGCATTTCCGGCTCGACTGCACGCTTGCGGTGGCGGCGATCGACCGGCACACCGATATCGGCGATGCGCAGTGGTGGCCGATCGACCGGATCGATTCGGCGGGGATGCCGACCTTGTTCGCCAAGGCTGCGGCGGTGTTCAGGAGCAGGAAATGACGATGATCGGCAGAATGTCGGGCATGATCACAGTCGCGCTGGCGTTCGCCGCGCCGGCGGCAGCGCAGCAGCGATGCCCCGCTCCCCCAACTCCGCAAAGCATGATGGAGCGCCTGCCCGCGCCGATGGCGCTCGCCGACCGCTATATCAAGGAGCGAATGGCACCCGGAATCGTCATTGCCTGGGGGTGCGGCGATGTGAACCCGACGATCATCGCCGCGGGCAGTGTCGCCGCCGAAGCCGGTGCTGCTGACGTCACTGCCGACACCCTGTGGCGCGTCTATTCGATGACCAAGCCGATCACCGGCATGGCGGCGATGCTGCTGATCGAAGACGGCAAGCTGCGCCTCGACCAGCCGATTGCGGAGATCATCCCGGCGTTCAAGAACATGAAGGTGCTGACCGACCCCGCCTCGGGGCTGGCGAGCCGTCCGGCGAAGACGCCGATCACGGTCCGCCATCTGCTGACGCACACGGCGGGGCTGGGCTATTCGATCGTCACCAAGGGACCGCTGCTCAAGGAATATGAGCGGCTCGGCATCCTGCCCGGTGCGGTCAACGCGCAAATGGAAGCGCAGATGGCGGCGGTGCGGCCCAAATCGCTGGTCGAGTTCGCCAACCGCACCGCGTCGCTGCCGCTGATCGCCGAACCGGGTACCGAATGGAGCTATTCGATCGGGCTCGACGTGCTGGGCGCGGTGATCGAGGTCGCCAGCGGCATGCCGTTCGAGCGCTTCGTCAAGACGCGGCTGCTCGATCCGCTCGGTATGGCATCGACCTACTGGACCGTTCCCGCCAGCGAGGTGGGGCGGCTCGCGAGCAACTACGCCTTTGTCGGCGACAATCTCGTGCCGTTCGATCCGGCCGCGACCTCGGTCTATCTGCAGCCGCCGAGCTTCGCCTATGGCGGCGCCGGGCTGGTGATGTCGGCAAAGGATTATGACCGCTTCCTGCACATGCTGGCCAATGGCGGCGAGCTGGACGGCACGCGCGTGATGAAGGCCGAGACGGTCGCGACCGCGATGTCCGACCTGTTGCCCGCTGGCGTGACATTCGGCGGGGTCGATGCCGGAACCGGCGGCACGAAGGGGCCCAAGATGGGCTTCGGCGCTGGCGGATCGGTGTATCTGGAAGATGTGCCGGGCGGGCCCGGCGCGGGAACCTATGGCTGGGGCGGCGCGGCAGGCACGATCGCCTGGGTCGATCCCAAGCACGGCGTGCGCGGCACGGCGATGGTCAATTACTTCCCCGCCGACAAATGGCCGCTGCGCGCCGATGTCACCAACGCGGTCTATTCCGAACTGCAGCAGTGATTGCACCCGGGTTTACCGGCGCTACGATCGACCGCGCCGACCATCTGCGTGGTGATCCCGATGGCCTGGCGGCAGCGATGCGCGACTGGCGCGCGCGCCTGCTGGTGCTCGACGGCCTCGATCCGCGTGTCGAGAACGGGCGCCTGGTGTGGACCAGCCTTGCCAACGCGCCCGGCGACGCCGACCTCGTGCTGCTCGGGCTGATCGGCGAAAAGCCGCATTTCGCCGCCGTGCCGCAGGCGCTGCGTCCGACCGGCGCGCGCCCGTCGGCGCTTATGACGCTGCTCGCCAGCCTGCCGCGCGAGGAAATGGCGCTCTATGCCGCCGCGCGCAGCGTGGTCGACTGGCACGCGCGGCATCGTTTCTGCGCGAATTGTGGACAGCCGACGGATGCGTTCAAGGGTGGTTGGGGGCGGCAATGCAAAGGGTGTGGCGCGCAGCATTTCCCGCGCACCGACCCGGTCGTGATCATGCTTGCCGAACATGGCGACCAGGTGCTGCTGGGACGCGGCAAGGGCTGGCCGGAGGGGCGCTATTCGGCGCTGGCCGGCTTTGTCGAGCCGGGCGAATCGATCGAGGAAGCCGTCGCGCGCGAGACGTGGGAGGAAGCCGGCGTGCGCGTGTCGCACATCCGCTATGTCGCCAGCCAGCCCTGGCCGTTCCCCTCATCGCTGATGATCGCATGCATCGGCATGGCGGAAGATACCGCTCTGACGATCGATGCGACCGAATTGGAGGATGCGCTGTGGGCGAGCCGCGATGAGGTGTGCGCGGTATTGCGCGGCGAGCAGGGCCGGTTCGTGGCGCCGCCGGAATATGCGATCGCGCACACGCTGCTCAGCGAATGGGCACGCCCTTAACCCGTTCGTGCCGAGGGGCTCGGGACCCGCGGATCAAGAAGTCGTGACGAACCCGATCACCCCTCCGCCATTATCTCCGCCACCAGATCCTTGCGGCTCAATTTCCCGATCATCGTCTTGGGCAGTGCCAGCCGCACGACCACTGCATCGACCCGCTCGTGCTTGCCGAGCAGCGGATTGAGCCAGTCGCGAACCTCCGCGCCGGTCGCGTTGGAGCCCTCCTCGAGCGTGACATAGGCGCGCGGCACTTCGCCGCGATACGTGTCGGGGATGCCGATCACCAGCGTCTCGCGCACCGCGGGGTGGCGATACAGGATCGCCTCGATCTGGCTGGGAAACACCTTGAAGCCGCCGACCGCGATCATGTCCTTCAGCCGATCGACGATGCGGACGAAGCCATCGGCATCGATGGTGCCGACATCGCCGGTACGCAGCCACCGCGTGCCGGCGGAATCGGACACGAAAGTCTCGGCGTCGGCATCGGCGCGGTTCCAATATCCGAGCATGATCTGCGGCCCCGCCACGACGATCTCGCCCGGCTCGCCATTGGGCGCGGGCCGGGTGGCGTCCTCCTTGTCGACCAGGCGAATGCGCGTCGCCGGGATCGGCTGGCCGATCGTGCCGGGCTTGTTGGCCGCCTCGTACGGATTGGTCGAAACCACGCCCGAGCTTTCGGAAAGGCCATAGCCTTCCACCAGCGCCGCGCCGGTGATGGCCTCGAACCGCGTCTTGAGTTCGGCCGGAAGCGGCGCGCCGCCCGAGATGCAGATGCGCAGGCTCGACAGGTCGGTCGCCGCCAGCTTGGGATGGTCCAGCAGCGCGCGGTACATGGTCGGCACGCCCGGCAGCGCGGTCGCGCGGGTGCGGGCGATCGCCGCGAGCGCCTGACCGGCGTCGAAGCGCGGCAGCAGCACGATCTCGCCGCCAGTCACCACCGTGCGGTTGAGCACGCAGGTATTGGCGAAGACGTGGAACATCGGCAGCACGCCGAGGATGCGATCGACGCCCTTGCCAAGCTGCGGATCGACTTCGGCGACCTGGCGGGCATTGGCCGACAGGTTCTGGTGGGTCAGCATCGCGCCTTTGGGAACGCCCGTGGTGCCGCCGGTATATTGAATGAGTGCGACATCGTTGAGCGGATCGATCGACGGAGTGCCGCAGGTGCCGTCATTGGCGATCAGCTGCGAAAAGGCGGTGATGCGGGTGTCGTCGGGGCGCCTGGCCACTTCCTTGCCGCGAAACAGGCGGTAGAAGAGCGACTTGGCCGGGGGCAGCGCGCCGGCAACCGATCCCACCACCAGCCGCTCGATCGCGCTGGCGTCGAGCACCTTCAACGCGGTCGGCAGCAGCGCGCTTGCCGACAGGGTGAACAGCAACCGGGTGCCCGAATCGGCGACCTGCGCGGACAATTCCTCGACCGTGTAGAGCGGTGAGAAGTTGACGACGGTCGCACCCAGCTTGAGGATGCCGTAATAAGCGGCGATGTAATGCGGCACGTTGGGCAGGAACAAGCCGATGCGATCGCCCGGTCCGTAGCCGAGCCGCGCCAGCCCGCACGCCACGCGGTTCGCACCATCGAGCGTTTCGGCATAGCTGTAGCGGCGGCCGAGAAACTCGATCAGCGGGCTTTCGGGGTGAGCAGCCGCCGAGGCTTCGAACAGGTCGGTCATCGACAGCGGCGGGAAATCCCGATCCCATTGGCCGGGGTGGCGATAGGCGGTGCGCCACGTCGTCTCGGGATCGATCATTTACACAAGTGTAAGCAACGCCCCGCGCGCGTCAATCCTGAGTCAAGCGCAGCGCGCGGACATGGCCTCAATCGAGCGCGCGCCGTGCAGTCCACGTCACCAGCACGGAAACCGCGGCGATGCCCATGTCCATTGCCGCCTGCACGCGGCGCGGCGACGGATCACCGGCATCATGCGCCAGAATACGGATATCGGCGGAAGGATGACGCGCCACCAGCGCGAGCAGCACCACCGCGATCAACGTCATGGCGATTCTGCGGTCTCGCATTGCCAAATCCCGCCTTGAGTCTGGAGATCGTTACGCCTACGAAGCTGTCGCCGCGATGAACGATCACGGCCGTAGCGTGATTATGCGATCGCCGCCAGCCGTCCCGTGCGCCCCGCCCGGTTGCGGCCACCCGCCTTGGCTTCGAACAATGCCCGGTCTGCGCATCGATAGAGTTGCTTCCAATCTATGTCGCTGGCGAGCGGCCCGACACAGGCGCCGATGCTGGCGGTGACGGACAGGTCGAACGGCATTGTCGCACCGCGCAGCCGCTCGAGCAGGCGATCGGGCTCGGGCGCGTCCACCAGATGCGTGACGATCGCGAATTCCTCGCCGCCGATGCGTGCGACCAGCCCGCTCGCCGGAACCGCCGCGGCCAGTTGGTTCGCGAATGCCTGGAGCACTTCGTCCCCGCCGTCATGCCCGACGACTTCGTTGACGCGCTTGAAATGGTCGATGTCGACGAGCAGCAGCACCTGCTCTCCGGCCCGTCCGATCGCGCGCGACAACAGGGCACGGCGGTTGAGCAGGCCGGTCAGCGGGTCGGTCTCGGCGAGCAGCCTGGTGCGTAATTCCTGTTCGACCGCGTGATCGCGCTCGCGGCTGATCAGGCGGATGCGATAGGCGATCGCGAGGCTCGACAGCATCGCTTCGACCGCCATGGCCAGGATCGTCGAATTGTCGAGCCAGAAATTCCACGGAAGCACGCCGATATTGTGCAGCGCGCGCGCGACTGCCATCGCGATCGGCGCTGCCCAGGCCAGCCCGAACAGCCACAGATAGCTGCTGCGCTCGCGCCATGCCCGCCACAGGATCGGGATCACTGCCAGCGGCACGCTCAGAAAGGCGATCGAATAGAAGCGGTCGGCGGCACCGATCGTGGCATCGGGCGTGACGAGCATGCCGATCCCGCCGGCGAGGACGAGCGCGGAAACCGCGGTCACCAGCGTCTGCAGCCGGCGATTGAAGATGCGTGCTTCGAAAAAGCTGCGCGCGAAGAACAATGCCGCGATCGCCGCCAGCGACAGCGTCATGTAGTTGATCCGCAGCCGCATCGTGTTGGGAATATCCGGGAGCATCCAGCTGAGTGCAGCCGAAGACGACACGGCGTAGACCAGCAACGCGGCCACCATCGTGCAATAGGCAAGCAGGAAGCGATGCCGCAGCGCGCCCCACATGGCCAGGTTATAGATCAGCAATGCCAGGCACAGCCCGACGAAGCAGGCGTAGATCGCCGCCATCGTCAGGTTGGCGCGTTCGCTGGCCGCGGCGCTGCCGATCCGCGCGCCCAACACGACGCCGCGCAGGTTGGGCGTATCCTCGACCTGCCACAACAGCCTTGTAACTGGCGGCGCATCGGCAGGAAACGCGAACTCAAACAGCGCGCCAAGCTGCAGTCGGCGGCTCGCGGCGGCGTCGGAAGTGGGAAAAGCGCGGATCGTGCCGTCGGCGTGCTGCGCGTATAGCGTCTGGCGTCCCTGCCACAGGCTGGCGGTACGAATGCGCAGCGCATTGTCCGGCGTAGCTACGGTGCGAAGCGGTGGCGAGATTGCCCAGAAATCGCCCGGGCCATGCTTGCGCTGGTCGGGATCGCAGTCGAACCCCGTCGGACGAGCCAGAATCTCGCGGGGGCTTTCGCCGCGGTCGGGGCGTACGCACAGCGCAACCGGTTCGCCCACCGACCAGGCCTGCGCCGACGCCGGAGGCGCAATTGCCAGCAATATACCCGCCGCGGCCATCACCAGCCCCAGCCGGATATGCCAAACCATTCCCCCGAACGTCATGGCGATGGTGTACTGGGGAATGGCAAATAGTCGGTAAACCGTCGCGCGGCGCGATATGCCGGGGTCGGCGGTTCAATCGTCGCGTAATCGATCGGCGGGCGGCACCGCGTATGGAGCCGCCCGCTGCGATTCTACTCGGCGCCCTGCGCCGCAGCCTTCTTGCCACCCTTCTTGCGCGGCTTCTTGGGCGCGGCAGGCGTGACCTCGAACGTCAGGGCATTGTCCTTGAGTCCGACATTGACCTCGCCGCCATGGACCAGCTTGCCGAACAGCAGTTCCTCGGCGAGCGGCTGCTTGATCTTCTCCTGGATCAGGCGGCCCATCGGTCGCGCGCCGTACAGCTTGTCATAGCCGCGCTCGGTCAGCCACGCCTTGGCCTCGTCGTCGAGCCGGATGTGCACGCCGCGATCGGCCAGCTGCAGTTCGAGCTGGAGGATGAACTTGTCGACCACGCGCTCGACCACTTCGGGTGGCAGATAGGCGAACGGCACGATCGCATCGAGGCGGTTGCGGAATTCCGGCGTGAACAGCTTTTTGACCGCTTCCTCCTGCACGTCCTCGCGATCGATCTGGCCGAAGCCGATCGATTCCTTGGCCATGTCGCTGGCCCCGGCATTGGTCGTCATGATCAGGATGATGTTCCTGAAATCGACGGTCTTGCCGTGGTGGTCGGTCAGCTTGCCGTTATCCATCACCTGCAACAGGATGTTGAATAGGTCGGGATGCGCCTTTTCGATCTCGTCGAGCAGCAGCACCGAATGCGGCTGCTGATCGACGGCATCGGTCAGGAGGCCGCCCTGGTCGTAGCCGACATACCCCGGAGGCGCACCGATCAGGCGGCTGACCGAATGCCGTTCCATATATTCCGACATGTCGAAGCGCTGGAGCGGAATGCCCATGATCTCTGCCAACTGCTTGGCGACTTCGGTCTTGCCGACGCCGGTCGGGCCGGAGAACAGGTAGTTGCCGATCGGCTTGTCGGGTTCGCGCAGGCCTGCGCGGCTGAGCTTGATCGCCGACGACAGCACTTCGATCGCCTTGTCCTGTCCGAACACCACGCGCTTGAGGTCGGTGTCGAGATTGGCGAGCGCCTTGGTATCGTCGGTGGACACCGATTTCGGCGGGATGCGCGCCATCGTCGCGATCACCGCTTCGATCTCCCTGGCCGTGATCGTCTTCTTGCGCTTGCTGGGCGCGACCAGCATCTGCATCGCGCCGACCTCGTCGATCACGTCGATCGCCTTGTCGGGCAGCTTGCGGTCGTTGATGTAGCGCGCCGACAGCTCGACCGCCGACTTGATCGCGTCGGGGGTATATTTGACGCTGTGATGCCCCTCGAATGCCGAGCGCAGCCCGGCGAGGATCTTGATCGTGTCCTCGATCGTCGGCTCGTTGACGTCGATCTTCTGGAACCGGCGCAGCAATGCGCGATCCTTTTCGAAATGGTTGCGGAATTCCTTGTAGGTAGTCGAGCCGATGCAGCGGATCGTTCCACCCGACAAAGCCGGCTTCAGGAGGTTCGACGCGTCCATCGCCCCGCCGCTGGTCGCGCCCGCGCCGATCACCGTATGGATCTCGTCGATGAACAGGACGGCGTGCGGAAGCTTCTCGAGCTCGGTCACGACCTGCTTCAACCGCTCTTCGAAATCGCCGCGGTAGCGCGTGCCGGCGAGCAGAGCGCCCATGTCGAGCGAATAGATGACGGCGGGCAACAGCACTTCGGGGACGTCGCCCTCGACGATCTTGCGCGCTAGGCCCTCGGCGATCGCAGTCTTGCCGACGCCGGGATCGCCGACGTAGAGCGGATTGTTCTTCGAGCGGCGGCACAGGATCTGGACGGTGCGATCGACTTCGGGACCGCGCCCGATCAGCGGATCGATCTTGCCCGACTTCGCCTTTTCGTTGAGATCGACGCAGAATTGCTTGAGCGCACTTTCGCCCTTGCCCTTTGCGTCGGCCTTGGCGGGCTTTTCCTCTTCGGCGCCCTTGACCTCACGCGCTTCAGACGGTGTGCCGCCCTTGCCGACTCCGTGGCTGATATACGATACCGCGTCGAGGCGGCTCATGTCCTGCTGCTGCAGGAAATAGACGGCATAGCTCTCGCGCTCGGAAAACAGTGCGACCAGCACGTTGGCGCCGGTGACCTCGTCGCGGCCCGACGACTGGACGTGCAGGATCGCGCGCTGGACGACGCGCTGGAAGCCGCTGGTGGGCGACGGGTCGGTGGCGTTCTCGACCTTGAGCGCATCGAGTTCACTATCAAGATACTGCGCGACGGTCGCCTTGAGTTCACCGAGATCGACGCCGCACGAGCCCATCACCTTGGACGCGTGCTCGTCATCGACCAGCGCCAGCAACAGATGTTCGAGCGTCGCATATTCGTGGCGCCGCACCGACGCAGCTTCGAGCGCCTTGTGGAGCGTGGATTCGAGCGCGGATGCAAAGGACGGCATGGGATTACTTCTCCAGGCGGGCGGCAGGGAACGGGCGGCCCGCACACCCTATGTCGGAAGCCGGGCGCCCGGCATCAAGCGTCGCTGCTCCGCACCGGTCGTGGCCGCGATGGCGGCCCGGCGGCGGTGCGATGCCTGTCACTGCCGGAATAACGCGTCGGCGGTTGCGCGATGGTTAACGGCCCGTTGCAGATGCGTGCGCGTGCGTGCGACTTCCGCCTCGAGCGCGGCGATCCGCGCTTCGCATTCCTCGACCGAGAGCGGGGCGAGGTCCTGGGCGATCAGCAACGGCAATGGATCGTTGCTGCGCCGCGGGAGCGAGTCATCGGCGTCCATATGCCGAAGGTCGAACGCGCGCGGCACGAAGTCAAGCGTCGGCGCGGTAGCTAGCCCTTCGAACAGTCCGAACCTCTGTGTCCCGGACTGCATGCGCCGACCTTGGCCGGCGAACGGCTGTCGCGGATCGATCGCTTCGCCCCGCTGGATTGCTGGCGTACCGATGGTACGACAAGCCACGGGCGGAATTTGGCTGCTTGACGTCGCGCCGGAGGCGCACGATTGCTCAGGGCGGCTTGGGGGCGCGACGATGAATTTGCCGGACCGGATGATGGCGATCGATCCCGATACTGCGGGCGGGCCGGAGGTGCTGGTGCCGACCGAGCGCGCGGTGCCGCGGCCAGCGGCGGGTGAAGTGCTGATCGCGGTCTCTGCCGCCGGGATAAACCGCCCCGACATCCTGCAGCGAAAGGGCGGCTATCCGCCTCCGCCCGGAGCACCGTCGATCCCCGGCCTCGAAGTTTCCGGCACGATCGTCGCGGTCGGTGAGGGCGTGGCGCGCGAGCAACTCGGCCAGCGGGTCTGCGCGTTGCTGGCGGGGGGCGGCTATGCGCAATACGCCGTCGCCCCGCTTGGCCAGTGCCTGCCGGTGCCGCCGGCGATCACGATGATCGAGGCGGCGGCACTGCCCGAGACGCTCTTCACCGTGTGGACCAACCTGTTCGAGCGCGGCTTTGCGGCGGAGGGTGACACGGTTCTGGTCCACGGCGGCACGTCGGGGATCGGCACCATGGCGATCAGCCTGGCCGGGCTGTTCGGGATCACGATCATCGTCACCGCCGGATCGCCAGACAAGGTTTCCGCCGCGCTGGCGCACGGCGCGGATCACGCGATCGACTACCGCGCCGAGGACTTCGTCGAGCGCGTCGCCGCGATCACCGGCGGCAAGGGCGTCGCGGTAGTGCTCGATATGGTCGGCGGCGATTATGTGCCGCGCAACCTCAAATGCCTTGCCGATGACGGGCGCCATGTGTCGATAGCGGTGCAGGGCGGGGCGCAGGCGACGATCCCGATCTTCGACATAATGCGCCGCCGTCTGACGCTGACCGGATCGACACTCCGCCCGCGCTCGGCCGAGTTCAAGGCGCTGGTCGCCGACGAACTGGCAACGGCGGTGTGGCCGTTCGTCGTGCAGGGCCGGTTGAAGCCGCTGATCGACACCACATTCCCGCTCGCCGACGCCGCCAAGGCGCACGCGCGGATGGAAGACGGCGGGCATGTCGGCAAGATCGTGCTGACGATCGACTGAGATCGGCGTCGCATGTCCGCTCCCCTTCCCGACCACCCACACGTAAGCTGCTGGGTGGTCGGGAGGGGGAGTGGGCCGGCGCCGCCTGAGATTAGCGCTTGCGCCAAGCTCCAAACGACGCGCGATTGTGACGGTGGCAAGACAATGCTACGATTCGGGTTGTAACATTCCGCCTGCATAGGCGCGTCGGTCAGCAAATCCGCACGAGGATCCAAGACGATGGGCGCAGTCACCACCTTTCCGTTCACCGGCGACATCACCGACTTGGCGACGTTTGCGGCGTCGCGGCCGTCGCTGCCCGAAGCGGAGATCGCCGGGCGGCGGCAATATCGCACCATCTGGATCAGCGACGTCCATCTCGGCACGCGCGGCTGCAATGCCGAGATGCTGATCGACTTTCTTGACCATGTCGACAGCGAGAAGATGTACCTGGTCGGCGATATCTTCGACGGATGGCAGCTCAAGAAGAAATTCTATTGGCCAGCAAGCCACAACGACATCGTCTGGCGGATCATGAAGCGCGCCAAACGGGGCACGCGCATCGTCTATATCCCCGGCAATCACGACGAGATGTTCCGCCAGTTCACCGGGCTCGATTTCGGCGGGGTCAAGATCAAGCGCCAGGCGATCCACACCACGGTTGACGGCCGCCGGCTGCTGGTCCTGCACGGCGACGAATTCGACGCGATCACGTTGTCGCACCGCTGGCTCGCGCATGCCGGCGACTTCGCTTATCACGCGATGATGACGCTCAACCGCTGGGTCAATCTGTACCGGCGCGCGCTCAAGCTGCCTTATTGGTCGCTCAGCAAATACGCCAAGCACAAGGTCAAGAACGCGGTCGAGTTCATCTCCAACTTCGAGGAGATCGTCGCGCACGAGGCGAAGAGCCGCGGCGTCGACGGCGTCATCGCCGGGCACATCCACACCGCCGATCACCGCATGATCGACGGCATAGCCTATTATAACGACGGCGACTGGGTCGAGGGCTGCACCGCGCTGGTCGAACATTTCGACGGTCGCATGGAAATCCTGCACTGGGCCGACGAGATCGCCCGGCGGCCCGCCGAGACTGGCGAGCGGGTCGCGGCCGCGGCGTGACGGGGATGCGGATCGCGCTCGTCACCGATGCGTGGGAACCGCAGGTCAACGGCGTCGTGCGCACGCTGCAATCGGTGCGCCGCGTGCTCGAACGGCAAGGGCATGTCGTCGAGGTGATCTCGCCCGATCGCTTCCATTCGCTGCCCTGCCCGACCTATCCCGAAATCCGGTTGGCGATGGTGCGCACTGCCACCGTCGGCGGGCTGCTCGCGCGCTTCGCGCCCGATGCCATCCATCTGGCGACCGAAGGGCCGCTGTGCGTTGCGGCGCGGCGCTGGTGCCTGCGCCAGCGCTTTCCGTTCACCACCGCCTATCACACGCAGTTTCCCGACTATGTCTCGGCGCGGTCGGGCGTACCGGCCGAGTGGATCTGGCGCTATATCCGCTGGTTCCATGCCCCGGCGCAGGCGATCCTGGCATCGACGCCGTCGATCCGCGCGACCCTGGTCGCGCACGGTCTGGATCAGGTGCGGCATTGGGGCCGCGGCGTCGATCTCGACCGCTTCCACGCCGATATTCCGCCGCTGGCGCAAATCGCCGCGCTGCCGGGGCCGCGGCTGCTCTATGTCGGGCGGGTCGCGGTGGAGAAGAATCTCGAGGCGTTTCTCGCCTGCTCGCATCCCGGCAGCAAGATCGTCGTCGGCGACGGTCCGGCGCGCACGGCGCTGGCGGCCGCCTATCCCGACGCGCTGTTCCTGGGCCCGCGCTTCGGCGACGAACTCGCGCAATGCTATGCCGCTGCCGACGCGTTCGTGTTTCCGAGCCGTACCGACACGTTCGGATTGGTGATGATCGAGGCGCTGGCATGCGGCACGCCGGTCGCGGCGTATCCGGTGACCGGGCCAGTCGATGTGCTCACCCCCGACGTCGGCGCGATGGCCGATGACCTCGACGCCGCGATCGCCGCCGCGCTGACGCGCGATCGCGGAGCCTGCGCCGCCTATGCGCGCCAGTTCACCTGGGAAGCGAGCGCCGAACAGTTCCTGCAGGCGCTGGTACCGATCGCCGAGGTGCGCTCGGCGGCGTGATCGCAAGGTAGCGCGCGAGGTGAGTCCTTTGCGCCACACCCCAGCCCTAGCGGCTGCGAACCCATTGCGGACTCGACATGTTGTGGGTCACCCCCGCCTTGGCCGATCTTAACGATTTCCTAGGCTTTGGCGTTAACCATTGCATGCTTGACGGAGGAGTCCGTCGACCCGGATATGCGGTTCCAACGACGGGGGCAGGGGCAGTGGCGGTACTCGACAAGGTTAAGGCGCCGGGCAGGGCCGTGCGCACAGCGGCGGAGCCTGCCGTGCTGCCGCTCGACGCGATCCTGATGCAGGACTGCGTCTCCGCGATGAAAGCGCTACCCGCCGCCAGCATCGACTGCATATTCGCCGATCCGCCATACAACCTGCAGCTGGGCGGCGACCTGAACCGCCCCGATGGCAGCCATGTCGATGCGGTCACCGACGACTGGGACAAGTTCGACAGCTTCACCGCATATGACCGCTTCACCCGCGCTTGGCTCAAGGAAGCGCGCCGCATCCTCAAGCCGAACGGCTCGCTATGGGTGATCGGCAGCTATCACAACATCTTCCGCGTCGGCGCTGCGGTGCAGGACCTGGGCTTCTGGATTCTCAACGACATTGTGTGGCGCAAGGCCAATCCGATGCCCAATTTCAAGGGCACGCGCTTCACCAACGCGCACGAGACGCTGATCTGGGCGTCGATGGGCGAAAAGGCGCGCTATACCTTCAACTATCGCAGCATGAAAACGCTCAACGACGAGCTGCAGATGCGGTCGGACTGGGAATTTCCGATCTGCGGCGGGCCGGAGCGATTGAAGCAGGACGGGCACAAGGTCCATCCGACGCAGAAGCCCGAGGCGCTGCTCTACCGGGTGATGCTGGCGACGACGCAGCCCGGCGACGTCGTGCTCGACCCGTTCTTTGGCACCGGCACCACCGGCGCGGTCGCCAAGCGGCTGGGGCGGCACTGGATCGGCATCGAGCGCGAGCCGGTCTACGTTGCGGCGGCACAGGCGCGGATCGACGCGGCGCTGCCGCTCGACGAATCGGCGTTGCGCACGATGCAGGCGCCCAAGTCGCTGCCCCGCGTCGCGTTCGGGACGCTGGTCGAGACCGGAATGCTGGCGGCCGGCGCGGTGCTGACCGACGCCAAGCGCCGCTGGAGCGCGAGCGTCGGTGCCGACGGATCGCTGCTGTGCGAAGGGCAGACCGGATCGATCCACAAGATCGGCGCGGCGGTGCAAGGCGCGCCGTCGTGCAATGGCTGGAGCTTCTGGCATTACGAAGCGCCGGACGGGCTCAAGCCGATCGACGCGCTGCGGCAGACTTACCTGCTGGCCACCCAGCCTTGATCACGCGAAGGTGGTGACCGTGAGCCCCCTTCACCTTCGCCCGGTCCAGTTCGTCGATACGCCGATCGGGCGCGATGGCGAAGTCGCGCGGCTGGCAGGGGGGATGCAGTGGTTCGCCGCGTATGAGGTGATCGAAGGCGCAGATCGGCGCACCGTCCCGGTTGCCGGGTTCGACGATTTCCTATCGCGATTGACCGATGCTGAGGCCGAGCGCGCTGCTTTGCTCGCCAAGCGCATCTCCGCCCCGCGTGCGCCGATCGCGCTTGGCGAGCGCGTGCTGCGATTCGACCAGCCACTGGTGATGGGCATCCTCAACCTGACGCCCGACAGCTTTTCGGACGGCGGCGTCCATCATGGAGATCCGGCAGGCGCGGCGGCGGCAGGAGTCGACATGGCGGTGGCTGGCGCGGCGCTGATCGACGTCGGCGGTGAATCGACCAGACCGGGCGCGCCGGAAATCTGGGAAGGCGATGAGATCAAGCGCGTCGTCCCGGTGATCGAGCGGCTGGCAGCCTCGGGCACGCCGGTGTCGATCGACACGCGCAAGGCGGCCGTAATGGAAGCGGCGCTGGCGGCGGGCGCGCAGGTCGTCAACGACGTCGCCGCGCTGCTTTGGGATGATCGCGCGCTCGAGGTGGTGGCGCGCGCGGGCTGTCCGGTGGTGCTGATGCACTCGCCCGACCCCACGCACGGCCCGCACGAGGGAGCGCGACCGAGCGACCCGCTGACCGGCGTGTTCGATTGGCTGGAGGCCCGGATCGACGCGGTGGTCGCGGCGGGGGTGGATCGGGCCAGGATCATCGTCGATCCGGGCATCGGCTTCGGCAAGGCGCTGGCCGACAATCTCGCGATCCTCAACGGGCTGGCGCTGTTGCACGGGCTGGGCTGCCCGCTGCTGCTCGGTGCCAGCCGCAAGCGGCTGATCGGCGCGCTGTCGCACGAGGCGCCGGTCGACCGGCGGCTGGGGGGATCGGTGGCGCTGGCGCTACAGGGCGCGGCGCTCGGCGCGCAGATGCTGCGAGTGCATGACGTGTTCGAGACGGCGCAGGCGCTGCGCGTGTGGCGGGGCTTGCGCGATTCGGCGCTGGTCGGGCGGTAGGCGTCCCCCGCATACCGGAACCGACAATACCGCCACGTCGGACGGCGCAGGCCGCTTGGGCCTGCCCGTCACCGATGCAGCAGCCGAGCCCCGGTCAGGCCCCGATCAGCCTTCGTAGTCGCCGCCGACATTCTGGTTGCGCGGCGGTGCTGCCGCGGTGAGGCGCAGCGCCTCGGCCGAGGCCGACAGCGAACCGATATCGTCCGGCGCTTCCTCATCGTCGATCTGGACCTTTTGCAGCCCGGTCACGACCGATTCGTGGAGTTGCTTGGGACGCACGGTTTCCTCGGCGATCTCGCGCAGCGCGACCACCGGGTTCTTGTCGCGATCGCGGTCGAGCGTCAGTTCGGCGCCGCCCGAAATCTCGCGCGCGCGCTGAGCGGCCAGCAATACCAGGTCGAACCGGTTCGATACCTTGTCGACGCAATCCTCGACGGTGACGCGCGCCATGAAACGCTTCCTTCGGCTTCGAGTTCGGGAAAGCGCGGCAACTAGGCGCGGGCGCCCGAAATGTCAAGGAAACCGGCGCGGCGCGGCGTGCGGGGTTGTCGCGGCGCGCGGCGGCTTGCATGAGCGCGCGCATGGACGAACCGCCGCCCCAGCCGAGCTTCGACGTCGCCGGTCACCGCCTGACGCTGCTCGATACCGGCCCGCGGCGGCTGCGCGCGCTGCTCGACCTGATCGCCGGAGCGACCGCGACGCTGCGCATACTCTATTATATCTACGAGGACGATTCGGCGGGGCGGGCGGTGCGCGACGCGCTGATCGCTGCCCGCCGCCGCGGTATCGACGTGGCGATGATCGTCGACGGGCTGGGCAGCGAACATGCCGCCGCGCACGACTTCTTCGAGTCGATCGCGTCGGCGGGGATCGATATCTGCCGCTTCGTGCCGCGCTGGGGGCGCAAATATCTGGTGCGCAACCACCAGAAGCTGGCGATCGCCGACGAAGCGCGGGTGATCATCGGCGGGTTCAACATCAAGGCCGATTATTTCGGCGTGCCCGGCGAGGATGGCGAAGCGTGGCGCGACCTGGGCATGCTGGTCGAGGGTCCGGCGGCGTCGCACATCGCCGGCTATTTCGAGGCGCTGTCGGTATGGTCGAAGGAAGAGGGCGCGCAGGTGCGCGTGCTAAACCGCATGATCGCGCGCTGGAGCGAGCAGCAAGGCACGGTGCGATGGCTGCTGGGTGGGCCGACGCGGCGGCTGTCGCCCTGGGCGCGGGCGGTGAAGCGCGAGATCGAGGGCGGCCGCCGCATCGACATGATCGCCGCCTATTTCGCGCCGACCATCGGCATGCTCCGCCGCCTGCGCCGGGCCGCCCGGCGCGGGAGCGTGCGCATCGTCCTGCCGTCGGTGACCGACAATTATATGGCGATCTGGGCATCGCGCTTCACCTATCGCCGCCTGCTCAAGCGCGGCGTCGGCATCTACGAATATCAGCCGACCAAATTGCACACCAAATTGTTCGTGATAGACGATGTCGTCCATATCGGCTCGGCCAATTTCGACGTGCGCAGCCTGTTCCTCAACCTCGAGGTGATGCTGCGCATCGAGGATGCCGCCTTCGCCGCGCATGTCCGCGCCTATTTCGACGGCGAGGTGGCACAGTCGCGGGCGATCACCGCCGAGGAATATCGCGCGGAGACGAGCTGGTGGATGCGCGTCCAGCAGGCCGCGGCCTATTTCATGATGGCGGTGGTCGATCTGCGCGTCACCCGCGGGCTCAACCTGGGGCAGCGGATTCCGTGGCGATCGCGCCGCGATAGGCTCCCTCCAGCGCATTGATCGCGGCATGGACCTCGCGCTCGACCGCGACGCGATCGCCCCCCGGCGCGATCGGCGGGGCGAAGCGGAAGATGATCGTGCCGGCGCGCTTAGTACCCTTTTTCGGCCAGAACTCGCCGCTGTTCATCGCGATCGGTACGGTCGGCAGGCCGAGCGCGCGGTAGAGCCCGGCGAAGCCCGCGCGCAGCGGCGGCGTCTCGCCCGGGCGGACGCGGGTTCCTTCGGCGAAGATCAGCACCGAGCGCCCGGCGGCGAGCGCTGCCCTGGCATCGCGGATCATCGATCGCATCGCCGCGGCATTGGCTTCGCGATCGACGACGATGACGCCATATTCGCGCGCCACCCAGCCCCAGGCCGGGATGTCGGCCAGTTCGCGCTTGAGCACGATCGCGGGTTCGTCGAGCCGGTCGAGCAGTTCGAACGTCTCGAACAGCGACTGGTGCTTGCACACGTAGAGCACCTGCCCGGTCGGCACCTCGCCCTCGATCGCGATGCGAATGCCGATCGTCCAGCGCGCGACGAAGCGGTGGAAGCGAACCCACAGCCGCGCATGCTTGCGCAGCGCCGCCTTGCCGAACAGCCGGGCGGTGACCGGCGCGGCGAGCACGATCGGCACCGAGGCGCCGTAGAAGATCAGGTTGAACAGCGCCGTGCGCAACCAGGCCAGCGCGGTCACGCGCGAAATCCAGGGGCGGGCGCGGTCATGCGCGAAATCCAGGGGCCAGCGCCGTCATCCGCGATATCCCAGCAGAAGGGCGACGCGGCGCACGATCAGCTTGCTGTATTCGCTGATCAAGGTCTCCAGCCGGGCGTTGGTCGGCACCGGATCGGCGACCACCTCGACATCGGGACCGAGCGCGTTGGTCAGTTCGAGCCGCGCGCGCGCCATGTGCCAGTCTGACGTCACCAGCCGGACCGAGCGATAACCGTGCTCACTGACCCACAGGGCCGTCTCGTCGCCGTTGGAGCGGGTGTCGAACGCCTCCTGACCAAGGTCGATGCAGCAGGCGAACAGTGCGGGCGACGCGCTGTAGGTCACCGCCAGCTCGATCGGGCGCACCGCAGGGGCGACGCCGCTGACCAGCATGCGCTTGGCCGCTCGGGCCTGGAGCAGCGCGATGCCGCGGTCGATGCGGCCGGGGCCTCCGGTGGGCACGACGATCGCGTCGGTGACGTGCGCAGCGGGCAGCGGACTACCCAGCGACAGCATGAACGCGACGAAGCCCAGCAGATAGGCGAGCGCGGCAAAGCCCAGGATGCGGACGATCACGGCATCTTCCCCAAGGCGCGAAGCACCGTCCAGCGCGCTGCCAGCATCGCCAGCGCGGCGAAGATGAGCGGCAGCGCGAGCAGCAGCGTCCAGTCGACCGGGGCCAGTCCGCCGCCGCTCAATAGCTGCGATCCGATCGCGGCGAACTGGCGCTGCAACACCAGCACCAGCGCGAGCGCCGCGGCGCTGCCGATCAGCCCGCCGAGCAGCGTGTCGACGCCGATGCGGCGCTGGAACAGGCGCGCGACCTGGACATCGGTCGATCCCAATATGTGCATGACGTCGATCGTGCCGCGATGCGCCTCCAGCCCGGCGCGCGCGGTGAGCACCACGACGAACAGCGTGGCGCCGGCGGTGAGCAGCACCACGCCGAGCGCGAGCCCGCCGAAGCTGGCGATCAGCCGCCGCACCGGCGCGATCCAGTCGGCATGCGCATCGACCCGGGCATCGCTGTCGAACGCACGCACCGCGCGCTCGACATCGGCGATCGCCGAGGGCGAGGCGCGCTTGAGATCGACGTCGATCATTGCCGGGATCGGCAGATCGCCCGACAGCCCCGCGTCGCCGAGCCACGGGCGCAATTGTTCGGCGAGCCGGGCTTCATCGACCGGGCGCACCGCCGCCACCATCGGCAGTACGCGCAGCATCTGCGCCATCGCCCGCGCCGCGCGCGTGCGCGTATCGGCATCGGCGGTGACGATCTGAACGGTCAGGCGGCCACTCAGGTCGGCGTCGATCGCGCGCGCGGCATTGGCCATGCCGAACCCCATCGCCGCGGCGAGCACGGTGAGGAACAGCATCACTCCCATCACCCACGTCATCGCGCGGGTCTGGAGGCTGGCGTCGAGGATGCGGCGCTCGGCGCGGCCGGGGCGGGGGGTGTCGCTCATTCGACCGGCCGCGGAGGATGCCGCAGCGCGCCGGTGGGATCGTCGAGCCGGCCCTTGTCGATCCGCATCATCCGCGCGTCGGGGATACGGCCGAGCATATGGAAATCGTGGGTCGCGACGACGACGGTGGTGCCGAGCTTGTTGAGCGACACGAACAGGTGCAGCAGGCGGTCGGCCATTTCAGGATCGACGTTGCCGGTCGGCTCGTCCGCGACCAGCATCTCCGGCCGCCCGATCACCGCCCGCGCGATGGCGATGCGCTGCTGCTCGCCGCCCGACAGCGTTGCCGGACGCGATCCGGCGCGCTGGAGAAGCCCGACCCAGGCGAGCATCTCGCGGACCGGCTCGTCGATCTCGTCATCGGCGATCCCGGCGATGCGCAGCGGGAGCGCGACATTCTCGTATGCCGACAGGTGCGGGACGAGGCGGAAGTCCTGGAACACCACGCCGATCCGTCGCCGAAAGCCGGGCAGGCGGTGCCGCGGCAGCATCACCGCATCCTCGCCGAACAGGCGGATCACGCCGCGGCTCGGCCGCTGGGCGAGGTAGAGCAGCTTGAGCAGCGACGTCTTGCCCGCGCCCGACGCTCCGGTAACGAAATAAAAAGCGCCGGGTGCCAGCGAGAACGAGATGTCCGAGAGCGTCTCCGGCCCCGACCCGTAGCGCAGGCCGACCTGCTCGAACTGTACGATATTGGCCATTGCCGACGCCCGGCCCGCTCCTGTTCCCCGCTCGGGCGATGCCATCGCACGTCCGCCGGTCGCGCTCAAGCCGGGCTTGCCCGCAGCCCCCCGACTCGCGTAGATTCACCATGTCCGGGGATGGCCCACCCCACCCCGAGCCTTGCGTCCTTGAAAGCGGTAGTGATGATCCTCGAATGCACCGAATGCCGCAACCGCTACCTCGTCCCCGACAGTGCGATCGGCGCGGCGGGGCGCACGGTGCGCTGCGCCAATTGCAAGCATAGCTGGTTCCAGGAGCCCGCACCCGCCGCGGAAGCGCGGCCTGCCGCCAGCATCAAGGCGCCTCCGCCACCGATCGCGGCGGCGCCTGCGCCTCCAGAACCGGCACCCGGACCGGTCGCCGATCCGGTTCCGCCATCCCGCGCCTCGTTCAGCTTCGTCGATCCCGCGGCGATCGCGCCGCCCGCGCCGCCGCGCGAATTCGACGCGTTCGCGCACCAGCCGCCGTTCCGCCCGCGCCGCAATCCCGCCCGCCGCTGGACCGCGGCGGCGATGATCGCCGGGGTGTCGATGCTGCTCGGCGTCGGCGCGATCCTCTATACCGGCGCGCCGGGTCTGGCTTCGCAGCTCGGCATCCCGGTCGGGACCAGCGCGACGCCGCTGCGTTTCACCGAACGCGCGATCGACCGCCGCAACCTGTCGAGCGGCAACGAGCTGTTCGCGGTGTCGGGCCGGATCGAGAATCCGACCGCGACGACCCAGCGCATTCCCGACATCCAGGCCGAATTGCGCGACGTGCAGGGGCGGATGGTGTTTAGCTGGACGATCACGCCGCCGACGCGCACGCTGGGGCCCTCGGCGGCAGTCGAGTTCAACAGCGCCAAGCTCGACGTTCCGGCCAATTCGAAAGTGCTCGAACTCAGCTTTGCGGGCGCGTCCGCCGACTGATCCACGCCAGCCGCGCGCCGTTGCTGGCGGCGGCGACGACCATGCCTGCGACCGATGCCCAGACCAGCCCCATATAGCCCCAGCCGGTGACGAACAGCCACCAGCCAAGCCCGCCGGTCACGATGAAATAGGCGAGGATCGAGTTGAATCCGGCGGCGACCTGATCGCCCATCGAGCGCAGTGCATAGACCAGCACCACCTGTACGCCGTCGAACACGATGAACGGCGCCCAGGCCATCAGCATCGCCACCCCGATCGCGTGTACCGCGACGATCGCCGGGAACGCGTCGACGATCGGCGCCGCCAGCGCCACGATCAGCGCCGCCTGCAGCCCCAGCGCAGCCACCGCGAGCAGCACCGCGATCAGTGCGCGGCCCGCCGCCTGATCGGGCAGACCCTCACCGATCGCGTTGCCGACGCGCACGCCCGCTGCCGAGCCGAGGCCGAGCGCGACGCCGAAGGTGACATTGTGGACTGAGAACACGATCTGGAAAGCGTGCGCGACCGGCTCGCCGAGCTGGGTCGACAGCGCGATCAGGATCGAGAATCCGGCAAGCTCCAGCCCCGAGGCGATCGCCGGGACCGCGCCGAACGACAGCAAGGCGGCGATGCCGGCGAGCGACGGCGCGGTCGCGGGCAGCCGCCAGCGGCCGACGCCGCGCGCCCTGCCGTCGGGCAGCGTCCAGGCCGCGGTCAGCATCGCCGCAGCGCCGACCGCGGATGCGATCGCGGTCGCCGCCGCCGCGCCGACCGCGCCTAATGCCGGCAAGCCCCAATGCCCGCCGGAAAGCGCCCATGCGAGGATGGCATTGAGCGGCAGCACCGACAGGTTGACGACCATCACCCGCCGCGGCTTGCTGACCCCTTCGAGGAAGAAGGCGGCGACGATGTTGGCGAGCTGGAACGGATAAGCGAGCGCCATCACCTCGACGACGCGCGCTGCCGACGGCGCGATGCCGGGCTCGACGCCGACGCCGATCAGCAGCGGCTGCGCAAAGAAGAACAGGATCCCGCCGCTGAGCAATCCCAGCAGCACGCCCGCGATCAGTCCGTCATGAAGGACGCGGGCGGTGCGCGGCGCGTCCTTTGCTCCGTCGGCGCGCGACACCATCACGATCACCCCCGACATCCAGCCGAGCGCGACGACGATGCCGATATAGGTGAGCGCCCGGCTCGCCCCCAAGGCGGCGACCTGATCGGTGCCCGTCAGCCCGACGACGACGACATCGGTGATGTGCAGCAATGTCCAGTTGAGGCTGGTCAGCATCACCGGCCACGCCAGCGCGAGGATGCGGCGCGTTTCGGCGCGGGGATCGGCGGGCAGGCGCATGGTAGGCGGCGCCTTAGCGGGGTCGCGAGGGAAAGCGAACACGCTTGTTGCCAGCAGGTATCGGCTTTGCTAGGGGCACGCGCCTACCGGACGCCGAGCAATCGGCGGACATATCTCGTGCGGTCGTGGCGGAACTGGTAGACGCGCAACGTTGAGGTCGTTGTGGGCGAAAGCCCGTGGAAGTTCGAGTCTTCTCGACCGCACCAATTTCTTGCTCTGCTCGGTCCGTACCGGCGTGTCATCCCGCCAGGCGGTGCGTCAGGAAGAAGCGCGCCATCTCACGCGAGGCATCGGGGCCGCCAGGGTCGGCATAGCTGCCCGTACGCGACCCCCCCGACCAGGCATGGCCACCGCCGCGCACCGTCCATTGTTCGATGACGATCCGCCCCGCCCGATCGGTCGAGGTCGCGCGGACGTGCCCGCCCAGGTCCTCGACCGTCGTTGCCAGCGGCGCGGGATGGAGGGCGGTCGCCTGTGCGACGATCGCCTGCGCATTGGCGGCATTGACGGTGGTGTCGCGATCGCCGTGGAAGGTGATTACCGGAACGAAGCGGGCATCGCCTGAGGGTGCGGCGCGCGCACCGCTGCGCATCGCGGCGAGCGCGCTCGGAAGATCGCGGGCCGCTCCGCACGCCAACCCCGAATGGACCCCGACCGCGGCGAAGAGTTCGGGATAGGCGGCGGCAAGGATCGCCGCCGCCGCGCCGCCGGCCGACAGCCCGGCGACGTAGACGCGTGCGGCATCGCCATCGGCCTCGGCGAGGATGGCGCGTGTCGCCGCAGCGATCAGCGCGGGCTCGCCGCCGCCGCGGTTCTGGTCGCCGGGGCGGAACCAGTTCCAGCATTTCTGGGCATTGGCCGATTGCGGCTGGCGCGGATAGGCGACCAGCATGCCGAGCTGCTCGGCGACCGCATTCATGCCCGTGCCGCGCGCGAAATCCTCCGGATCTTGGGTGCAGCCATGGAGCATCACCAACAGCGGCATTCCGGCAGCGGCGGTGCTCGGGCGATAGAGATGATAGTCGAGCGTTCCTTCCGGCCCGGCATAACGGGCCGGCGCGAAATTGCCCTGTGGCCGACCACCGATCCGCGGCAGCGCGGTTTCGCCGGCGGCGGCGCGGGTCGGCCTCGCCGCCGGGCTGCCGAGCGACGCCTGGATCGCGGCGGTGGCGGCGGCCAGGTCGCCGCTGCGGACCAGTGCCAACGCGGTATCGAGCTTGGAAGGAAGGGCGAATTTCATGGCGGAGACTTTCAAAGAATGCGGTCGGCGATAGCGGCCTTGACCGCAGGGCTCGCGTGGAAGGCGCCGAGCACGGCGACCGAGGCGATCGTGCCGCGAGCAAGGTCGGGCGTGACGTCGGCGGCGATGGTGGCAAGGCCGAGCACACGGATGTCGATCGTCTCGCCGCGCTCGGCATAGGTCGCGAGCAGCGCCCGGTCATAGTGGCTGACGCCGAGCTCGAGCCGCCGCCGCGATGCCGCGGTGCGGGTCGCGTCGGCATGGCGCTCGAGTTGGTTGCGGATCGCGCTGCGGATGAAATCGCTGCGATTGGCATAGAAGCTGTCGGCAACCATCAGGTCGATCTGCCCGAGATCGATGAATCCGAGATTGATCGTGATCTTTTCGCTTTCGCCGCGAGCGCGAAGGGGCGCTTCACCCGACATATTTACATCCGTAAGCCATCCACATGGATGGTATATGGAGGGGATACGCAATCCTACAAGGGCAAGCGGCTTTGCAGCGTGCTATGCGTTGTTCTTCTCGCGCGATCCTTCGCAGGGGCGTAGTAACAGAGTATCGCCATGTCCGAGCAACCGTCCTCGTCCGAAGTCGACCGCGCCACGACGGAAGCGCCCGCGCAGCCTGCGCCGCCGCCGGCCGACCCGCGCAAGCGGTGGCGGCTGGTGGGCAACATCGTGCTCGGGGTCGTCGTGTCGATCTTTGCGGTGTGGCTGATCCTGTACGTTACCAAGGGGCGGTTCCTGAAAGGTCCGTTCGAGCGCACCGTCGCCGCGATGACCGATCGCAAGGTCGTCGTGCGCGGCGATTTCCAGCTCTATTTCGCGCCGTTCGACATCAAGTTCCTCGCCGAGGGACTGAGCATCGCCAATCCGTCCTGGGCGAGCCGCCCCTATTTGCTGGCGGCGCGGCGTATCGACACGCGGATCGCGCCGCTGTCCCTGCTGTTCGGCAAGCGCCGCCTGCGCTGGCTCGATCTCGACGGCGCCGCCTTCGCGCTCGAATGGAATCGCGACCACAGCGCCAATAGCTGGACCTTTGCCAGCGAAAGCAAGGCCGAGCCGCTGGACCTGCCGGTCATCGACCGCGCTACCCTGCAGGCCACGGCGCTGCGCTACCGCGATCCGCGGCTGCAACTGCTCGCCGATCTCGACTTTGCCACGATCACCTCGAAAGATGCGCGGATCGGCGATGCGGTGCGCTTCAGCGGCGACGGACGCATCCGCGAGACTCCGTTCACGGTGCTCGGCGCGCTGCTGACGCCCAACGCGACGGTAGCGCGCGGTTCGAACCAGCTGGTGCTGCAGGCCGATGCCGCGGGCAATCGCATCGACGTGACCGGCACGCTGCCCAGCCTTGCCGAGATCGAACGCGTCCCGCTGGCGACGCGCGCACGCGGGCGCAACGCCGCCGACCTGCTCGGCATCCTCGGCATCGTCGTGCCCAACACCCGCGCCTATCGCCTGACCGCGCAGCTGGTGAAGCGCGACACCGCCTATCGGTTCACCAAGATGACCGGCCGGTTCGGCGACAGCGACATCGCCGGGGCGTTCACCGTCGAGACCGGCGATCCGCGCGTGCATATCGATGCCGACCTCGCGACGCGGACGCTCGACATCGTCGATGTCGCGCCGTTCATCGGATATAATCCCGACCTGGTCGCCGACCGCGGCTATCAGGCGGCGGCGGGCGCGACCGGAGCCGCGCCTGCGCGCCTGTTGCCCGACGCCAATCTGCGCGCCGAGGGGCTGCGCGCCTTCGACGCCGACGTCCGCTACCGCGTCGCGCGGCTGCGGTCGGACAGCGTTCCCGTCACCGATGTCGCGGCGACCGTCGCGCTCGACGACGGCCTGCTCACGCTGTCGCCGTTCGCGTTCACCATGGCGCGCGGCAAGGTGGCGTCGGACATCACCATCGACTGGCGGCGGCGCCCGGCGCGAACCCGCTACGACATCCGGCTCGGCACGACGCCGATGGCGCAGCTGCTCGCCGGATTCGGCGTGGCGGAGGCGGGGACCAGCGGCACGGTCAAGGGCCGGATCGAACTGGTCGGCGACGGCGATACGCTCCACGATTCGCTGGCGACGTCGCGCGGGCGGATCGCGTTCGTCATTCCTCAGGGCACGTTCTGGACGCGCAACGTCCAGCTGTCCGAGCTCGATTTCGGGACCTTCGCGCAAAAGATGTTCGAGGACCGGTTGAAGGAGCCGGTGCGGATCAATTGCGGTCTGGTCGCCTTTACCGTGCGCGGCGGCGCGGCCGGCGCCGATCCGATCCTGATCGACACCACCAAGAACGTCATTCTGGGCCGCGGCGGTTTCAGCTTCGCGAGCGAGCAGATGGATCTGGCGTTCCGTGCCGACGGCAAGAAGTTCAGCCTTTTTTCGGGGCAATCGCCGGTCGGGGTCGGCGGCTATTTCTCGCAGCCTTCGCTCGATGTGATCAGTCCGCAACTGCTCGGGCGCGCGGGCGCCGGGCTGGGGCTGGCGGCGCTGGTGGCGCCGCCAGCGGCGCTGCTGGCGTTCGTCGATGTCGGCGATGCCAAGGCGGCGGCGTGCGGGCCGGTGCTGGCGGGCGCGACCGCAAAGGCGCAGCGCACCCGCGGCGGCGAGGTGCGCGACGATGTCGGCAGCGGCAAGGCCGAACCGGCCAAGCCCAAGCGCAAGAAATTCCTCGGCATCTTTTGAGGCAGCTGGTTTGGGCTGGCCGGGAACGGCGCCCGGCGATACCGCAATGCCGAGCAGTGAAAGGCCGGCGATGATCCCACGCGAACTGATCGACACCGCGCAGGTCCCCGGCGGCGTCGAGCTCAGGCTCTACCGTCGCGGCGACGATTTCATGATTGTGCTCGATCGCAACGAGCTGATGAACACGCGCATGCGCGGGTCGGAAGAAGCGCTGGCGACGATGACGATCGACCGGCTCGGCGCCCGGGCGCGGCCGCATCTCCTGATTGGCGGCTATGGCATGGGATTCACGCTGCGCGCCGCACTTGCCCGGCTGGGCAGGGATGCGCAGGTGACCGTGGTCGAACTGGTGCCCGGTATCCTTAAATGGGCGCGCGGCCCGATGGCGGCGCTGACCGCCGGATGCCTCGATGATCCGCGAGTACGACTGGTCGAGGGGGATGTCGGCAAGCGCATCGAGGCCGACAAGCTGAGCTACGACGCGATCCTGCTCGACGTCGATAATGGTCCCGACGGGCTGGTGCGCGATGCCAATGGCAAGCTGTATGGCATGGCGGGACTGGCGGCGGCGCGGATGGCGCTGAAGCCCGGCGGCGCGCTGGCGATCTGGTCTGCGGCGCCCGATGCGGTATTCAAGCGGCGGCTGGGCGACGCCGGTTTCGCGGTCGAGGAGGTCGCGGTGCGCGCCCGCGAGAACGGCAAGGGGCCGCGCCACGTCATCTGGTTCGCGACCAAGCGCTGAGCATGGTCAGTCTTCGGCTGGCACCTGCCGCCGCTTGAAGCCCTGCGCCACCACATACCATTCCGACGAATCCTTGCGGCTGGCGGGCGGCTTGGCGTGCTTGACGGTCGCGAAATTGCGCTTGAGCGTCGCCACCAGCGCGCTGTCGGCGCCGCCCGCCAGCACCTTTGCGACGAAGCTGCCGCCGGGGCGCGTGACTTCGCAGGCGAATTCGACGGCCGCCTCGACCAGTCCCATCGTGCGCAGATGATCGGTCTGCGGATGGCCGACGGTGTTGGCGGCCATGTCCGACAGCACGAGGTCGGCCTCGCCGCCGAGCGCGCTGCGCAGCGCATCGGGTGCCTGGTCCGCCAGGAAGTCCATCTGAAGGATGGTCACCCCCTCGATCGCGTCGACCGGCAGCAGGTCGATGCCGACGATGGTCGCCTTGGGCGCGCGCTTGCGCACCACCTGCGCCCAGCCGCCCGGCGCGATGCCGAGGTCGAGCACGCGGTGCACCCCCTTGAGCATGCCGAATTTCTCGTCGAGCTCGATCAGCTTGTACGCGGCGCGGCTGCGATAGCCCTCGGCCTTGGCGCGCTTGACGTACGGATCGTTGAGCTGGCGTTCGAGCCAGCGGCGCGACTGTTCGCTGCGCCCGCGCACGGAGCGGACGCGGGTGTGCCCGCGCGTGCCGCCGCGGCTCATGCCCGGCCCTGCATCAGTCGGCGCAGGATGCCCTCGCGGATGCCGCGATCGGCGATGCCCAGGCGCTCGGCCGGCCAGATGTCCATGATCGATTCGAGGATCGCGCAGCCCGCGACCACCAGATCGGCGCGTTCGGAACCGATGCAGGGCACCTTGGAACGCTGGGCCAGGTCCATCGCCGACAACCGCTGGCTGACGC
The DNA here is from genome assembly GCF_006346325.1 of Sphingomonas japonica. NCBI lineage: Bacteria > Pseudomonadati > Pseudomonadota > Alphaproteobacteria > Sphingomonadales > Sphingomonadaceae > Sphingomonas > Sphingomonas japonica. The sequence goes on along the minus strand of NZ_VDYR01000001.1, from coordinate 2,189,374 downwards.
CGCGCATCGCCGCGGTCGGCACGATCAGCCCGTCGACCGCCTGGCGATCATAGCTTTCGAGCCCGAGATGGACGCTGGCGAGCGTCGTCACCGTACCGCTGGTGCCGAGCAGCCGCGGCACCCCCAGCGGCGCGCGCAGGCGCGATGCGAACGGCGCGAAGCTGTCCTTCACCAGCGTACGCATGCGGGCATAGACGCTGTCGGGCGTACCGCTGCCGGCGGCTTCGGTCAGCGACACCACGCCCCATGGCGCGCTGTGCCAGTCGAGAATCGTCGGCACCGCATGGCGCGTGTCGATCAACACCAGTTCGGTCGAACCGCCGCCGATGTCGAACACCAGCGCCGGACCGTCGCCGGGTTCGAGCAGCGCGTGGCAGCCGAGCACCGCCAGCCGCGCTTCCTCCTCAGCCGTGATGATGTCGAGGACGATGCCGGTTTCGCGGTAGACTCGCTTGATGAAGTCGGGGCCGTTGGCTGCCCGGCGACAGGCTTCGGTGGCGACCGAGCGGGCAAGCGCGACGTTGCGCCGCCGCAGCTTGTCGGCGCAGACGCGCAGCGCGGCGATGGTGCGTTCGATCGCGGCATCGCTCAGCCGCCCCGAACTCGCCAGGCCCTCGCCCAGCCGGACGATCCGCGAGAATGCGTCGATCACCGCGAAGCCGGACCCTTGCGGCCGCGCGATCAGAAGACGGCAATTGTTGGTGCCAAGGTCGAGCGCGGCGTAATGCCGGCCTTCGGGCCAGCGCGCGCGGGGGACGACCGGCGCGGGGGCCGCGTCGCTTCGGGGGGCCGTGCGGGCGGGGGCTGGGCCCGGCCGATACGGCATCTGCGCGGGATGATCTCCCATGCCGGTACTCGCTTTATGTTCTATCCGTCACGGACACTGCCGCTCGGTGCTTGGCATCAGGGCTAGCGCATGGCCGGGGCCGCGACAAGGCGCAGTCGGCGCCCGCATCGGCCGATGCCCACCCGCACACCCGATTGACAGCCCCGCGCCGCTTGCCTATCTGCCCGCTCCACGATTGCCCTGTCGTCTAATGGTAAGACCACGGACTCTGACTCCGTTAATTGAGGTTCGAATCCTCACGGGGCATCCACTTCCTCCCGATCGCGAAGTGCTTGCGTTGCTTTACGCAACCGAATGCGCTGTGCCATGATCGCGCCGATATGATCGGGAGAGAGCAGCGATGACCACGGCCTATATCGTCGCCGCGCGGCGCACCGCGGGCGGCAAGCGCGGCGGGCGGCTGGCGGGGTGGCACCCCGCCGACATGGCCGCGCAGGTGCTCGATACGCTGGTCGCGGATACGGGCATCGATCCCGCCGCGATCGAGGACGTCATCATGGGCTGCGTCAGCCAGGGCGGCGAGCAGGGGTTTCAGGTCGGGCGCGGCGCGGTGCTGGCGTCGTCGCTGCCCGAGAGCGTTCCGGCGGTGACCATCGACCGGCAGTGCGGCAGCTCGCAACAGGCGATCCAGTTCGCGGCGCAGGCGGTGATGTCGGGGACGCAGGACGTGGTGATCGCCGCCGGGGTCGAATCGATGACGCGGGTGCCGATGGGATCGACCGGCGCGCTGTTCGCGCAGGCGGGGCTCGGCAAGGCCAAGTCGCCGCGGCAGGAGGCGCGCTATCCCGGCGTGCAGTTCAGCCAGTTCCTGGGCGCCGAGATGATCGCGAAGAAGCACGGTTTTTCGAGGGACGATCTCGACGCCTATGCGCTGGAGAGCCATGTCCGCGCCGCTGCCGCGACAGAGCGCGGCGATTTCGCCGACGAAATCGTGCCGCTGGCGATCGATACGCCGGGCGGCGGCGAGGCGATCCACGATCGCGACGAGGGCATCCGTTTCGGCGCCACGCTGGAAGGCATCCGATCGGTCAAGCTGCTGGCGGAGGGCGGGGTGATCACCGCCGCCAATGCCAGCCAGATCTGCGACGGGGCGAGCGGAGTGATGATCGTGTCCGAAGCGGCGCTCAAGGCGCACGGCCTGACGCCGCTGGCGCGCATTCACAATCTGACGGTGACCGCCGGTGATCCGGTGATCATGCTCGAGGAGCCGCTGTTCGCGACCGACCGCGCGCTCGAGCGGGCGGGAATGACGATCGATGCGATCGACCTGTACGAGGTCAACGAGGCGTTCGCGCCGGTGCCGCTCGCCTGGGCCAGGCATCACGATGCCGATCCGGCGCGGATGAACGCCTTTGGCGGCGCGATCGCGCTGGGGCATCCGCTGGGGGCGTCGGGTACCAAGCTGATGACGACGCTGGTCCACGCGCTGCGCCGCCGCGGCAAGCGCTACGGGCTGCAGACGATGTGCGAGGGCGGCGGGATCGCCAACGTCACGATCGTCGAAGCGCTGTAGGCAGCGACTGACTTGACAACTAACCAAATAGGCTGTATACGCAGATTTGTCTTTACCCGAGACACGCGCTCTTTGGCATCGTGAACACGCCCATCGTCAGGCGGGCAGCAACAGCCCTGCAAGTGCGGCGGACATCAGGTTGGCGAGGCTTCCCGCCAGCAGCGCGCGGACGCCGAGCCGGGCGATCATCGGGCGCTGATTGGGCGCGAGGCTGCCGGTCGCGGCCATCTGGATCGCGATCGAGCTGAAATTGGCGAAGCCGCATAGCGCGAAGGTGACGATCGCGATCGTGCGCGGCGACAGGTCGGTCATCTGGCCAAGCTCGATGAACGCGACGAATTCGTTGAGGACGAGCTTGGTGCCGAACAGCCCGCCGGCTTCGCCCGCCTCGGCCCACGGGATGTTGAGCAGGAACATGATCGGGGCGAAGATCGCGCCGATCACTCCCTGGAAGCTGAGCGCGGGATAGCCGAACCAGCCGCCGACGACGCCGAGCAGGCCGTTGGCCATCGCCACCAGCGCCACGAAGGCGAGCACCATCGCGCCGACCGCGACCGCGATCTTGACGCCGGTCTGCGCACCCATCGCCGCCGCCATGATGAGGTTGGCGGCGCGCTCGTCCTCCGGATCGGGCGCGGCGACCGCGAGCACCGCGGCCTCCTGATGATCGCCGAGCTGGAGTTCGGGTTCGGGCGCGGTATCGGGCATGATGATCTTGGCCATCAGGATGCCGCCGGGTGCCGCCATGAAGCTGGCCGCGAGCAGATAGGGCAGCGCCTCCGGCCCCAGGAACGAGGCATAGGCGGCGAGGATGGTGCCGGCGACGCCGGCCATGCCGACGGTCATCACCGTGAACAGCTGGCTGGGCGTCAGGCTGGCGAGATAGGGGCGGATGACCAGCGGCGATTCGCTTTGCCCGACGAAGATATTGGCCGCCGCGCACAGCGATTCGACCTTGGACACGCCGATCACCTTTTCGATCGCGCCGCCGACCCAGCGGATGATGAACTGCATGATGCGGAGATGGTAGAGGACGGCGACCAGGCTGGCGAAGAAGATGATGACGGGAAGCGCCGAGATCGCGAAGCTCTGCCCGCCCTGTTCTGGGCTGGCCAGCGGACCGAAGATGAAATTGGTGCCCGCCGCGGCATAGCCGAGCAGCGCGGTGACGCCGTTTGCCATGCCCCGAATCGCGGCGCGGCCCGCGGGCACGTAGAGCACCAGCACCGCGATCGCGACCTGGAGCGCGAAGGCGGCGCCGACGACGCGAAGCCGGATCGCGCGGCGATTGGTGGACAACAGCACAGCCAGCGCGAGGATCACCGCGATCCCGCATAGCCCGATGACGAATTGCAACGTGGCACTCCCCGACGACAAGCGCGCGACCATACACGGGATGCGGGCGAGGGCTAGGGGATGAGGTACGCGGCACCTTTCTTCGCATCGCGTATCCCGCTAGCACCGGGGCGATGACCCCGCCCGCCCCCGCGATTCCGCGCTCGCTGTTCCTGCTGTCGATCTTTTACGGGGGGATGGTGTGCATCGCCGGCGTGCTCGGCAACAAGCAGGTCGCGCTGGGGCCGCTCGCGGTGGAAGCGGGCATTTTCGCATTCCTGCTGCTGGTGGTGGTGTCGAGCGCGATCGCCGAACTGCATGGTCCGAACGTAGCCAAGCATCTGGTTTGGTTCGGGTTCATTCCGCTGGTGTTCTCGATCCTGCTGGTGCTGCTGGTGCTGCAGGTGCCGGCGTCGGCGAGCATGGAGCCCGAGCGGCTGGCCGCGTTCGAGCTGATGATGCGATCGACCTGGCGGATCTGGATCGCCGGGATCATCGCCTATGGCGTATCGCAGACGCTCAACGTCACGATCTTCGCGGCGCTGCGCGGGCAGGGAACGGGTTCGGGTGGCGGCAATCTGCTGTGGCTGCGCGCAGCGACGGCGAGCGTGCTGTCGCAGATCGTCGACACGCTGATCTTCATCACCGTCGCCTTCTACGGGCTGTTCCCGATCGGCGAGCTGCTGGTCGGGCAGATGATCACCAAGGTGGCGCTGTCGATCGTGCTGGTGCCGCCGCTGATCTACGCGTTCGTCGGGCTGGGTCGCGGTCTCGATCGACAGCGCTGACCCTCGTCGATCCGTTTCACTCGACTGGGTCGGGTCAGGCCGTTTCCGCCTTTGCGCGCAGGCCCAGGCAATAGCCGATGGTGATCGCCATGCCGGCCAGAACTGCGCCGCACCCGATCAGCACCGCCAGCTGGATCGGTGCGAATGCGAAGGCCGCCGCGTAGACGAGGCCGCTGACCACCAGCGACCAGCCACCGAGCCGGTGGACGCGGCGCGCGGCGGCACTGGGAACGAAACGCTTGGGCATCATGTTGCCGAACCATGCGACCATCAGTCCGGTCGCCCCGATGACGATGCGGGTAACAGTGTCGGGCTCCACAAGACCTTGCCTGCGCGCATAGGTCAGGCCAAGCGCCAGCATGACGATGCCGACGCCCCAGGCGAGGCTGCCGACCAGATCCTTGCTCATTTCGCATTCTCCCTGTCAGGCGCGGACGATCGCGCGCCGAATGAATCGACGAAGCCCAGCAGCGCCTCTTCGAGCACCGTGAGCTTGAGATGATAGCGGATGGATTTGCCGATCTTCTCGGCATGGACGAGATCAGCCTCTTTCAGCACCGCGAAGTGGGCGGACATCGTCGGCTTCGACACGTCGAACGCGTCGCTGAGGTCGCCCGCGCTCATCGGTCCCTTGCGCAGCAATTGCAGCACGCGGCGACGGGTCGGATCGGACAAGGCTTTGAAGACCTGGCTCATGATGTGACATTTAGCTAAACGTCGAAATGAGTCAAGCGGCGTTGACGATGCTTTGCTTTCACGAGCGGGCGAGTCCCGCTATTGGCCCGCAAATGACCAACCACGCCCCCGATCCCGCGATGCTTGCCAAGGCGGAGACGCTGACCGAGGCGCTGCCCTATCTGCAGCGCTATGCCGGATCGACCTTCGTCGTGAAATATGGCGGGCACGCGATGGGCGATCCCGAGTTGGCGCGGGACTTCGCCGAGGATGTGGTGCTGCTCAAGGCCGTCGGCATCAATCCGGTGGTGGTGCATGGCGGCGGGCCGCAAATCGGCGCGATGCTCAAGCGGCTGGGAGTCGAATCGAGCTTCGTCGATGGGCTGCGCGTGACCGATGCCGACACTGCGGAAGTCGCCGAGATGGTATTGGCGGGCAAGATCAACAAGGAAATCGTCGCATGGATCGCCGCCGCCGGGGGCCGCGCGGTGGGGATTTCGGGCAAGGACGCCAATCTGGTCGTCGCCGAAAAGGTCCGGCGCGCCACGGCCGACCGCACCCAGGGGATCGAGCGGCATGTCGATCTAGGCTTCGTCGGCGAGCCGGTCGCGGTCGATGCGACGATCCTGACCACGCTGCTGCGCGAGGATTTTATCCCCGTGGTCGCGCCGGTAGCGCTGGGCGCCGACGGCCACACTTACAACGTCAATGCCGACACGATGGCGGGCGCGATCGCAGGCGCGATGCAGGCGTCGCGCTTTTTCCTGCTGACCGACGTGCCGGGCGTGCTCGCCAAGGACGGCGAACTGCTGACCGACCTGGATGGGGCGCAGATCGCGGCGCTCAGGGCCGATGGCACGATTTCGGGCGGAATGATCCCCAAGGTAGAGACCTGCGTCAAGGCGGTCGAGGCGGGCGTGGACGCCGCAGTCATCCTCGACGGGCGCACGCCGCACGGGATGCTGCTGGAAATCTTCACGCGGCAAGGGGCGGGCACGCTGGTGCGCAAGTAGCGCGCTTCCTACCTTGAAGCGCTAGCGGGGTTTCCGCTACTCGCTAGGCGACGCCCACGGAGACCGCGCTTGAACCTGATCCTCGACATCATCTCGATCCTCGTCAACGTCGCGTGGTGGATCATCATCGTCCAGGTGATCCTGTCGTGGCTGATGATGTTCAACGTCATCAACATGTCGAACGATTTCGTGCGCTCGCTGTGGACCGGGCTCGATCGGCTGACCGAGCCGGTCTATCGGCCGATCCGCCGCATCCTGCCCGATTTCGGCACGCTCGATCTGTCGCCGATGGTCGTGTTGCTGATCATCCTCATCCTCGACAGCGTGCTGCTGCCCGCCGCGTACCGCGCGACCGCGCCGTACGCGATCTGACCGGAAGCGCCGGAGTGACCGCCGAACTGATCGACGGCAAGGCGTTCGCGCTGCGCCTGCGCGCGCGGGTGGGCGAGGGCGTGGCGCGGTTCCGCGCCGCGGCCGGGCGCGTGCCCGGGCTGGCGGTGGTGCTGGTCGGCGAGGACGCGGCCTCGGCGGTCTATGTGCGATCGAAGGGCAAGGCGACGGTCGCGGCGGGGATGGAGAGCTTCGAACACCGCCTGCCCGCCGATATCGACGAAGCGAGCCTGATCGCGCTGGTCGAGCGGCTCAACGCCGACGCTGCGGTCGACGGCATCCTCGTCCAGCTGCCGCTGCCGGGACATATCGATGCTGCCAGGGTGCTGCTGGCGATCGATCCCGACAAGGATGTCGACGGGTTCCATCCGGTCAATGCTGGGCGGCTGGCGACCGGTCTGCCGGGGTTCGTGCCGTGCACGCCGCTGGGCTGCGCGATGCTGCTCAAGGACCAGCTGGGCGACCTGTCGGGCAAGGACGCGATCGTGATCGGGCGATCGAACATCGTCGGCAAGCCGATGGCGGCGCTGCTGACCGCGGAAAGCTGTACCGTCACCATCGCGCATTCGCGCACGCACGACCTGCCCGGGCACGTCCACCGCGCCGACATCGTCGTCGCGGCCGTGGGGCGCGCCAATTTCGTCAAGGGCGAGTGGATCAAGCCGGGCGCGGTAGTGATCGACGTCGGCATCAATCGTACCGAAGACGGCCTGGTCGGCGACGTCGACTTCGGCGGTGCGGCGATGGTGGCGAGCGCGATCACGCCGGTGCCGGGCGGGGTCGGGCCGATGACGATCGCATGCCTGCTGCGCAACACGCTGGTCGCCGCGCATCGCCGCGACGGTATCGACTACGACGCGGCGGCGTTCGACGGGATCGGCCCGTGATCGAATTGTACGTGTCAGCACTGGTCACGTTCTTCGTCGTCATCGATCCGCCGGGGTGCGCGCCGATCTATGCCGGGCTGACCACCAGCGCGTCACCGTCGCAGCGGCGCGGGATGGCGGTGCGCGCGGTGCTGATCGCGGGTGCGATCCTACTCGGCTTCGCGCTATTCGGCGAGGATCTGCTGCGCGCGCTTCACGTCAGCCTCGACGCATTCCGGATCGCGGGCGGCATCATGCTGTTCCTGATCGCGCTGGAAATGGTGTTCGAAAAGCGCACCCAGCGCCGCGAGGACCGCGCGCAGCAGGTGATCGACGACCCCGAGGTCGAGGATGTCGCGGCGTTCCCGATGGCGATGCCGATGATCGCAGGGCCGGGATCGATCGCGTCGGTGATGCTGCTGACGTCGCAGAACAGCGGCATGACCGCGGCTCTGGTGATCCTGGGCGCGATGGCGACGATCCTGCTGGTGACGCTGGCGGCGCTGATCCTGGCCGGTCCGCTGATGCGCGTACTGGGCGCGAAGATCGAGGCGGTGATCACCCGGCTGCTGGGCGTATTGCTGGCGGCGCTGGCGACGCAGTTCGTGGTCGACGGGCTGTCGGCGACGATCGCTTCCTAGCCGTCGATCCGCCAGAGCCGGAGCGGGTTGTTGCGGCCCAGCGGTACCGGGGTCAGCCATGCCGGCACCTGTCCCCTCGCCAGCCGGGCATAGAAGCCGTTCGGCGACCGCGCACGGTAGTTGGTGGTCTCGGCCATGTTGGGGCAGGTCAGCAGATAGGTTGCGCCATGCGCCGCGGCGATGCGGCGGAAATTGTCGGGACTGCCCATGAAGGCATGGTGGACGTCGAGGATCGCGTCGCCATTGCGGTGATAGGGACCGGTGATGCCCTTGTGATGCGACGCCACGATCAATCGCGGCCCCAGATCGACATGGGTGAACAGGGTCGCGGCGGGAATGCGGTTGAGCTGCACCAGCGCCGGCAGGGTCGCGCACAGCCGTCCCGCCCGCGCGACGGCAGTATATTGCGGACTTGCCGGCTCGATCGGCAGGAACCGGACGACGAAGCCGACGAACATGCCCGAGACGGCGAGGAACGCGAGCAGCGTGCCGCCGATGCGCACCGCCGCGAGGCGGTGGTTGACCGTCCAGGGCAGCACGATCCACGCCAGTGCGCAGGCACCGGGGACCGCGAGCAGCTGTGCCGCGGGACCGGCACGGACCTGCCACAGCAGCATCGCACAGGCGAACAGGGTGAACAGCGCGATCGCGGCCCACCCCGCCAGCGCCGGGCTGCGCCGTGCCTGCCACGTCGCCAGCAGCGCGCCGATCAGGCCGATCGCAGGGAGCACCGCGATCGGCAGCGCGGTGCGCAAGGGATGCGCGTAGATCGGCTTGGCCTCGCGCACATTGTTGAGCCAGATGCGGGCGAGTTCGTCCGACACGCCTTCGGGACGGCCGAGGCATTGCGGAAAGGCGAACGCGAACAGCAGCGCGATCGCAATGCCCGCGACGCTCGCGATGCCCAGCCGCAGCACGCGCCGCTCGGGCGACCAGTGCGCCATGGCGAACAGTCCCGCGCCCGCGACGACGACGGCGCTGAGCCAGACCGGGGTCAGCGCGTCGCAGCGCAGCGCCTGGTTGGCGTAGGAGGCGAACAGCGCGAAGCCGAGCGCCGAGCCGCCCGCCAGCGTCAGGCCGTACACCGCCAGCCGCGCCGCTTCGCCGCGGTCCCACACCCAGCGCAGCGTAAGGATCGCGCCCGCCATCGCCGCATAGGGCAGCATCTCCAGCCCGATCGCGAGGCTGACCGCGCTCGACGCCCCGACCAGCATGCCACCGCGGCGCCCGGCCGGGTCGGCGAGACCGGCGACGGTCAGCGCAAGGCAGGCGAGCTGCCAGCCATGATGATCGATCCGTGTCGGCATGAACATCAGCAGCGTCGCGGTGCAGCCGAGCAGGAACAGGATCGCCAACGGCCATGCGGCGGGGGCGACCAGCCGCCGCACCGTAGCGCCGAGCGCGAGGATGACGACGCCCAGCGGCAGCAGCGGCGCGATGCCGACCGCAAGCCGCTCCGCCCAGCCACGGCTGGTGAAGAGATCGAACAGCAGGATCAGCCCGGCGATCGGCAGATCGACGATGCGGCTCCAGTGGATGTCGAGCCCGCCGGGCGGATTGAGGCGATACTGGCGCAGGTCGTACCAGCCCTGTCCGTTCAGCCAGGCGCGGACTTGGGCGAGGCGCAGATTGTCGTCGGTGTCGCTCAGCGCCAGCCAGTAGATGCTGCCCCAGCGCTGCCAGAAATACCACGCCGCCATCGCCGCCCACGCCGCCAGCGCCAGCCGGACCCAGTAGCGATCGAGGATGCGCGCGAGATCGACGCGTGGCTGCATGTTCAATTCGTCTTCCCTCACCGCGGCGATCCGCCTAGGCACGCTGTACCGCAGGGGCACGCTGTGCGCTCCCTATCCCAGTGCGCGCAAAGGGCAAGTTCAGGCATGACGGCGATGGAGCGACCGATCGAGCGGCGACAGTCTGGCGGCATCACGGCGCATCCGATCGCAGGGCAGCTGGCGCGGTTCCTGGTCGCAGGCGGCATTTCGACGATCGTCTATTCGGCGGTGTACCTGCCGCTGGCGATGTTCGTGTTCGGGCGCGCGCACGCGGTGCTGGCAGTGCCGTTCGCGTTCGCCGTCGCGGTGACGGTGGGCTATGTCCTCCACAGCAAATGGAGTTTCCGGGGGCATGGCGGGCGTGAGCCGGGCGGTGCGCGACAGGCGAAGTTCGTCGGCGTGCAGGGGGTAGGGCTCGGGCTGCACGCGATCATCACCTGGATCGCGACCGACCTGCTGGGCCAGCCCGCCTGGGTGCCGCTGGTCCCAGGGTTGCTGCTGGTGCCGGTAGTGACCTTTTTCCTAAACCGGCAATGGGTGTTTCGTTAGACATGGACCGCATCGTCTACGACCGCATGGCGGCGCATGATTCGACGCATTGGTGGTATCGCGCGCGGCGCGATATCCTGGCGGACTATGTTGCGCGTGAAGCGGGCTTGCCCGAGGACGCGCGCATCCTCGAGATCGGCTGCGGCACCGGGCACAATCTGCCGATGCTGGCGAGTTTCGGGCAAGTCGATGCGATCGAGATCGACGAAGCGGCGCGCGACATCGCCAGCGCGCGGCTGGGCAAGCCGGTCGGCACCGCGCCGTTACCCGAACTCGGCGGGGTCGCGCGCGGCGCGTACGATCTGGTCGCGGTGCTCGACGTGGTCGAGCATATCGCCGACGATGTCGGGGCATTGAGGGCGATGGGCGAGGTGCTCAAGCCCGGCGGCAAGATCCTGATCACCGTGCCGGCGCATCCGTGGATGTGGTCGGCGCACGACGTCGTAAACCATCATCAGCGGCGCTATACCAAGGCGAGCCTGGATGCCGCGATCCGCGCGGCGGGGTTGCGGCATGGCGGACTGCGTTGGTTCAACTCGCTGCTGTTCCCAGCGGCGGTCGCGGCGCGGATGGTCGGCAGGTTGACCGGCAAGGACGACAGCGACGATTCACCGCCGCCCAAGTTGCTGAATGCGGTGTTCGAGAAGGTGTTCGGGCTGGAGCGTCACCTGGTCGGGCGGGTGCCGCTGCCGGCCGGGCTTTCGATCATCGCGCTGGCTTCGGCGCGGTAGCCGAGCGTCGCCCGACCCTGCACCGGCCCGGCGATGTCGGCGACCAGATAGAGCGGCCGCCGCTTCGCCTCGACATAGAGCCGCCCGAGATACTCGCCGATCATGCCCAGCACGAACATCTGAACGGCGCCCAGGAACACCGTCACCAGCATCGTCGAGGTCCAGCCCTGCACCGCCGACCCGGTGAAAAAGCCGATGGCGATATAGATCATCAGCAGGAACGACAGGAAGAACAGCGCAAGGCCGAAATGGCTGGCCCAGCGCAAGGGGGCAGTCGAAAAGCCGGTGACCGCGTCGAACGCGAAGCGCAGCATCTTCGACAGCGGATATTTGGTCTCGCCGGCGTGGCGCTCGGCACGGTCGTAGAGGAACGGCACCTGGCGAAAGCCGATCCAGGCAACCATCCCGCGAATGAACCGCGCCTGTTCGGGCAGGGAAAGCAGCGCATCCAGCGCGCGCCTGCTCATCAGGCGGAAATCGCCGGTGTCGAGCGGGATCGGGGTGTCGGTGACGCGATCGAGCACGCGGTAGAAGGCAGCGGCGGTCAGCTTCTTGAACAGCGTCTCGCCTTCGCGCCGGCGGCGTACGGCATAGACGACGTCGGCGTCCTGATCGGTCATCGCGGCGAGCATGTCGGCGAGCAGTTCGGGCGGGTCCTGAAGGTCGGCGTCGATGATCAGGATGTGCTGGCCCGCGCACAGGTCGAGCCCGGCAGTCAGCGCCAGCTGGTGGCCGTGGTTGCGCGACAGGTTGATCGCCACCAGCCGGGGGTCGTCCGCCGCAAGCCGCTGCATCGCCGCCCAGCTGCCGTCCCTCGACCCGTCATTGACCAGCACGATCTCGTAATCGTCGCCGACCGCGGCGCGCGCCGCACCGGTGATGCGGACATGGAGCATGGCAAGGCATGCTTCCTCGTTATAGCAGGGAACGACGACCGAGAGGGCGGGGCGATGCATGGCGTGCGGCTGTAGCGCGCCAGCACGGCCGCGTCATCGGTCAATCGGCGATGAAGCGCCTGACGATATCGCGGGCGACGCGGATCGGGCGGCGGGTGTCGGCGTCCAAAGCGCACCAGCTGCTCTCGACTTCGGCAAGCACGTCCTCGCCGCGCTTGATCAGCGTGGTGAACATCGCGCGTGCGCCTTGGACCTTGTCGGCGACCACCGTCGCGATGACCGTGTCGTCGAGGAATGCCGGGCGGCGATAGGTGATCTCGTGCTTCAGCGCGACCCACAGATGGCGGGCGACGTCTTCGGCGGGGGCGATCTTTTCCCAATAGGCGACGACCGCTTCCTGCACCCAGTTGAGGTACACGGCATTGTTGACGTGCCCCATGTGATCGATGTCGCCGGGCGTGATCGACAAGGCGTGGTCGTGGCTCATGCGGGAAAGCTACGCCTTACTGACATTGTTGTCGATAACATTCGGCGCCGAACACGGTTTCTCGACTTCGCTCGAAACGAACGGGGGGAGGGTGTGCTAGCCGCGATCGGCGGCGCTGACGGCCTCGGCGGCGCGCAGCGCGGCGAGTAGGCGCATGAGATGCGCCGCGTCGCGGACCTCGAGATCGATCTGGTTGGTGTGGAAGGTGGTGTCGCGGGTGTCGAGGCGGATGTTGAGGATATTGGCCTTGTGCGCGCCGATGATCGTCGCAACCGCGCCCAATGCGCCGGGCTCGTTCTTGAGCGTGATGTCGATGCGCGCGGTGCCGCCCTCGGCCTTGTCGCCCCAGGCGAGATCGACCCAGTCGGCGTCGTCGCTTTGCGCCAGCCGGCCGCAGCTGATTGCATGGACCTCGATAGGCTGATCGGGGCGGCGCACCCCGACGATGCGATCGCCGGGCACCGGGCGGCAGCACCCGGCCAGGTCGAACGCCATACCGGGGGTGAGGCCCTTGATCGAGATAGCCTGACGCTGCGGCGGGCGTTCGATGTCCGGCGACTGCGCCGAGCCGGGCATCAGCGCGTCCATCACGTCGGCGTCGCTGACGGTCTTGCGCGCGATCGCCTCCATCAGCGCGGCTTCGTCCGACAGTCCGAGCCGCTTGAGCGCATCGCGCAGCGCGTCGTCGCCGACCGGCACCGGCAGCCGCGCGACGATCTCGTCGTAGAGCTTGCGCCCCATCCTTGCGGTCTCGTCGCGCTCCTTGTGCCGCAGATGGCGGCGGATCGCGGCGCGTGCCTTGCCGGTGATCGCGAAGTTGAGCCAGTTGGGCTGCGGCGTCTGCGCCTTGGAGCGCAGGATCTGGACCTGGTCGCCATTCTCGATCTCGGTGCGCAGCGGCACGACGCGGCCATTGACCTTTGCGCCGACCGCCTGGTCGCCGAGATCGGTATGAACGGCATAGGCGAAGTCGATCGGGGTCGCGCCCTTGGGCAGCTGGTGCAGCTCGCCGCGCGGGGTGAAGGCGAAGATGCGATCCTGATACATCGCCATGCGGGTGTGTTCGAGCAGCTCCTCGGGGCTTTCGGCATTGTCGAGGATCTCGACGAGATCGCGGATCCAGCGCACCTGCGTGTCGGGACGCACCGCATCCTGCTTGTACGCCCAGTGCGCGGCCATGCCGTATTCGGCTTGGGCATGCATCGCCTGAGTCCGGATCTGGATCTCGACGCGCATATTCTCGGCATGGATGACGCTGGTGTGGATCGAGCGATAGCCGTTGCGCTTGGGCGTCGAGATGTAATCCTTGAACCGTCCCGGGACCATCGGCCATTTGCGGTGGATGATGCCGAGCGCGCGATAGCACTCCTCCTCGGTATCGACGATCGCGCGAAACGCCATGATGTCGGACAGCTGTTCGAGGCTGACATGGCGCTCGGACATCTTTTTCCAGATCGAATAGGGATGCTTCTCGCGCCCCGATACCTCGGCCTCGATCCCGGCGCGGCCAAGCAGCTGCTTGAGCCCGCTGCCGATCTTGTCGATGCGGTCGCCGCCGCCTTCGTCCTGGAGCGCGGCGAGCCGCTTGACGATCGATTCATACGCTTCGGGTTCAAGCTGCTGGAAGGCGAGCGTCTGCATCTCCTTCATGAACTCGTACATGCCGATCCGCTCGGCGAGCGGGGCATAGATGTCCATCGTCTCGCGCGCGATGCGCTTGCGCTTGTCGGGATTGGCGATGTGGTGGAGCGTGCGCATGTTGTGCAGCCGGTCGGCGAGCTTGACCAGCAGCACGCGGATGTCGTCGGACATCGCCAGCAAGAACTTGCGCAGATTCTCGGCGGCGCGCTCGTTCTCGGTCTGCGCCTCGATCTTCGACAATTTGGTGACGCCGTCGACCATCCGCGCCACCGCCGGCCCGAACCTGGCGAGGATGACCTCGGGCGTGGCGACAGTATCCTCGATCGTGTCGTGCAGGATCGCGGTGGCGATCGTCTCGTCGTCGAGGTGCAGGTCGGTGAGGATGCCCGCGACTTCGATCGGATGGCTGAAATAAGGGTCGCCCGATGCCCGTTTCTGCGACCCGTGCGCCTGCATCGAGAACACATAAGCGCGATTGAGCAGCGCCTCGTCGGCGTCCGGATCGTAGCTCAATACCCGATCGACGAGTTCATACTGGCGCAGCACCGATGATAGATGGGGCCGCGGCTTGCCGCTTTGCAACACATTCGTTGCAGGGGCGCGCTATTCCCGATTGGGCGACGCCGGTCCGGCAGCGACCGGCCGGCGTCGCGGTGCGCGATCAGCGGGCGCGGGCGTTGCACTTCGCCAGCGTGTCGGCGTCGAAATCGCTGCCATTGGCGCGGAATGCCTGGAGCGCGCCGACTTCGCGCACGACCAGTTCGCACAGCAGCTTGTCGCGGGTCGCCGACTTGGGCGCAGTGCATACCGCGCCGTCGCAGGTCCACACGGTCGAGCGGGTGACCAGCTTGCCTTCGGCGGGGGCGGTGACGGGCGTGACGGTGTAATAGCCGGTCTGGGCGAAAGCGGGAGCGGCGGCGATCGGAGCGGCGGCGATGGCGAGGGCCGAAAAGGCGGCGATGCGGTTCATGATAGAGTCTCCCGGGGTAAGGTTGCGATTCACTACCTATCAGGCACTGCATTAAGTTGCAATCAAGGACTAGTGCTGCGGCGCATCATTTCCTTGCGTTTCCAACGCGGCGATTTTGCGATAGTCAGGGCGGCTATGGGTGAGAAATTGCGAGAGTCCCTGCGCGAGCTGGCCGCCACTTGCAGCCTGCCCGCCGCGCTGGAGGCGATGGGCGAGCGCTGGTCGTTCATGATCCTGCGTGCCGCGTTCAACGGATTGCATCATTTCGAGGAATTCCAGTCCGAACTCGGCATCGCGCGCAACATCCTGTCCAATCGCCTGGGGCGACTGGTCGATCACGGCATCCTCGAACGCCGTCCGCTGCCCGAGGATCGCCGCAAGATCGAATATCGCCTGACCGACAAGGGGTTCGCGCTGCTGCCGACGATGGTCGCGCTGCGGCAATGGGGGGAGCGCTGGGAAACCGGAATGCCGGCGTCGCCGGTGCTGGTTGATGCGCGGGACCGCAAGCCGATTTCCGATGTCGCGGTGCGCGCACATGACGGGCGCGTGCTGACCAAGGGCGATCTGGTGTGGGCGCTGGCCGAGGACGTCTATCCCGACAGCAACGCGCAGGCGGCCGAGTAACGGATCAGGCAGTCGCGCGCTCGACCCGGTCGCGCCCGCCGCGCTTGGCGGCATAGAGCGCCTGATCGGCCAGCGCGAACAGGCGGTCTATCTGGGTTCCCGGGGTCACCGCCACGACGCCGATGCTGGCGGTCATCCGGAACGTCCCCGCGGCGCACGGCACCGGCTGGCGCGACAATGCGACGCGCAGTCGCTCGCAGCTCGCCTGGGCAACGTCGGCGTCAACCCCGTCGAACAGGATCGCAAATTCCTCACCGCCGATCCGCCCGATCTGATCGGCGGCACGCAGATTCGACCGCATCAGATCGGCGAGCACGAGGATCGCGGTGTCGCCCGCGGCATGGCCGTGGGTATCGTTGACGCCCTTGAAATGGTCGATATCGATCAGCGCGAGGGCGGCACGGCGATCGGGTTGGCGGCGTGCGCGGTGGAGCGCGAGTCCGACCGAGCGGCGGAATACTTCGCGATTGAGCAGCCCGGTCATCGGATCGAGCGAGGCGGCGCGTTCCAGTTCCTCCTCGCGCGCCTTGCGCTGCGACAGATCGCGCGCAACGCTGACCATCGCCGTGGCCTGGCCGAGATCGTCGAGCACGGCACGGGTGCTGATCTCGAACCAGCTGGTCTCGCCCGATGCGCGCAGCGCGCGATACTCGACGCGAAAGGTGCGGTCGGGAGCGGCGATCGCCTGACGATAGGTGGCGCGTACCCGTTCACGGTCGGGCTCGGCGACCAGCAGCAGGGCCTCGGTGCCGTACAGCGCCAGCGGGTCGGCGAAACCGAGCTCGCGGATCGACGGCGAGACGTATTCGACGCGGCCGAGCGGATCGACCGTGATCATGATGTCGCTGGCATGTTCGGCGACGAGCCGATAGCGCGCCTCGCTGGTGCTGAGCGCGCGCAGCAGCGTATCGCGCTCGATCAGCGTGGTCGCGACCGGAAGCGCGATCACGAACAGCGTGCCGACGTAGAACTGGAAGAACTGGAGCTGCAGCGCTTCGTCGCCGCGCACCAGCCCGATCGGTCCGTGGCCGCCCAGCGTGAACGCCGCGCCGATTACGGCGACGATGACGATACTGGCCGCGGCACCGATACTGCGCAGCGTGAAGGTGGCAACGAGGACGGGCATGATCACGAGGAACAGCAGCGGAAAACGGTCCTGGCTGAACACCGCCGCGCTGACCGCGATCACCAGCGTCGCAACCCCGATGGCGCGTGCGGCATCGGCGCGCGCCGCGAACAGCTTCCATTCGGCACCGCCGCGCAGGACCAGCACCGCCAGCGGCATCGCGATCACCGACCCCAGGCCGTGGCCGATCAGCCAGTTGCCCCAGGTCGTCAGCGGATCGGTGCCGTGCGCGGCGAACAGCGCCGCCGCGACGACCGCTCCCGAAAGCGCCGGCGCGACGAAGCCGGCCCACAGCACGAACCAGGGGATCGAGCGAGTCGACAGGAACAGCTCGCGATTCAGCGCCCAGCGCCGCAGCAACAAAGCGGCGATCACCGCTTCGCCGACATTGGCGATGGCGAACAGCCCTGCCAGCGCGGTGTAGGGCGACGTCACCAGCGTCGCGGTCATGCTGCCGATCAGCCCGGCGAGGATGAACATCCACCAGCTGCGACGCGGCCATACCGTCAATGCGGCGAGCAACGGAGCAGTGGCGAACCAGATCAATGCGACGTTGTCGCTGAGCCGGGTGAAGGCGATCGCCGCGGCAGCGAGGATCGTATAGGCGATCCCGACCAGGATCGCGGTGCGCAACTTGGGGGATGGCAGCCGCAGCGGAAGCATCCTGACGGGATAGGCGGCGCTGGTTAATGCCGCGTTTGCACCGGGCGGCGGAGTCCGTACGCTGCGCGCGGATTCATCCCGGATTGGCGGTGTTGACCCCCATCGACTGGAGATATTTGCGGACGTTGCGTGCCGCCTGGCGCAGGCGCTGTTCGTTCTCGACCATGGCGATGCGGACATAACCCTCGCCATCCTCGCCGTACCCGACGCCCGGCGCGACCGCGACCTTGGCCTGGGTCAGCAGCTGCTTGGAAAATTCGAGGCTGCCGAGATGGCGCAGCGCGGGCGGGAGCGGTGCCCAGGCGAACATCGATGCGGGCGGCGGCGGGATGTCCCACCCGGCCCGCCCGAACGCCTCGACCAATACGTCGCGGCGCTTGTGATAGAGCAGGCGATTGCTTTCGACGATATCCTGAGGGCCGTTCAGCGCGGCGCAGGCGGCGGCCTGGATCGGCGTGAACGCGCCGTAATCGAGGTAGGATTTGACGCGCGACATTGCCGCGATCAGCACCTTGTTGCCGACCGCGAAGCCCATCCGCCAGCCCGCCATCGAATAGGTTTTCGACAGCGAGGTGAATTCGACGGCGATGTCCTTGGCGCCCTCGACCTCGAGGATCGATCGGGTCGGCTTGCCGTCGAAATAGAGTTCCGAATAGGCGAGGTCGGACAATATCCACACCTGGTTGTCCTTCGCCCAGGCGACGAGCCGTTCGTAGAAGGCGAGGTCGACCGTCTCGGCCGTCGGATTCGACGGATAGTTGACGACCAGGATGCTGGGACGCGGGACGGTGAACGCCATCGCCCGTTCGAGCGAGCGGAAATATTCCTCGTCGGGCGTGGTCGGTACCGAACGGATCGCGGCGCCGGCGATGATGAACCCGAAGGTGTGGATCGGATAGCTGGGATTCGGCGCGAGCACGACGTCGCCCGGCGCGGTGATCGCGGTGGCGAGGCTGGCGAGCCCTTCCTTCGACCCCATCGTCACCACGACTTCGCTTTCGGGATCGACCTCGACCCCGAAGCGGCGGGCATAGTAATTGGCCTGGGCACGCCGCAGGCCGGGAATGCCCCTGGACTGCGAATAGCCGTGCGCGTCGGGCTTGCGCGCGACTTCGATCAGCTTTTCGATAACGTGCGGCGGTGGCGGCAGATCGGGATTGCCCATGCCGAGGTCGATAATGTCCTCGCCGCTCGCGCGCGCCGCCGCCCGCATGCCGTTGACCTCGGCAATGACATAGGGCGGCAGGCGTTTGATGCGGTAGAATTGTTCGGACATGGACGCTCCTTTCGCCCCGTCCATACGTCATTCCCACGAACGCGGGAATCCAGCTTGTTCTCGTTGCGAGCCGAACGCTCTAGGGTGGCAACCCAAAGCCGGATTCCCGCGTTCGCGGGAATGAAGAGTCGAGAGGAACCTCCATGACGCAAGCCCAAGCATCGACCAGTCCGCCCAGCCTGGAAGAGCTGCAGCACTGGACCTGGGTGCTCGGGCGGGCGCAGCAGATGATGCTCGAGCATGGCTTCGACCAGTGGAGCCAGGCGACCGCAGGATCCTCCGCCGCAGGGCTGATGGATCCGACGCCGATGCTGCGCGCGTCGGCCGATTTCTGGGCCGACACGATGACGCTGTGGCAGCGCTTCCTCGATCCCGCCAGCGCCGAGCCGGTCACAGAAACGCCCGAGCGCGCGAAGGACCGGCGCTTCAGGGCACCCGAATGGCGCGAGGATCCGGTGTTCGATTTCCTGCGGCAGAGCTATTTCCTGATCGCCGACCATCTGGTGAAGGGCGTCGATGCGCTCGACGGCGTCGAGCCGCGCCAGAAGGAGCAGATCCGCTTCGCCACACGCGGCTTCATCGATGCGATGAGCCCGACCAACTTCCCCGCGACCAATCCCGAAGTGCTCAAGAAGATCGCCGAGACGCGCGGCGAGAATCTGCTCAAGGGGCTGCAGAACATGATGGCCGATCTGTCCAAGGGGCAGATGACGCACACCGACACCACCGCATTCGAGGTCGGGCGCAACATCGCAACGACGCCGGGCAAGGTCGTCAGGCGCACGCCGCTCTACGAGCTGATCCACTATGCGCCGATCACCAAACAGGTGTTCGAGACGCCGCTGATCATCTTTCCGCCGTGGATCAACCGCTTCTACATCCTCGACCTGACGGCGGAGAAGAGCTTCATCGCCTGGGCGGTCGAGCAGGGGCTGAGCGTGTTCGTGGTTTCGTGGAAATCAGCGGACGCGACGATGAAGGACGTGATCTGGGACGATTATGTCGAGCTCGGGCAGATCGATGCAATCGACACGGTACGCGAGCTGCTCGGCGTCGAAGGCGTCCACGCGATCGGCTATTGCGTCGCGGGCACGACGCTGGCGGCGACGCTCGCGCTGCTGACCGCGCGGGGACAGGCAGAGCGGGTGACGAGCGCGACCTTCTTTACCGCGCAGGTCGACTTCTCGCAGGCGGGCGACCTCAACCTGTTCGTCAGCGACGACCAGATGAACCTGATCCAGTCGCTGTCGGGCGAGGGGTATCTCGACGGGCGCTACATGGCGGCGACGTTCAACCTGCTGCGCGGGCGCGACCTGATCTGGAACTATGTCACCAACAACTATCTGCTCGGGCAGGATTATGTGCCGTTCGACCTGCTGCACTGGAATGCCGACGTCACCAACCTGCCGGCGAAATGGCACCGCAGCTATCTGACCGACCTGTACCGCGACAATCTGCTGGTGACACCGGGAGCGGTGACGGTTGCGGGGACGCCGATCGACCTGACCACGGTCAAGACGCCGTCTTATATCCAGGCGGGCCGCGAGGATCATATCGCGCCGGCCGAGAGCGTATGGAAGATGACCCACCATTTCGCCGGCCCGCTGAAATTCGTGCTGGCGGGGTCGGGGCACATCGCCGGCGTCGTCAATCCGCCGGCGGCGGGCAAATATCAATATTGGACCAACGACAGCGAGGTCGGCTCGCTCGAGGAATTCGTCGCGGGAGCGACTGAGACCAAGGGCAGCTGGTGGCCCGACTGGATCGAATGGATCGCGCAGACGGCGCCTGGCAAGGTCGCCGCGACCGGTGCGCGCATTCCCGGCAAGGGCGCGCTTGCGGCGATCGAGGATGCGCCAGGGAGCTATGTCCGCACGCGATGATAAAAGTACGATTTATCAGTTCGATACGAGCATGCTGCATCGCACAATAGGCACTTGCAATCCCGACGGTGCTGAAGTAAATGCTGCGGCGCAGCAATAACTGTCGGAGCGATCATGGCGAACAGGACCAATCGGAGCAAAGCGGGGCAAGCGGCAGCAGCCAAGCCGGTCTCTGCGTCCAAGGCGCCCACGGCGGTGGCCGCTCCTGAAAAGGCGGCTGACGCGAAGACGGATGCGGCCAAGACCGCTCCCGTCGTGGCCAAGGCCAAGGCAGCTCCGGCGCCGGTTGCTGCCAAGCCGACCCCGCCCGCCGCCAAGCCTGCTCAGCCGGCGCCGCGGCCTGCCGCAGCGCCGCAGCCTGTCGCTGCCACCGCAACGTCCGTGGAGGCCGTCAGCAAGGCGACGGTCGCCGTTTCAGAACCCGTCGAAAAGGAACTCGAAATCATGCAGACCACCGTAGAAAACACCGCGAAGAACACCCAGGCACAGGCCAAGGCCATGTTCGGCGACATGAGCGATCGTACCAAGGGTGCGATGGAGAAGAGCGCCAAGATGGTCGAAGAGATGAACGACTTCGCCAAGGGCAACCTCGAAGCGATGGTCGAATCGAGCCGCATCGCTGCCAAGGGCATGGAGTCGATCGGCCAGGAAGCCGCCGAGTTCAGCCGCAAGTCGTTCGAGCAGGCCACCGCCACGATGAAGAGCATGGCGTCGGTGAAGTCGCCGACCGAGCTGTTCAAGCTGCAGAGCGATTTCATGCGCAGCGCGTTCGACATGTATGTCGCCGAGGCGTCGAAGACGACCGAGCACATGATGAAGCTCGCCGGCGACGCAGCCCAGCCGCTGTCGAACCGCATGGCGGTCGCAGCCGACAAGGTGAAGGTCGCCGCCTGAATCGGCGCGCCTTCGCCTTAGCGAAGATCAGGGAAGGGGCGGCCGCCGATGCGGTCGCCCTTTTTCGTTTCCGCGGAGCGATCGGAGCGCCATCGCCACAAATCTCACCCCGGCGCGCGGCCGGCCCTTGCCCTTACCCCCCGGCGTCTCCTATTTTCAGCGATCATGATCCGGCCAAACCAATTCCAGCCCCGCATGGCGGGCGACGACGACCGCGAGGACGGCGACAACCAGCTCGGTGTCGCGACGCGGACTCGCACGCGCACCAAACAGCCGACCCCGTATCGCGTGCTGATGCTCAACGACGATTACACGCCGATGGAGTTCGTGGTGCTGTGCCTGCAGCGCTTCTTTCGCATGAACATGGAGGAGGCGACGCGGGTGATGCTCCATGTCCACCAGAAGGGCGTGGGGGTGTGCGGCGTGTTCAGCTACGAAGTCGCCGAGACCAAGGTCGCGCAGGTGATCGACTTTGCGCGGCAGAACAGCCATCCGCTGCAATGCACGCTCGAAAAGGCGTGACGGCGGCGACCGGGTTTAGCGCGCCGGCGGCAACCAGCTGAGGTCGAGCGCGGCGTAGCGATCGACATGATGCGTGGCGCGGGCGAGCGCCGCGACGTCGCCGATCGTCACATGCCCGGCTTCGCGCGTGATCAGGCCGTCCTCCTCGAGTTGGCGCAGCATGCGATTGACGTGCACCGAGGTCAGCCCGGTGGCGTCGCCGATCTCCTCCTGGGTCAGCCCCAGAGGAAAGGTCCCATTGCCGCGGCCGTCGCGGGCGCGCAGGCGATTGTGCAGTTCGAGGAGCAGCGCGCCGACGCGCGCCCTGGCCGAGGTGCGTCCGAGCGACGCCAGCCGATCGGTGAGTACCGCGCGCTCGATCTGGCTGAACGCCATCAGCATCGCGCCGAGCCGGGGATGATCGACCATCAATCGGCTGACCGCCGCCTTTTCGAACGGGCACACCACGCAATCGGCGAGCGCACACAGCGTTTCGGGCGCATTGCGATAGCCCATGCCGGCCATGCCCATGATCTCGCCGGGGAAATAGAAGCGCAGGATCTGGCGACTGCCGTCGGGCAGCAGCACATAGCTCATCATCATGCCCTCGCGCAGCACGAACAGCTCGGTGACGCGCTCCTCGCTATGCTGGATGACGGTGCCCTTGCGCACCTGACGCCGGCGCTCCTCGATCCGGTCGAGCGCAGCATGCTCGTCGGTAGTCAGCGTTATGAGGCCGCTCAATACGTCGGCGAAACAACTCCCTGACACGCTTGAACTTCCCCCTTGCGAGAGCCTGCAGAGCAGCCGCCGGGATTGCTCGCATTAAAGTAGGTCAAGATTGCTGGCGGAGGCGCTTGCATGGGTTTCGCCAGGCGATAGAAGCGGCGCGATGGACCGCATCCTTATCCGCGGCGGAAACCGCCTTTCCGGCCGCATCGCCATTTCCGGGGCCAAGAACGCCGCGCTGACGCTGATGCCGTGCGCACTGCTGACCGACGAGCCGCTGACGCTGCGCAACCTGCCGCGGTTGGCGGATGTCGACGGGTTCGGGCATCTGCTCAACCAGCTCGGCGCATCGACGTCGATCGAGGGAACGCGGCCCGAGGACTTCGGGCGGGTGATGACGATCCGTACCGGTCGGCTGACCTCGACCGAGGCACCGTACGATATCGTGCGCAAGATGCGCGCGTCGATCCTGGTGCTGGGTCCGCTGGTCGGGCGCGGCGGCGAGGCGACGGTGTCGCTTCCCGGCGGCTGTGCGATCGGCAATCGCCCAATCGACCTGCACCTGAAGGCGATGGAAGCGCTGGGCGCGGAAATCGAGCTGACCGCGGGCTATGTGAAAGCCGTCGCTCCCGGTGGCCGCCTGCCCGGTGGCCGCGTCAGCTTTCCGGTGGTGTCGGTCGGCGCCACCGAGAATGCGCTGATGGCGGCCGTGCTCGCCAAGGGCCCGAGCGTGATCGAGAATGCCGCGCGCGAGCCCGAGATCGTCGATCTGTGCAACTGCCTGGTGGCGATGGGCGCGTCGATATCCGGCATCGGCACCGAGACGATCGAGATCGAGGGCCGCGACCGGCTGCACGGCGCAACCTATCGCGTGATGCCGGATCGGATCGAGGCGGGCAGCTATGCCTGTGCAGCCGCAATCACCGGCGGTGCGCTTGATCTGGTCGGGGCGAATGCCGCCGACATGCGCGCGACGATCGCGGCTTTGGTCGAGGCGGGCGTGACGGTCGAGGAGCGCAAGGATGCGCTGCACGTCTCGGCGGCGAACGGATTGCAGCCGCTGACGCTGTCGACCGCGCCGTTCCCGGGGTTCGCCACCGACATGCAGGCGCAGTTCATGGCGATGCTGACCCGTGCCGACGGTGCCAGCGTGCTGACCGAGACGATCTTCGAGAACCGCTACATGCACGTTCCCGAACTGGCCCGCATGGGCGCCGACATCACCGTCAAGGGGCGATCGGCGGTGGTGCGCGGCGTCGACCGGCTGGTCGGGGCGCAGGTGATGGCGACCGACCTGCGCGCGTCGATGAGCCTGATCATCGCCGGGCTGGCGGCGGAGGGCGAGACGCAGGTATCGCGCGTCTATCACCTCGACCGCGGCTATGAGCGTCTCGAGGAGAAATTGCAGGCGGTCGGGGCGGATATCGAGCGGGCGAGCGACGGTTGATCGTCCCTACGGTCGCCGCGTCGCATAGGCGGCTAGTGCGACCGCTACCGCGTCCTCGACCAATGCCACCGGCCAGTCGTGCCCGATCCGCTGTGCGAGCGCGATCCGCAGGCGGACACCCGCCTGCGTCGCCACGACCGCGCCGGCAAGTCCAAGCGCGGCGCCCGCCAGCGAGCGCCCACGTCCGCGCCCGATCACAGCCCCGGCGAGCGTTCCGCTGATCGCGCGCCCGATCGCTCCTGGCGCTTCGTCGCGACGTGGAGCAGCGGCCGTCTTGTCGACGCCAAGCTCGCCCAGCGCTGCGATGCCGAGAATACCGGACAGCGCCGGTCGATGCCGTGTGGCGGCGATCCCGGCAACAGGGGTCATCGTGCGAAGGCCGGTGGCAAGGCCGGCAAGAAAGGGTGCGATCATGCCCCTTCAATGCGCGGCGCCGTCGAACGCTCCAATGCTCAGATCGCCCCCAGCGCCTGATCGAAATCGGCAATGAGGTCGTCGGCATCCTCGACCCCGATCGAGATGCGCACCAGATTGTCGGTGATGCCCAGCGCCGCCTTGCGCGCGTCGGGCACCGACAGATGCGTCATCGCCGCGGGCGCCGACGCCAGCGTTTCGGTGCCGCCCAGGCTGACCGCGAGCTTGGCGATGGTCAGCGCGTCGAGGAACGCGAACGCCTCGCGCTCGCCGCCCTTGAGGTACAGCGAAAAGGTCGATCCCGCGCCCGAGCAATGGCGGCGATAGATGTCGGCCTGGGCATCGTCCTTCAGGAAGCCGAGATAGCCGACGCGCTCGACCTTGGCATGGTCCTTGAGGAACTCGCACACCCTGGCGGCATTCTCGCCCGCGCGGCTCATGCGCAGTTCTAGCGTCTCGAGGCTGCGCAGCAGCATCCATGCGGTGTTGGGATCGCAGATGGTGCCGATCGTGTTGCGCATCGCCCGGATGGTATTGATGAGCGCCTTCGTCCCGAGCACGCCGCCGGCGACCAGATCCGAATGCCCGCCGACATATTTGGTCAGGCTGTAGACGACGATGTCGGCACCGTGGCGCAGCGGTTGCTGCCACAAGGGCCCCAGAAAGGTGTTGTCGATCGCGATCGGCGGCTTTTCCTCGGCATCGGCGAACACCGCGTCGCGCGCGGCGGCCACGGCCTCGATATCGACCAGCACGTTGGTCGGGTTGGCCGGGCTTTCGAGATAGATCAGCGGCACGTTGCCGGTCGCCTTGGCGCGTTCGAGCACTGCCTCGATCTCAGGCCGGCTGGCCCCGGCGGGGAAGTCGAGCCACTGCACGTCGAACTTGCCGAGGATCCGCGCGATCATCGTCTCCGTCGCGGCGTAGAGCGGGCCGCTATGGACGATGGTGTCGCCGGGCTTGACCAGCGCGAGGAACAGCGTGGCGATCGCCGACATGCCCGACGAAAAGGCAAGCGCGTCCTCCGCCTCTTCCCAGACGCCGAGCCGATCCTCGAGTATCTCCTGGTTGGGGCCGTTGAAGCGCGAATAGACCAGCCCCTCGCTGCCGCCCGGGCGCTTGCCGGTGACGCCCTCGAAATGGCGCTTGCCTGACGCGGCGTCGGGGAAGACGAAGGTCGAGGTGGCGAAGATCGGCGGCTTCAATGCGCCCTCGGACAATACCGGGTCGAAACCATGCCCCATCATCAGCGTCGACGGCTTGAGCTTGCGGCCGCCGATCGTCTCGATCCCCGGCTTGGGGCGGCGGCGCGGGGTGGTGCCTGTGATGTCGGCTTCGGTCTCGTCGGTCACGAACGGCTCTCCTGGTATCGTTTGATACCAATCCCTAGCGCATTGCGAGCGCCGCGGGGAGGGTCAAGCGAGCGCGATGATCGAAATCTGTCGGCCATAGTCGGGTTCGCCGCGATGCGTGGCGCGGCGATAGCTGAAGAACCGGTCCCGATCGGCATAGGTGTCGAGGCCCAGCATTTCGATGCGGGCGATCCCGGCGGCGGCGAGGCGGTGGGCGACATAGGCTTCGAGGTCGAACCGGGCATGGCCCGCGCACGCATCGGCGAAGAAGCGGTCGTTGTCGGGATCGTCGGCGCCGAACCGCTGGCGGAAGCCGTCACCGACCTCGTAGCTGGCGCGCGCGATGCATGGGCCGATCGCGGCAGCGATGCGGCCGCGGTCGGCGCCGAGCGCTTCCATCGCAGCGATCGTTGCATCGGTGACGCCGCCAAGCGCACCTTTCCATCCGGCATGCGCCGCGCCGATGACGGCTGCCTGCGCGTCCGCGAGCAATACCGGCGCGCAATCGGCGGTGAGGATGCCGAGTGCCAGGCCCGGCCGGTCGGTAACGAGTGCGTCGCCGCGCGGGCGCTCGGCGAGCGGTTCGGTGACGGTGACGACGTCGGACGAGTGGATCTGGTAACAGGTCGCCAGTGCCGCGCCGGGCAGCACCGCGTCGGTCGCGCGGCGCCGGTTTTCGGCCACCGCATCGGCATCGTCGCTCGATCCGACGCCGACGTTGAGGCCGGCATGGACACCGGTCGAGACCCCGCCCCGGCGGCCGAGAAATCCATGCGGCACGCCGTACAGCGCCGCGGCGCGGATGACTTCGACGCCGCTCACAATGCCAGCCGCATCAAGTGATCCTCGTCGGCATGGCTGCCAACCATGAACGCGTAGACGCCGATTTCCTCGAAGCCATAGCGTTCGTAGAAACGGCGCGCGCGGTGGTTGTCGACGAACACCGACAGGAACAGCTCGTGCGCGCCGCGCGCGCGGGCGGTATCGAGCACCCAGCGCATCAGCGCGTCGGCATGGCCCGCCCCGTGAAACGGCTTGAGCAGGTAGAATTGGCGCAGCTCGATCGCCGGGCCTTGCGGCTCCACCGGAAGCGACGGCGGCGCGAGCTTGGCATAGGCGACCGCCTGTCCGCCCGCTTCGCCGATGCGAATGGCATAGGCCGGGTCGGTCAGTTCCGCGGTCCAGCGCTCGCGCGTATGCCCTGCGAGAAACGCGGCGAGGTCCTCGGGTCGGTAGAGGTGTCCGAAGGTCTCGGTGAAGCTGGTCCGCGCCAGATCGACCAGCGCGGGAGCGTCGGCGGGCAGCGCGTCGCGATAGGCGATCATGCGAAGCCGGCAGGGACCGGCCAGCCCGGTGCGGTGACCGCGAGCACCTGGAACAGCTGGCCCATCGCGTCGGCATCGGTCAGGCGGCGCCGCGCCGCCGCCACCGCCTCGGCTTCCTGCGGCACCGCGCGGATCAGCGCGTCGGCGCGCGGGCCGATGCCGAGCGCATCGAGGAACGCGCCCTGACCGATCGGGCCGTGGACGTCGAGCCCCTCGATCCGCGCCGCCTCGGCCAGCGTTCCGAAATCGACGTGCGCGGTGAGGTCCGCTTCGCCGGGATCGTCGAACGGGTTGGCGAAGGCATGGCCGCGCACTGCTTGAAAGGTGTCGCCGATCGCCGGGCCGACATAGCCGTAATCGACGATGAGCGCAGCACCACCCTGAACGAGCAGGCGCGCCGCGAGCGCACGCAGTACCGCGACGCTTTGCGGCGAGGTCTCGAGAATCGAGCCCACCGGCGCGTCCTTGAACTGCGGCGGGATGATCGCATCGAAGCCCTGATTGCCCGCGATCGGCAGGAACAGCGTATCCTGGCACGCGACCAGCCGCTCGCGCCAGCCTTCGGCGGTGCGGATCAGCTGGCGAATTGGCAGCGCGTCGAAGAATTCGTTGGCGACCACCAGCAGCGCGCCGTCGTCGGGGATGCCGACCAGATCGATCGCCCATTCCGCGCCCGGCACCCGCTCGGCCTGGATCGCGCGCAGCGCCGGACTGGTCTCGATCAGGTGGACCGGCGGGGCGAATTCGACCGTCGCCATCGCGCGCAGCGCATCGGCGGCGAGCGAGCCGCGGCCGGGGCCGTATTCGACGTAGCGCGCAGGTGGCCGTCCGGCGCGATCCCACAGGTCGGTAAGCGCAAGGCCAATCAGTTCGCCGAACATCTGGCTGATCTCGGGCGCGGTGGTGAAATCGCCGCGCTGCCCGAGCGGATCGCGCGTCGCATAATAATGCGCGTTTGCCGCGCCCATGAATTGCGACAGCGGGATCGGTCCCGCCAGCGTGATCGCGCGCGCCAGCCGATCGGCAAGCAACGGTTCGACATCTCCGTCCATCGCGTCAGGCAACGCTCTCGCTAGCCGCGATCGGCTCGACGCGCTGACGGCGGCCCTTGGCGCTGAGGATCAGGTAGATGCCGCCCGCGATCATCGGCAGCGTCAGCCACTGGCCCATGTGCAGGCCGGTCGCCTGCGCGAATTCGACCAGTTGCGAATCGGGTTCGCGGAAGAATTCGACGAAGAAGCGCGCCAGGCCGTAGCCGAGCAGGAACACGCCCACGAGCTTGCCCGGCTGGTACCTTGCCTGGGTCCGCCAGAACAGCAGCGACAACACCGCGAACAGCGCTAGCCCCTCGAGCCCGGCTTCGTAGAGCTGGCTGGGATGACGCGCGGGCTCGACCCCGGCGACGGTGTCGGGGAACACGATCGCCCACGGAACGTCGGTCGGCTTGCCCCACAATTCGCCGTTCACGAAATTGGCGATGCGCCCGAAGAACAGCCCGATCGGCACCACGCACGCGACATAGTCATGGATGCGCAGCCATTGCAGCCCGTTCTTGCGCGCAAGATAGAGGATGCCGAGCGACGTGCCGACGACGCCGCCGTGGAACGACATGCCCCCGTCCCACAATCGCAGGATGCGCAGCGGATCGCCGAACATTTCCGGCGCGTAGAAGATCACATAGCCGATCCGCCCGCCCAGGATGATGCCGAGCGTCGCGTAGAATACCAGGTCGTCGGCATGGCGCCGCGCCATCGGCGCACCCGGCTGGCCAAGCAGCTTGAGCAGATACCACCAGCCGAGCAGGATGCCGCCGATATAGGCGAGCGAATACCATTTGAGCTGGAAGAAGCCGAGGTCGAGCGCCACCGGATCGAGCCCGAGCGCGTCGTAGCGCAGATAGGGCGTGGCGGCGGCAAGCGTGGTGAGGATCAACGAAGGCGCTCCGGACGGTTGAGGCCCCGCATTAGTCGGCTATTGCGACAAACCCAAGTGTTGCGCGCGGCGCGCTTGGCGATAGAGCGGGAAGCGATGGCATTGGGTGAGGCTCGACGCGGTGGGATCAGCCGCCGCACGCTGCTGGTCGGCGGCGGGGCCGGGCTTGGCCTCGCGATCGCCTGGGGGCTTTGGCCGCGCGACTATGCGCCGAACCTGACCGCCGGCGAAGGCGAGCAGCTGTTCGGCGCATGGCTCAAGATCGGGCGCGACGGGCAGGTGACCGTCGCGGTGCCGCAGGCCGAGCTGGGGCAGGGCGTCTATACCGCGCTGCCGCAGATCCTGGCCGACGAACTCGGCGCCGACTGGCGTACGGTGGCCGTGGAACCGGCGCCGCTCAATCCGCTCTACGCCAATCCGATGGCGGCCGAGATCCTGTTCGAGGACAGTCTGGGCGCGCTGCCCGAAGAGCTGCGCGACCGCTATGTCACGCGCAGCGCGCTGGTGCTGACGGCGGGATCGACGTCGGTGCGGATGTTCGAAGGCCCCTTGCGCGATGCCGGTGCGGCGGCGCGGGTGCTGCTGTGCAAGGCGGCGGCGCGGCGCTGGGGCACCGACTGGCAATCGTGCGGCACCGCCGGGGGATTCGTTGTGCGCGGGCAGGACCGCCTGCGCTTTGGCGAGCTGGTCGACGAGGCGGCGGGCGAATCGCTTCCCGAGATCCTGCCGCTGCGCAACGACGAGGCGGACCGGCTGGTCAATCAGCCGCTGCCGCGCCTCGACGTCCCCGCCAAGGTCGACGGCAGCGCCACTTTTGCCGGCGACGTGCGCCTGCCCGGCATGGTGTTCGCGTCGATCCGGCAGGGCCCGCCGGGCGACACGCGGCTGGTGCGGGTCGACCGCGCGGCCGCCGATCGTATCCCGGGCGTGCTGCACGTCGTCGAGACTCCGCGCTGGGTGTCGGCAGTCGCGAGCGACTGGTGGGCGGCGAACCGCGCGCTGGACGCGCTGGCACCGCGCTTCGAGACGCGCGGCGGACTGGTGTCGAGCGCAGGTATCGACGCCGCGCTCGACGCCGCGTTCGACGCGCCGGGCAAGCGGGTCCACAGCGCAGGCGATCTGGCAGCAGTGTTCGGGGGAGCGCGGGTGGTGACGGCGGAATATCGCGTCGGCCTCGCGCTGCACGCGCCGCTCGAACCGATGACGGCGACGGCTGAATTCGCCGGGGGCCGGTTGCGGGTGTGGGCGCCGACGCAAGCGCCCAGCATCGCCCGCGCCGCCGCCGCCCGCGCCGCCGGGATCGCCGAATCCGCGGTGGTGCTGTTCCCGATGATGGCGGGCGGTTCATTCGGGGCGAAGCTGGAGACGCTGGCGATCGAGCAGGCGGCGGTGCTGGCCAAGGCGGTCGGCAAGCCGGTGCAGCTCATGTGGTCGCGATCGGAGGATTGCCTGCACGACCGGTATCGGCCGCCTGCGGTCGGGCGGATGGCCGCGCGGCTGGGCAGCAACGGCGCGATCCGCGGCTGGCAGGCCAGGATCGCCGCGCCTGCCACCGGGCGCGAGGTGACGCGTCGTCTGCTCGGCGACGATGCCACGGTCGCGATGGCGCTGGCGCTGCCGGGAGCCGCCGATCCGTCGGCGGTGGCAGGCGGATTGCCGCCCTATGCGATCCCCGACTTGGCGATCGACCACCACCCCGCGGCGATCGGCGTGCCGACGGGCGAGTGGCGATCGGGGGCGCACAGCTACACCGCCTTTTTCACCGAGAGTTTCATCGACGAACTGGCGCATGTGGCCAATATCGAGGCGTTGTCGTTCCGCATCGCGATGCTCGGCCAGCAGGCGCGGCTGGTACGCTGCCTGTCGACCGTCGGGACGCTGGGCGGGTGGCAGGGCGGCATTCCCGGCAGCGGGCAGGGAATCGCGTGCCATTCGTTCCGCGGCTCCTATATCGCAGTTCTGGCCGAGGCCCGGATGGAAGGCGCGCGGGTGCGCGTCGACCGGCTGGTCGCGGCGGTCGATTGTGGACGACAGGTCAATCCCGACCTGGTGCTCCAGCAGATCGAAGGGGGATTGATGTTTGCAGTGGCGGCCGCGACCGGCGGATCGACGACGATGAGCGCGGGACTGGCCGATACGCGCGCGCTGTCGCAGCTTGGGCTGCCGACGCTGGCGACCATGCCCGAGATCGTCGTCGAGGTGATCCGCAGCGATGCCGATCCCGGCGGCGTGGGCGAACTGGCCGTGCCTGCCGTCGCGCCCGCGATCGGCAATGCGCTGATGGCGGCGACCGGGGTGCGGCGGCGCAGCCTGCCGCTGGGCGCGGTCTGATGGAGCTTCCCGCCGATCACCCGCCGATCGTGCGCCCGCGGGTCGGCGTGCTGCTCATCAATCTCGGCACCCCCGACGGCCCCGACCCCAAATCGGTCAAGCGCTACCTTGCCGAGTTCCTCTCCGACCGCCGCGTCGTCGAAATCCCGCCCATCGCCTGGCAGCCGATCCTGCGCGGCATCATCCTCAACACCCGGCCCAAGAAATCGTCCGAGGCGTACAGCCAGGTGTGGAGCGACGACGGATCGCCGCTCGCCGCGATCACCAAGGCGCAGGCGCTCGCGCTGAAGAACGCGTTCGGGCCGGAGGTGCTGGTCGATTGGGCGATGCGCTATGGCAAGCCCGCGATCGGCGACCGCCTGCAGGCGATGAAGGATGCCGGGTGCGACCGCATCCTGCTCGCGCCGCTCTATCCGCAATATTGCGCGGCGACGACCGCTACCGCCAACGACAAGGCGTTCGCCAAGCTGGCGGCGATGCGCTGGCAGCCCGCGATCCGCACGCTGCCGCCCTATCACGACGATCGCGCCTATATCGACGCGCTGCGGGCAAGCGTCGAGGCGGCGCTGCAAGCGCTGGAATTCGAGCCGCAGGCGCTGGTCGCCAGCTTCCACGGCATGCCGCGGCGCACGCTGAGCCTTGGCGATCCGTATCATTGCCATTGCCAGAAGACGGCTCGGCTGCTGGAGGAAGCGCTGGCGCCGGTGCTTGCCGGACGGCCGCTGATCACGTCGTTCCAGTCGCGCTTCGGGCCGGCCGAATGGCTCGGCCCCGCCACCGACGATACGCTGAGCGCGTTGCCGGGCAAGGGCGTCACCCGGGTGGCGATCATCGCGCCGGGCTTTTCCGCCGATTGCGTCGAGACGCTCGAGGAGTTGTCGATCCGCGGGCGCGAGGAGTTCGAAGCCGCCGGCGGAACCGATTTCGCGTACATCCCTTGTCTCAACGCCGGCGAGGAGGGCATTTCGATGCTCAAGGCGTTGCTGCAACGCGAACTTGCCGGGTGGGCCTGCCCTGCCTAGCGTAGGCGACAACGATAAGAAGGAGAGGACTGGATGGCACGCGTAGCGATCGTAACCGGCGGCACCCGCGGGATCGGCGAGGCGATCAGCCTCGCGCTCAAGGACATGGGATTCGCTGTGGCGGCGAATTATGCCGGCAATGAGGAGAAGGCCAAGGCCTTCACCGAACGCACCGGCATCGCGTCGTACAAATGGGATGTCGGCGATTACGACGCGTGCCAGGAAGGCTGCGCCAAGGTTGCCGGCGAACTCGGCCCGGTCGATGTCGTCGTCAACAATGCCGGGGTGACGCGCGACGGCACGATCCTGAAGATGACGCGCGAAATGTGGGAAGACGTGATCCGCATCAACCTGGGCGGCTGCTTCAACATGGCCAAGGCGGTGTTCCCGGGCATGCGCGAGCGCAAATGGGGCCGGATCGTCAATATCGGTTCGATCAACGGCCAGGCAGGCCAGTACGGCCAGGTCAACTATGCCGCCGCCAAGTCGGGTATCCACGGCTTCACCAAGGCGCTGGCGCAGGAAGGCGCGCGCGCCGGGGTGACCGTCAACGCGATCGCGCCGGGCTATATCGACACCGATATGGTCGCGGCAGTGCCCGCCGACGTGCTGGAAAAGATCGTCGCCAAGATTCCGGTCGGGCGGCTGGGCCAGGCGAGCGAGATCGCGCGCGGCGTGGCGTTCCTCTGCTCGGAAGAGGGCGGATTCGTCACTGGATCGACGCTGAGCATCAATGGCGGGCAGCATATGTACTGACGGGCGCAGGCGCGGCAACGTCCGCGCCGCTGCGCAAGGCGAAGCCGACGCGCAGCGCTCGGCACGGCCAGCGGCGCTGCAGCGCCGACTGACGGCGCGGCTTCGCCGCGGCGGAATTTTGGAATGGCGTCCGTCCGCCCAGCTCCGTTCGTTTCGAGCGAAGTCGGGAAGTGCGGGGCCTGGCCCTGCGGCCGGTGTGTCTCGACTTCGTTCGACACCAGAGGTTTGGGGTAGGTTCGCAGGATGTCGGCATGAACGCGGCAGCGGCGAAGCCGCTGCCGTCGGTCGGGTTCGGCAAGCCGACCCGCCGTCCGTGCCTGGCGCTGCGCGTCGGCTGCGCCTTGCGCATCGTCGGCGACGTAGCGCCGCCTGCACCAGGCAGAACAAAGGGCCGGGCTCTTTCGAACCCGGCCCCCGCCCTCGATACGCTACCCGAGGGAACTCGATACGCTACGCGAGATACTGAACTGTTGAGCCGGTCGCTTAGCGATACCGGGCGCACCGGCGCGGCTGACCCGAGCGGTCGATTTCGCGGCCGGCGAGCGCGCCTGCACCACCACCGATGATCGTGCCGAGCAGTCGATTGTTGTTCCCGGCGACCGTGTTGCCGAGCAATCCGCCCGCAACGGCGCCGATCACGGTGCCTTCGGTGCTGCTGCAACGCTGCGGCGTGCGACGGTTGTTGCGATTGGCGTAGCGCCGATCGCGACCATAATAGCGGCGGTCACGATAGCGCTGATAGTCGCTGGCGGTATCGAACGAAGCGATGCCGGGCGCGAACTGCGCGGCGGCGCTGGTGAACGGCGTCGCGGCAAGCGTGCCGGTGTCCGCCGATGCTGCTGCCGGGAGAGCGAATGCGCTCATGGCGATGGCTGCGCTTGCGATGCTGAGCTTCTTGAACATGATCGATCTCCTCTAACCGTCGTGATCTCAATTTCGTGACGAAGCGTCGCGGCGAGGCCGCTGCCCTTCGATGACCCGGTTATGGGTGATTCGCATTGAGCCTTGCCTGAATGCGGCTGTTATCGCCGGTTCAGGGAAAGGCGCGGGTGGCCAAGCCGCGCCGCGCCGCTATGGATGCGGCCGATGCGCATCCTGTTGTCGATCCTGCTGATCCTCGTCTTCGTGCCGAGCTGGACCGGCGAGCCGCGCATTCCCCGCTTTGGTCCAAAGGCGCAGATGACGCTGCGGCCACTGGGCATCGCGCCTGGCCTGCGCAGCGGACGCCTGACCTATCTGAACGGATGGGAACTCCACAGCAACGACCCGGCGTTCGGGGGCTTCGGCGCAATCGCGGTGGCCGGCGATCGCTTCACGCTGCTGAGCGACGGCGGAGCGCTGGTCCGCTTCACGCTAGGCGGCGACGGCATCGCGCGCGGCGTGCGGTTCGGCGCGCTGCCGAACGGGCCGGGATCGGGCTGGCGCAAGGAGCATCGGGATAGCGAATCGCTGGCGATCGATCCTGCGACGGGGACTGCGTGGGCAGGGTTCGAGCCTTCCGAAGGATTGCCGGGGTCGATCTGGCGCTATGCCGATGGCTTTGACCGGGCATTGGGACACGTAGAGCCGGAGGCGATGCGGGGCTGGCCGGTCAATGCCGGCGCCGAGACGCTGGTGCGGCTGCGGTCGGGACAGTTTGTGTCGCTGAGCGAGCGGGCGACAGAGCGCCGCAAGAAGCCGTTGCGCGCGATCCTGTTCGACCGCGATCCCGTGCGACCCGATGCGCGCGCGTTCGGCTTCTTCTATCGTCCGCCGGTGCCGCGATCCTTTCCCACCGATGCGGCGCAGCTGCCCGACGGCAACCTTGTCGTCCTCAACCGCTCGGCGTCGCTCAAGCGCTGGTTTCGCGGCAATGTCGCGATTGTGCGCCGCAGCGACATCCGCCCCGGCGCGATCGTCGCCGGAACGCTGGTCGGGCGGATCGCGCCGCCGCTGCCACAGGACAATTACGAAGGCGTGGCGGTGACGCGCGAGCGCGGCGACACCATCTTGTGGATCGTGTCCGACGACAATGAATCAATCCTGCAGCGCAGCCTGCTGCTCAAGTTCCGGCTCGAGCCTCCAGCTCCCCGGCGCGGCACGGCGCCGTGACCGACGCGCGCGTCCTCGAGCAGCGGATCAAGGCGCAGGCGCAGGTGCTGGGCTTCGCCGCATGCGGCATCGCTTCGGCCGACGCCGCGCCGCGCAGCGCCGAGCGGCTGCGGCAATGGCTGGAGGCGGGCCGCCACGGCACGATGATCTGGATGGAGGAACGCGCCGGCCAGCGCGGCAGTCCGCGTGGATTATGGCGCGACGTGCGCTCGGTGATCGCGCTGGGGATGAGCTACGCACCGGCCGGCGATCCGCTGGCGCTGGCCGACGCCGGGACGCGCGGCCGCATCTCTGCCTATGCGCAGGGCAAGGATTATCACGATGTCGTCAAGAAGGCGCTCAAGGCGCTCGGCCGCTGGCTCGCCACCGAGGCGGGGTGCGAGCTCAAGGTATTCGTCGATACGGCGCCGGTGATGGAAAAGCCGCTGGCCGAGGCCGCCGGGCTGGGCTGGCAGGGCAAGCATACCAACCTCGTCAGCCGCGAGCATGGCAGCTGGCTGTTCCTCGGTGCGATCTATACCACGCTCGATCTCGTCGCCGACGAAGCCGGGCGCGACCGCTGCGGATCGTGCGACGCGTGCCAGCGCGCGTGCCCGACCGACGCGTTTCCCAGCCCCTATATGCTCGATGCGCGGCGCTGCATCTCGTACCTGACGATCGAGCACAAGGGTGCGATTCCCGACGAATTCCGCGCCGCGATCGGCAACCGTATCTATGGCTGCGACGACTGCCTGGCGGTGTGCCCGTGGAACAAGTTCGCCGATGCCGCCGCGGCCAACAAGGCGTTCGTCGCGCGCGAAGGCAATGACGGCCCCGGCCTTGCCGAACTGCTCGCGCTCGACGATGCCGGGTTTCGCGCACGTTTTGCCGGATCGCCGATCAAGCGCATCGGGCGCGACCGGATGATGCGCAACTGCCTGATCGCTGCCGGGAACAGCGGTGCGCCCGCGCTGCGCGGCGCGGTTGCGCCGCTTCTAACGGACCCGGACCCGGTCGTGCGCGAAGCGGCGGAGTGGGCGTGGGGACGGTTGGCAGCCCTGTGAGGCTTAGTCGAACGCCAGCGTCAGCGCTCTGGCGAGCTGTCGTGCGATCGGTTGATCGAAGCGGCATCCCATGCGGCCGTCGGTCGCCCAGATCACCGTCGCGGCAACCGGCATGCCGCCTTCGAAGCGCAGCCACAGGCGCTCGCCCACCGGATCGAGTTCAGCGACGCTGACGCGGCAGCCATAGATCGAGAGATCGTCGAGCACCGCCTCGACCGCAGCGGCACCGTGGCGTCGGACCGACGCGCGGGTGACCACGACGCGGTGCCGCGGCGCACGCCGGGCATCGGCCTGTGCCGGTGCCACCGGTCGATATTGCGTTGCGCGTGACGCCATCTGGCCCTCCCGACCCAAGACATTGGCGCAAAGCGGTCAACAACCGCTTAAGGACCGGTGCTATGGTCGTTTCAATAGACGGCACCGGCCCGCGCCCTCACCCGGCCACCCATTCAGCATGATCCTGTGGGTGGCCGGGTGGGGAGCGGGCCGATGCCGTCTACCCGAAAACCCGTCTAGCGTCCGCCCTCGCGGCGGGTGAGCGCGGCGACGCAGCTGGCACGGTCGATTGCCGCCCCGTCGCGCTGGCGGGCGTCGATATGGCGCACGGTCGGCACGCCGCCGCGCTGGTCGGCATAGAGATAGGCGTCGAGCACGCAGATATCGCTGGCGAACTGGAGCTTGCGTCCCGGCCCCTCTTCGAGATCGGCGTCGGGCTGACCGAACAGCTGCACCAGCGCCTGCGCATTGTGGCCAAGCACCCGCTCGAGCCCGACGGTGGTGTAGCTGGGGCGCGACGGCGGCGGCGGCGTGCCGGCGGTCGGCTGCGGGATGGCGGCGCATGCCGACACGGCGGCAAGCGCGAGGAGTGCGATGATAGATTTCATGCGACAGGCCTTCGGTGGAAGAGATGCGTTGCCATCGCCGCGCCGAGCACCGGTGCGAACAGGTTGACGACCGGGATGACGAACAGGGCGGTGACGCCGAGCCCGAGCAGCAGGCGGCTGCCGCGGGTCGAGCCGCGCCAAGCGGGCAAATGATCGCGTGCGACATGCCTGGCCGCGACCATGTCGCCGAGATCGCGCCCTAACAGCCAGCCATTGACCGCGAAGAACGCGATCGCGGTGCCGATGCCGGTGACTAGCAGAAGGATGTAGACCGGCAGCATTGCCACGTTGACGAGGATCGTCCGCGCTGCCGAGCCCAGCCCCATGCCGATCCCGCGCATCAGCGACACGGGGCGCGCGGTGGCGAGACGATCGGGATAGTGGCGCCGCTCGACCGCCTCGACGACGTCGTCGGCGAAGATCCCGACCACCGCGATCGCGACCGCGCGGAACACCAGCCATGCTCCGCCCGCCACCAGCGCGACCGCGGCTATCCCCGCAAGGTCGCGCCAGCGCGCGTCCCAGCCGAACGCATCGATGACCGCGCGCGCACCCACCCAGCCAGCGAACCCGACAACCCCGAACAGCAGCACCGTGACGAGCAAGGATTTGAGAAGCACCGCCAGGACCGGGCGGTCGCCCAGTTGTGCGATCGACAAGGCCAGGGCACGCACCATCGCGCATCGATGCGGGAGCCCGGCGCGCGCGTCAACGCGGTTGCGCGCGCCGCTGCCCCCGGCTACCGCGCCGCGCATCCCAATCATCGCCGGAGAGTGTTCTTGACCCCCGCCACCTATGACGTCGTTGCGATCGGCAACGCGATCGTCGACATCCTCGCCCAGGCCGACGACGCCTTCATTGCCGAGCAGGGCATGACCAAGGGGTCGATGCAGTTGATGTTCTCGCCCGCCGAGGCCGATGCGCTCTATGCCAAGATGGGCCCGGGGCGCGAGGTGTCGGGCGGATCGGCGGCCAACACCATCGCCGGAATCGCGGCGCTGGGCGGAAAATGCGGGTTTATCGGCCAGGTCGCCGACGATCAGTTGGGCCAGGTGTTCAAGCACGACATCAACGCCGCCGGTATCCGGTTCGACACGCCTCCGCGCGCAGGCGAGCCGACCACCGCGCGCTGCCTGATCTTCGTCACCCCCGACGGCCAGCGCACCATGAACACGTTCCTGGGCGCGTCGCAGTTCCTGCCCGAGCATGCAATCGACCGCGAGATGATCGCGGGCGGCGCGATCCTGTATCTCGAAGGTTATCTGTGGGACCCCGAAGAACCACGCGCCGCGATGCGCGCGGCGATCGACGTCGCGCGCGCGGCGGGCCGGCGGGTGGCGTTCACGCTGAGCGACGTGTTCTGCATCTCGCGCCACGGCGACGATTTCCGCCAGTTGATGGCCGATGGCCTGATCGACATCCTGTTCGCCAACGAGAACGAGCTGCTGGCATTGTGCCAGACCGAGGATTTCGAGGCGGCGGTCGCGCAGGCGGCGGCGCAGGTGCCGGTGCTGGTGGTGACGCGCAGCGAGCATGGCGCGATCGCGGTCAAGGACGGCGAGCGGGTGGCGGTCGCGGCCGAGCCGATCGCGCGGGTGGTCGATACTACGGGTGCGGGCGACTTGTTCGCGGCAGGGTTCCTGCATGGCCAGGCGCAGGGCCGCGACGTCGCGACGTCGCTGCGGATGGGCGCGCTGTGCGCGGCCGAGATCATCTCGCATTACGGCGCGCGGCCGGAAGTCGATCTGAAGGCGATGGTTGCCGCCAAGCTGGGCTAGTCGCGGTCGAACAAGGCCGTGGCGAGGAAAAGGCCGGGGATCGCTCCCCGGCCTTTTCGCTGTCAGCGCATTCGAACGATCAGACGTTCGGAGTATGCTCGGGATCATGGTCGAGATCGACGACTTCGACCACGCCTCGGCCGAGATGGCTGCGGCTGCGGCTATACCCAAAATAGACGATCAACCCGAGCGCGCCCCAGATCGGCAGGACCAGCATGGCGTCGATCGGCAGATTAAAGAACAGGAAGATGCACCCCGCAACCGTCAGCGGTCCGACCAGCCACAACATCGGCGTGCGGAACTTGCGGGGATAGTCGGCGCTGCTCTTGCGCAGCATCATCACGGCGATCGCCACCATCATGAACGCATACAGCGTTCCTGCATTGGCGATGTCGGCGAGCTTGCCGACCGGCAGGAAGGCCGCTGCAAATGCCACCGCGATGCCGGTGATCGCGGTAATCACGTGCGGCGTCTTCCACTTGGGATGCACCTTGCTCCACGATTCCGGGAGCAGCCCGTCGCGGCTCATCACGAACGCGACGCGGGTCTGGCCGAACAGCAGGATCAGGATGACCGACGGCAGCGCCAGCGATGCGGCGAGGCCAAGCGCATTGCCCACGCCAGACCAGCCGATCTGGCGCAGGACGTGCGCCAGCGCCTCATCCGAACACACCAGCGGCAGCTGATTGGCTGCAAAGGTGGCGCATTGCCGCGCGAGTTCCTCCGACCCGGCTGGGAACGGCACACCGTTCGGCCCCATCAGCGGCTGTCCGCCAATCGTGCCGATCGCTCCTGCGGCCACTAGGATGTAGAATATGGTGCAGAACAGCAGCGAGCCGATCAGCCCGATCGGGACGTTGCGCTGCGGGTTCTTGGTCTCCTCCGCCGCAGTCGAGACCGCGTCGAAGCCGACATAGGCAAAGAAGATGGTCGCCGCGGCGCCGACCGCACCCAGGCCGGAGCCGAAGCCGCCGAACACGCCGGCGGGAAGGAACGGATTGAACTTGCCCGAATCAAAAGCGTCCGAGGTGAGCGTGATGCCGATGAACGCGGTCAGCGCGGTCACCTTGATCGCGACGAGTACGGCGTTGACGCGCGCGCTTTCGGTGGTGCCGATCATCAGCAGCCAGGTGATGAGCAGCGCGATCAGGACCGCGGGAAGGTTGATGAGGCCGCCCTCGACTCCGCCCAGCGCCAGCGGCGCGCCCGACAGCCAGGTCGGTAACTGCACGCCCAGGAATTCACTGAGGATTGTCCCCGCGAAAAACCCCGACCAGCCGACCGATACCGCCGATGCCGCGACGGCATATTCGAGTATCAGCGCCCACCCCACGGTCCAGGCGAGCAATTCGCCCATGGTCGTGTAGGTATAGGTGTAGGCCGAGCCCGCCACCGGGATCATCGCTGCGATCTCGGCGTAGCACAGGGCGGCGAAGATGCAGATCACGCCGGCGATGGCAAAGGCGAGCATCAGACCGGGACCGGCCTTTTGCGCACCGGCCGAGGTCAACACGAAGATGCCGGTACCGATCACGCAGCCGATGCCGAACAGGGTCAGCTGGAACCAGCCCAGCGTCGGTTCCAGCGATTTGGCCTTCGCGGTCGCCAAAATGGCGTCGAGTGGCTTTACGCGCCCAAATTTCATGAAGTCACTTCCCCCAAGGTGCGATCGGCCGTTGCCGTATCGCCTGGATCCAAGAAAGGCGCGAGCCTAGCCGGTAAATGGGACGGTGCAATCCCCTAATGCGCCAGCATCGGACCCAGCGGCTGTCCCGCGAAGATGTGGACGTGGAGGTGCGGCACCTCCTGATGCGCATCCCCGCCGGTATTGGCGAGCAGGCGATAGCCCGGCTCGACCAGCCCCGCGGCGCGCGCGACATGACCGACGGCGCGGACGAAGCCGGCTATTTCGGCGTCGGACGCGTGCGCGCTGAAATCGTCCCACGACACATAGCGACCGCGCGGGATCACCAGGATATGCTGGGGCGCCTGAGGGTTGATATCGTGGAATGCGAGCGCGTGATCATCCTCGTACACCGTCTTTGCGGGTATCTCGCCGCGCAGGATCTTCGCGAAGATGTTGGCGTCGTCATATGGCTGGGTGGCGTCGATCGGCATTGAAAGCTCCTTTGCCGTCTCTATTCGGATCGCGACGC
The DNA here is from genome assembly GCF_006346325.1 of Sphingomonas japonica. Lineage (NCBI taxonomy): Bacteria > Pseudomonadati > Pseudomonadota > Alphaproteobacteria > Sphingomonadales > Sphingomonadaceae > Sphingomonas > Sphingomonas japonica. The sequence goes on along the minus strand of NZ_VDYR01000001.1, from coordinate 2,148,027 downwards.
CTTTTCGTCCAGCCCGGAGACGCCTTCGCGCCGGACGAGTTCGGCACGGACGTCGCCGAGCGTGACGCCGCGATCGGCGAGCAGCACAAGCAGGTGGAAGAGCAGGTCGGCGGCTTCCGAGGTCAGCGCGGCGCGATCGCCCGACAGCGCGGCGATGACGGTCTCGATCGCTTCCTCGCCAACCTTCTGCGCGATCTTGGCGGTGCCGGCGGCGGACAGCCGAGCGACATAGGACGCCTCGGGATCGCTGGCGCGGCGCGCGGCGATCGTCGCTTCCAGGGTGTCGAGCGGGTCAGCCATCGGCGCCGGGGTGAAGGCCCGCCGAGCGGCTGTCAATCATCGGGCGGCGTACCGCGATCCCTGCAGCGGCCAATGCAGCGTGCGCATCGGCGATGGTTGCGTGCCCGAAATGAAAGATCGATGCTGCCAGGACCGCACTGGCATGGCCGTCGCGGATGCCGGCGACCAGGTCGCCCAAGCCGCCGACGCCGCCGCTGGCCACCACCGGCACCGTCACCCGGTCGGCAATGGTGCGGACCAGCGCGAGGTCATAGCCGTCGCGCGTGCCGTCGCGATCCATCGACGTCACCAGCAGCTCGCCCGCACCGAGCCGTGCCAGATTGAGCGCATGTTCGACCGCGTCGATCCCGGTGGCGCGGCGGCCGCCATGGGTGAAGACTTCCCAGCGGTCCTCGCCGACGCGGCGGGCATCGACCGAGGCGACGACACATTGGCTGCCGAAGCGGTCGGCGAGGTCGGCGACGAGTTCGGGCCGCGCCACCGCGGCGGAGTTGACCGCGACCTTGTCGGCGCCCGCCAGCAATAGCGCGCGCGCATCGGCGACTTCGCGCACGCCGCCGCCGACCGTCAGCGGCATGAAGCAGACTTCGGCCGTGCGCCGCACGACGTCGACCATCGTGCCGCGCGCCTCGTGGCTGGCGGTGATATCGAGGAAGCACAGCTCGTCGGCCCCCGCCGCATCATAGGCGCGCGCCTGCTCGACCGGGTCGCCCGCGTCGATCAGATCGACGAAGTTGACGCCCTTGACCACCCGGCCACCCGCGACGTCGAGGCAGGGAATGACGCGGGCGCGGACGGTCATGAGTTGAAAATTCCCTCAATTCCGTTCGTTTCGAGCGAAGTCGAGTAACCGCTAAGGTGCGCCCGGTCAGCATTTCTCGACCGCGCTCGAACCGAACGGGTGGGAGCAGTCTGCATCACACCTGCCCCGCCGCGATCGCCTGCGTCAGATCCAGCCGCCCGTCATACAGTGCGCGCCCGGTGATCACGCCCTCGATGCCGTCGGCGACATGCGGGCGCAATACCTCGATATCGCCGAGATCCGCCACCCCGCCGCTGGCGATCACCGGGATCGCGACGGTCCGGGCGAGGGCGACCGTCGCCTCGACATTGCAGCCCTTGAGCAGCCCGTCGCGGCCGACATCGGTGAACAGCAGCGCCGAGACGCCGGCGTCCTCGAAGCGGCGGGCGAGGTCGGCGGCGGTGACGTCGGACACGTCGGCCCAACCCTGCGTCGCGACCATGCCGCCGCGCGCGTCGACCGCAACCACGATCCGGCCCGGAAAGTCGCGAGCGGCGGCTTTGACGAATTCCGGGTGCTTGAGTGCGGCAGTGCCGATCACCACCCGCGCGACACCAAGCTCGATCCAGCGTTCGACGCCGGCGCGATCCCGGATGCCACCGCCCAGCTGGACGCGACCGGGGAATGCCGCAAGGATGTTCGCGACCGCATCGCCGTTGACCGACCCGCCTGCGAACGCACCGTCCAGATCGACGACGTGGAGGTGGTCCGCGCCCGCTTGGGCGAACAGCGCCGCCTGATGCGCGGGATCGTCGCCGTAGATCGTCGCGCGATCCATATCCCCCTCGGCAAGGCGCACGACCTGACCGCGCTTGAGGTCGATCGCGGGAAAGATCGTCAGGGGCGCCATGCCAGGAACCTTTCGAGCAGGGCGATGCCGTAGCGCTGGCTCTTTTCCGGGTGGAACTGGATACCGATCAGATTGTCGCGGCCGATCGCGGCGGTGACGGGCCCGCCATGATCGGTAGTGGCGAGGACGTCGCCGCCGGCAAACGCGAAGCTGTGGAGGAAATAGGCCTCGCCCGGCTCGATCAGCGGGTGGGGACGGGTGGGGGCGACGTCGTTCCAGCCCATATGCGGCACGCGCACGCCGTCGCTCGCCACGAGGCTGCCGACCGTCCCGGAAATCCAGTCCAGCCCGGCATGCTCGCCCAACTCAAGCCCGCGTGTCGCCAGCAATTGCATGCCAACGCAGATGCCAAGGAACGGGACGCCGCCGTTCAGCGCGCGCTCCTCCATTGCACCGACCATGCCCGGCAAGCCGCGCAGCCCCGACGCGCAGGCACCGAATGCGCCGACGCCGGGCAGGACGATGCGGTCGGCGCGGCGCACGACATCGGGATCGGCGGTGATCGCGATGTCGGCCGCACCCGCCGCTTTCAGCGCATTGTGGACCGAATGGAGGTTGCCCGCGCCGTAATCGATCAGCGCGACCGCGCCGCTCATTTCGGATTGCTCATGTCAGCAGGTCGGCGAGCGGACCTGCCGCCATGCTTGCGTTGAATTCGGTCACCGCGACCGTCGCGACGCCCGAGGTTACGAACGGATCGGTTGCCACGAGCGCCTCGACCTCGGCGCGCCTGCCGCGGAACAGCAGGACGCCGCCGGTGCGCGGTACCTGCCGCCCGGCGAGGATCAGCAATTCCTCGTCGAAACATTTGCCGAGCCAATCGACATGCGCCGACAATTGCGCATCGACCGAGTCGATCGGCTGGACATAGGTCAGCAGCGCCAGGCACATCGGTGCGTCGGGTCGGGCGAAGCTGCTCACAACATGCCCTTGGTCGACGGGATCGCATCGGCCTTGCGCGGGTCGATCTCGACCGCGGTGCGCAGCGATCGCGCCAGCCCCTTGAACGCGCTTTCGATGAAATGGTGGTTGTTGCGCCCGTGCAGCAGCTCGACATGCAGCGTGATGCCGGCGGCCTGCGCAAAGCTCTGGAACCAGTGCTCGAACAGCTCGGTATCCATCTCGCCGAGCTTCTCCTGCGAGAATTCGAGGTCGAACACGCACCACGGCCGCCCCGAAATGTCGAGCGCGACACGGCACAGCGTCTCGTCCATCGGCGACAGCGCATCGCCATAGCGGCGGATGCCCTTCTTGTCGCCCAGCGCCTTGGCCACCGCCTCGCCGATCGCCAGCGCCGAATCCTCGGTGGTGTGATGCTGGTCGATATGCAGGTCGCCGTCGACCTTCACGTCCAGATCGATCAGCGAATGCCGCGACAATTGCTCGAGCATGTGATCGAGAAAGCCGATCCCGGTCGCAATCGCATAAACGCCGGTCCCGTCGAGATTGACGGTGACGTCGATCGCGGTTTCGCTGGTGCGGCGGTTGATGGTGGCGGTGCGCATCGGCCCCACATAGCGTGGGCGGCGGACCATGCAATCTTGACCCTGCCTCAATTGCGACTAGCAAGTGGGACGATGAACGCCAGTGTCCCCGATAGCCTGATTCCGTACGACGAGATCGTGCAAGAGGCGCTGCGCGCCGTGGTGGGGCGCGTGCTCGGCCAGATCGAAAGCACCGGCGGGCTGCCGGGGCAGCATCATTTCTACATCACCTTCAAGACCACTGCGCCGGGCGTCGATATCCCGCAGCGGCTGATCGATCGCTTTCCCGACGAGATGACGATCGTCATCCAGCATCGCTACTGGGACTTGTCGGTCGAGGAGGGGCGGTTCTCGGTCGGGCTGAGCTTCAACCAGATTCCGTCGATGCTGGTGATCCCGTTCGCGGCGATAACGGGCTTTCATGATCCTGCGGTCAATTTCGAACTGCGGTTCCAGGCGCAGGAGGAACCCGACGGTCCCGAACCGCACGAACCCGCGGAGAATGACGGCGATACCGAGATCAAGGGCGCCGACGACGGGTCGAACGTGGTCGCGGTGGACTTCAAGCGGAAGAAATAGGGAGCGAGGCGATTAGCGCTCGCTAATCGGCGGTCGCGAAGAGACGCGAACTGCCGGCCGGTGCGGCTACGCCGTTTCCGACGTCACGGGATTTACTCCCGTGACGTCCCGTCAATGGTTGCGCTCGCGGCCTGAGATCCCAGCTTTCCTTGGTACGACGGAGGATAGCGCATGACCCAGACCCGCACCGAAACCGACTCGATCGGCGCGATCGAGGTGCCCGGCGAAGCCTATTGGGGAGCGCAGACCCAGCGATCGATCGAGAATTTCCCGTTCGGCGCGCGCGAGGCGATGCCGATCGAGATCGTCCGCGGCTTGGCGTATGTGAAGCAGGCGGCGGCGCGGGTGAACCGGCGGCACGGGCTGGACGCCGAAAAGGCCGATGCGATCGAGGCGGCGGCGGGCGAGATCGTAGAGGGCAAGCTCGACGATCAATTCCCGCTGGTGATCTGGCAGACCGGGTCCGGCACGCAATCCAACATGAACGTCAACGAAGTGATCGCCGGGCGCGCCAACGAGCTTTTGACCGGGACACGCGGCGGCAAGAGCCCGGTGCATCCTAATGACGACGTCAATCGCGGGCAGTCGTCGAACGACAGCTTCCCGACCGCGATCCATATCGCCGCGTCGCTGGCCGCTACGCAACGGCTGTTCCCGGCGCTCGACCGGCTGCACGCCGCACTCGATGCAAAGGCGAAGGCGTGGGACGGCATCGTCAAGATCGGGCGCACGCATCTGCAGGACGCGACGCCGCTGACGCTGGGACAGGAATTTTCCGGCTATGCCAATCAGCTCTATCGCGCCGGTCGCCGGATCGAGCCGGCGGTCGAACATGGCACCAATCGCGTCGCGCAGGGCGGGACCGCGGTCGGCACCGGGCTGAACGCGCCGCCCAAGTTCGCCGAGCATTTCTGTGCCGAACTGCGCGGGCTGACCGGGATCGGCTTCATCCCCGCCGAGAACGCGTTCGAGGCGCTCGCGTCGAACGATCCGCTGGTGCATTTGTCCGGCACGCTGAATACGCTGGCGGTGGCGCTGACCAAGATCGCCAACGACATCCGGCTGCTGGGCAGCGGGCCGCGGTCGGGTCTTGGCGAACTGGACCTGCCCGCCAATGAACCCGGCAGCTCGATCATGCCGGGCAAGGTCAATCCGACCCAGTGCGAGATGCTGACGATGGTCGCCGCGCAAGTGATGGGCAACCATGCCGCGATTACGATCGGGGGGCTGCAGGGGCATCTCGAGCTCAACGTGTTCAAGCCGTTGATCGGCGCCGCAGTGCTGCGCTCGATCGACCTGCTGAGCACCGCCATGGAGAGCTTTGCCGAGCGGTGCGTCGACGGGCTCGTCGCCAACGAGGCGCGGATCGCGGAACTGGTCGATCGCTCGCTGATGCTGGTCACCGCGCTTGCGCCCAAGATCGGCTATGACAACGCCGCGAAGATCGCCAAGCACGCCCATGCCGAGGGGTTGACGCTCAAGCAGTCGGGATTGGCGCTGGGGCTGGTCGACGAAGCGACGTTCGACAGGCTGGTCCGGCCGGGCGACATGGTCGGGCGCTGAGCGCGGCGGAACCTTGCGGGGCGGCACACCGTTGTGCAGCCGAAACCAAGGAGGAACTTGTGGGAGCAACTACCATCGGCGCGCTGGTCGGCGGCGCGATCGACAGCATGAGCGGCGACGATTCGTCCGCAGATGGCGCGATCATCGGCGCGATCGCGGCCAATGTCCTCAAGGTCGCGATTCCGGTCGCGGTGACCTACGCCGTCGGCTGGTTCGTGCTCAAGGGGCTTGGCGAAGCGGCCGAGATGGCGTTCGGAAATGGAGACGAAGCATGATCCGCCGTGTCATCGGAGCGTTGGTCGGTCGCGAAATCGATCGCCGCGACGGCAGCGGCGGCGTCAAGGGCGCTGCCATCGGCTGGGCGGCGACGAGCATGCTGACGCGGATGGGTCCGCTCGGCATGGCGCTGGGCGGCGCGTATGTCGGCAAGAAGATGTACGATCGCCACAAGCAGCGCCGCCGCGGGCGCGTCGCCCCGGGCGCCGACCTCTAGGCGCTCGCCGCTTGACGCGCAGGCCCTGCGCGCGCCACTAGCGGCCATGGCCGCCCATACCGAGACCGATCCGCACGGCTTTCAACGCCGCGGCGTGTTGTTCGTGCTTTCCTCACCCTCGGGTGCAGGCAAATCGACGATCGCACGCAAGTTGCTTGCCGACGACCCGTCGCTGAGCATGTCCGTCTCAGCGACGACGCGGCCGATCCGGCCCGGCGAAGTCGATGGCAAGGACTATCATTTCGTCGATCTCGAGGAGTTCCGCCGGATGGTTTCGGCGCACGAGTTCCTCGAATGGGCGCATGTGTTCGGGCACCGCTACGGCACGCCGAAAAAGCCGGTCTATGACATGTTGTCGTCGGGTCGCGACGTGCTGTTCGACATTGACTGGCAGGGCGCGCAGCAATTGTTCCAGATCGCCGGCGGCGACGTCGTGCGCATTTTCATCCTGCCGCCGTCGATGGAGGAACTTCACCAGCGGCTGTTGTCGCGGGCGACCGATCCGGTCGAGGTGATCGACGCCCGCATGGCGCGCGCGGCCAACGAAGTCAGCCACTGGGACGGCTATGACTATGTGCTGGTCAACGACGATGTCGAGGACTGCTTCCACAAGGTACGCTCGATCCTTGCGTCGGAGCGACTCAAGCGGTCACGCCAGACCGGGCTGATCGGCTTCATCCGCGGGTTGCTCAAGTAGCGCGAGAAACCTGACTGCGCCGTCATATTCGGCGCGGTGGGCAGCGCGGGTCGCGGTGGCCAGATCGTCCTCGCCCCATAACTCCGCCTGCCAGTCGGCGTCGAGATTCGCCGCGGCCCAGACGGTTTCGGCATCGGTCGCACGTTCCGCAAGCGCCAGTCCCAGGATCAGCGATCCGGTCAGCGTGACGATCGGCGACAGGGCGGCCAACTCGAAGGGCGAGCGCGCGGCGAGCGCATCCTGCAACCTCGCGACGGTGGCAGGCGGCTGCGGGTGATGCATCACCCCTGCAAAGGTCTCGATATGCACATCATAGCGCGCGCGCGCCCAGGCGAGGTGCGGGTCCCACGCCGTCGCCTGCCGCTCGACCAGCGGTTCGGGACCGTCGGCGCGATAGGCGAGCAGGTCGGTTTCGGCATATCCGGCGAGCCCGGCAAGAAAGGGCGCAGGATCGGGCTCGATACGCTCGACCGCCGCATTGGCGAGCCCGGTCAGCCGCATCGCGCGCGGGTCGATCTCGCCATCGACCGCGCGCCATTCCTCGGCGATCGCCTGCGCCAGCGCGATGCCGGGCACGAGCAACGGCAGGCGGCCGGGCGTGCGTACCGGGCGCGCATCGAGCGCGATGCCATAGCCGCCCGTCTCCAGGACGACGGCGACCTCGTTCCAGAAGCGCTTCATTCGGCGGGCGGCGTGCGCCAGCGATGCGCGAGGTGGCGGGGCAGGACCGCCATCACCACCAGCGCCGAGAGCACGATGGCCACCCCGAGAATGCGATCGGGCAAGGTGATCGCGCGCCCGAGCAGGACGATCCCGAACAGCGCCCCTGCGACCGGCACCATCCGCGCGAGCACGATCAGGAACCAGCGGTTGCGCGCAAGCACGTCAGGATCAGGTGTCATGGAGGCTTAATACACGTTGGCGAGGTGCGGCGCCAGATCGCGCGCATGGTCGATCACGACCGCAGCGCCAGCGGCGCGCAGTTCGCCCGGCGCATGATAGCCCCACGCCACGCCAAGCGGATGCGCACCGGCCGCGACCGCCATCGCCATGTCATAGCTGGTGTCGCCGATCATCACCGTCGTGGCCGGCACCGCGCCCGCCTCCGCCATCGCTGCCGCGGCCATCGCTGGGTGCGGCTTGGACGGGTGGCGGTCGGCGGTCTGGAGCGTGACGAAACGCGCGTCGAGCCCGTGATGCGCGAGGATCAGCGCCAGCCCGCGGTCGGACTTGCCGGTGGCGACGCCGAGCACCCAGCCGGCATCCTCGATCGCTTCGAGCGCATCGGCGATGCCGTCGTAGAGCGGCTCCGCCAGCAGCCCGCCGTTACTGCGCAGCGCCTGGAAGCCCGACTTGTAGCGATCGGCGAGCGCGCGGTGCAGAGCGTCGTCGGCGTGCGGGACAAGCGCCGCCATCGCCTCGACCAGGCTCAATCCGACGATGCGGCGGATCGCGTCGCGGCCGGGGGGATCGAGCCGGTGATGATCGAACGCATCCTCCATCGCGCGGCAGATATTGGCCTGGCTGTCGACCAGCGTGCCGTCGCAGTCAAACAGCGCCAGCCGGGCGGGAGCGTTCATGCCTCGCCGCGCGACCGCCGCTCGCCGCGGCGCTCCTTGCGAAACGTCTTGGCGTGGGCGCGCGCCTTGGCCTTTTTCTCTTCGCGAGTGGGCGGCGGAGCGATGTCGTCGATCAGAGCGACCTCGGCGAGTGCGGGATCGAAGCCGAGCATGTCCATCGATTCGGCGAAGTGCGGCGGCAGCGCTGCTGTGACGTCGAGCTTGCCGGTATCGGGATGGTCGATGCGGATGCGGCGGGCATGCAAATGCATCTTGCGGCTGATGCCGCCGGTCAGGAACGATTCGGCGCCGCCATATTTGCCGTCGCCGACGATGGGATGGCCGATCGCCGCCAGATGCACGCGCAACTGGTGGGTTCGGCCGGTATAGGGCTGCAGCTCGACCCAGGCGGCGCGGTTGCCCGCGCGCTCGACGACGCGGTAGCGGGTCTTGGCGGGCAGTCCCCCGGCCTCGTCGACATGCATCTTTTCGCCGCCCGAGCCGGGCTGCTTGGCGAGCGGAAGTTCGATGACGCCGTCGCGGATTTCCGGCACGCCCACAACCAGCGCCCAATAGATCTTCTTGGCGCTGCGGCTCGAGAAATTGCGGGCGAAGTGCGCGGCGGCGCGGGGGCTGCGCGCGAGCAGCAAGGCCCCGCTCGTGTCCTTGTCGAGACGATGCACCAGCTTGGGACGGTCGTCGCGATCGAAAGCGAGCGCATCGAGCAGGCCATCGACATGCTCGTGGGTCTTGGTGCCGCCCTGCGTCGCCAGCCCGGGAGGCTTGTTGAGCACGATCGCCTGGACATCGCGGTGGATCACCATGCTCCTGGCGAATTCGATCTGCTCGGGCGTCAGTGGCTCGCGCTGCGGCTTGGCGCGGGGCGCGCGCTCGGGCTCGTCGGGCGGAACGCGGATCGACTGCCCGGTTGCGATGCGGTCGCCGGGTGTCGCGCGCGCGCCGTCGACGCGCAGCTGGCCGGTGCGCGCCCAGCGCGAGACGATGTTGAAGCTGGTGTCGGGCAAGTGCCGCTTGAACCAGCGGTCGAGGCGGATGCCGTCATCCTCGGCATCGACGGTGAACTGGCGGACGCCTTGCTCGGTGGTCATGCCATGGCCCGCATCATCGCGAGTCCCGCGATCAGGGCGACGATCGAGCCGATCACCGAGATCAGGACGTAGAACAGCGCGGTGCCGACGGTGCCGCGTTCGAGCATGTTGACGACATCGAGGCTGAACGCGGAAAAGGTCGTGAACCCGCCGAGCACGCCGACCCCGAGCAACAGCCGCAGCTGCTCGCCGGCGAGCGAAGTCCGCGCCAGCGTGCCGATCAGGATCCCCATCGCAAAGCCTCCGATCAGGTTTACCGTCAGCGTGCCCCAGGGATAGTTGGGACCCAGCCACGACAAGGCGATGCGGCCGACAAGATGGCGCGCGCCGGCGCCGATCGCACCGCCGGCCATGACGAGGAGCAGGGAAGGCATCGCCGCGCCCTAGCGCGGATGCGAGCGATTGGGAACCTCAGAGGCCGCGTGCGGTGACGACGTCGACCGAACTGCCGGCATCGCGGGGATTGAGATATACCACCGCCGTCGCGCCATCGCCGGAGCGCCGCGCCGCCAGGATGTGCTGATCGCCGTCGCGATGATGTACGGCGACGTAGCCCGCACGGCTCGCCTGGGTGTAATACCAGTCGAGCAGGGTTGCGATCGGTGTCGCGGATGCGAAGCTGACCGCGCGCGATGCGCAGCCGCCTGCGTCGCTCCCCGCCGCTTCGATCACCCGCGCATCGGGAAACAGGGGGGCGGCGGGCGGCAATGCCTGCGCCCAGGCTGCGGAATACCGCATCGATGGCGCGCATCGCGGGAGTTCGGCTCCCGGCTGACCCGCAACGAGCGCGACCAGCGTCATTGCTGCCGCGGACGCGGTGCATTGCGGGCAGTCGCGATCGGCAGGAAGCGCGGCGGGCGCTTTGGCGAGCGACCCGCCGGAATAGCTGGTGCCGACGGCGACATCGTCGCGCGGAACGAGGCCCGACATGGGCTGGGTAGGCGGGCGGATGGCGTCGGCATTGGCCTTGGTCGACAGTAATGGATCCACCATGATCGGATCGCTCAGCGCCGCCATCAGCGCCGGATCGGCGGCATCCTCACCCTGTCCCTGCGCGAGTTCGGCGGCGAGCGCGGTGCCGTCCGCTTCCCCGTCGACGGCCCCGCTGCACGCCGCGATCGCGAGCGCGAGCAAAACTGCCGCCAATTTCCCTGGCCGTCCCATGCGCCAGCCATGCCCGACAATGGTGAACAAAGCATGGGCGGTACCGCGCGGAATGTCATTGTATCCGGCAGGGCGACGCTGCATATCCCGGGACATGCTCAACATCGTTTCGATCCTGATCGGGATTTTCGCGCTGCCGTTCATCGTGATCGGGTCGATCCCGTTCCTGGCGCTGACGCTGTGGTTCGTGATCTTCATCCCGATCGTCGGCGCTGCGGTGGGCGCTTTGTCGTCGAGCAATTCAGGGCGTAATTTCAACCTGATCCTGATCGTTGCGACGGCCCTGCGCCTGTTCATCGGCGGCGGGATCATCTGACGAAAAAAGGGCCCGGCGATCGCTCGCCGAGCCCCTTTCACGCGGGATTTCGCGGTTAGCGACAGATCAGACGACCGCTGTCGACCACCGATCCAAGCGCGCCGCCGGCGCCCGCGCCCAGCAACGTGCCGAGAATGTTCGACTGGCCGTTCGACAACAGATTGCCGAGGATGCCTCCTGCCGCGGCCCCGACGATCAGGCCGGTCGTGCCGTCCGAACGACGGCAATAATAGCTGCCGTTGCTGCCGCGATACACTCGGCTCGACCGCGTGACGCGAAGGGGGCGATAATTGCCCTGCCGGTAATAGCGATCGGCATAATAGCGGTTCTGACCGGGCTCGAACCGATTATAGCTGTAGTTGCGATACTGGCGCCAGTCGCGAATGTCCTCGCGGCGATCCTGGCGGGCGTCGCGCACCTCGCGGTTTCGTTCGCGCTGCGCCTGACGAATGTCGCGGGGCGAGGCCGCGCGGCGCACATCGCGCTTATATTCACGGTTAGCTTGGCGAACCTCGCGATTATATTCGCGGTTCGCCTGGCGCGGGTTGTCCTGGGCAAGTGCAGGGACGCTGGGAAGCGCCACTGCGGCAAGGGTCATGGCAAGCATCGGGATACGCATGATACTGTTCCTCCATCCGTTGCGGATGCGGCAAGAACCCGTGATGCGGCCGGTGGGTTGCGTGAACCCGAAACTACCTTGCGTTCAGCGAAGCGACAGCCGCTGCGTCCCCGGATAGGCGAACAGCAGGTCGGCGCCTTCTCCGGCGATGATGCTCGCCGATCCGGTTACGGCGACGCACTGGCCTGCCGTCCATTCGACGGTGTCGGCCTCGCCCGATCCGGTGATCGGGACCAGCCAGGCGGTGGTACCATCCGGGAGCGCTACATCGCGGCGCCCCGCCGACCAGCGTTCCAGCACGAATTTGGGACCCTCGACCAGGATTTCGCGATCATCTGCTACCCGGCCGGGCGCGTCCGGGGCGACGAACGGCACCGGATCGGAAACGGCGATGCCCTCGTCGAGATGCAGCTCGCGCGGGCGGCCATAGTCATAGAGCCGATAGGTCGTATCCGAATTCTGCTGGACTTCGATCAGCGTGATCCCGGCGCCGATGGCGTGGATCGTGTTCGACGCCGAATAGAAGAAGTCGCCCGCCTTGACCGGTTTCCAGTCGAGCATCGCCTCGATCGAACCGTCGAGCGCCGCTGCCTTGAGCGTGGCCCGGTCGGTCGGCTCGAGCGTGCCGATCGCGATCGTCGAATCGGGTTCGGCGGCCAGGATCAGCCAGCATTCGTCCTTGCCGCGCGGAAGCCCCGCGGCATGCGCCTGCTCGTCGTTGGGATGGACCTGCACCGACAGTTTCTCGCTGGTGAACAGATATTTGATTAACAGGTCGGGCGCGGTGTCGCCATGTTCCTGGAACCACACTTCGCCGACCGGATCGCTGCCCGGGGAGGGATCGGGAAAGCCGGGCCACAGCGTTGTGCGGCCCCAGGGTTTCTCGACACGGTGGGTGGTCAGCAAGGTCGCGGGCACGGCGCACTCTCCAATGAATCCCGGTTCGGCAATCGTCTTGGACGGATCGCCGATCGGCTGGGATGCCGCAATAGCGCGGCAGCCGCTGCAACGCGCAACGAAAAACATTGTTCGCGCGCCCGATGCTCGGGTAAGACGCGGCGATGCGTATTCCCTTGTCCCGCTCGCTCGTGTTCGGCACGCTCGTCGCCGCCAGTCTTGCCGTCGCCGGTTGCGCCGGCGGCCGTAACAAGGCCGACACCCCCTATGTCGCACGCGACGTGGGCACGCTCTATACCGCCGCCAAGGATCGGCTCGACCGCGGCCAGTACGAGATGGCGGCGAAGCTGTTCGACGAGGTGGAGCGCCAGCATCCCTATTCGGTATGGGCGCGCCGCGCGCAGCTGATGAGCGCGTTCAGCTATTATGTGAACCAGGACTATGCCGAATCGATCCAGTCGGCGCAGCGCTTTTTGGCGGTGCACCCCGGCAATCGCGATGCGCCCTACGCCTATTATCTCGTCGCGATGAGCTATTACGAGCAGATGAGCGACGTGACGCGTGACCAGAAGATCACGCAGCAGGCGCTCGCCTCGCTGGGCGAACTTACCCGGCGCTATCCGGATACGCGCTATGCCGCGGATGCGCGATTGAAGCTCGACCTCGTCAACGACCACCTCGCCGGCAAGGAAATGGAGATCGGACGCTTCTATCAGAAGCGCGGCCAGTGGCTGTCCTCGACGCTGCGCTTTCGCAACGTAGTCGAGAATTTCCAGACCACCACGCATACCGCCGAGGCGCTGATGCGGCTGACCGAGAGCTATCTCGCGCTTGGCCTGCGGGACGAGGCACGCAAGTCGGCCGCGGTATTGGGTGCCAACTATCCCGGCACCGAATGGTATGAGCGTGCCTATGCGCTGGTCGGCGACCATCCCCCAGTGCCGCTTGCGCCCGCCGCGACCGAGACCGCCGCGGCAGCCGAGAGCTGAGTGATTGCTTGATTTTTCGGCGCCAGCCCGCTCCCCAACTCCGCCAGCCATCTAGGACGGTCTGTATGGACGGCCGGGCGGGGGAGCGGGCCGGTGCGGCGTTCCGTTCGAAGACACGGCGATGCTGACCGCGCTGTCGATCCGCGATGTCGTGCTGATCGAGGCGCTCGACCTCGATTTCGCGCCCGGACTTGGGGTGCTGACCGGGGAAACCGGGGCGGGCAAGTCGATCCTGCTCGATGCGCTGGGACTGGCGCTGGGTGCGCGCGGCGAAACCGGGCTGGTGCGGCAGGGTGCCGAGCGCGCGGTGGTGACGGCGAGCTTCACGATGCCGGGCGCGGTCGCCGAGCTGATCGGCGACAACGGACTGGACCTCGAACCCGGCGAACCGCTGATCATCCGCCGCATCGTCAAGGCCGATGGCGGCAGCCGCGCCTTCGTCAACGATCAGCCGGTGTCGGCGGCGCTGCTGCGCGAGCTGGCCGGACATCTGGTCGAAATCCACGGGCAGCACGATGATCGCGGCCTGCTCAACCCGCGCGGCCACCGCGCGTTGCTCGACGATTTCGGGCGCATCGACGCCAGTGCGGTTGCCGCGGCCTATCGGGCGTGGCGCGCGGCCGAGGAAGCGCTCGAACAGGCCGTGGCGGAACAGGACGTCGCCGGGCGCGATCGTGAGTGGCTCGAACATGCGGTAGCCGAACTGACCGCGCTCGCCGCCGAGCCGGGCGAGGAAGCGATCCTCGCCGAGCGGCGTGCGACGATGCAGCGCGGCGAGAAGATCGCCGGAGACCTTCAGACTGTTGCCGAGCTTACCGACGGCGCCGATGGTGCGCTGACCCGGCTGCGGCAAGCGGCGCGCGTGCTCGAGCGGGTGGGCGAGGACCATCCGGCGCTCGCCGAGGCGCTGGCGGCGATCGATCGCGCGATCATCGAAGCCGCGGTGACCCAGGAAAAGGTCGATGAAGCGGCGGCTGCGCTGGCGTTTGACCCGGCATCGCTCGATGCCGACGAGACGCGGTTGTTCGAGTTGCGCGGAATCGCGCGCAAGCACCGCGTCGCCCCCGACGAGCTCGCAGCACTGGCGGCGGAACTGTCGGACAAGCTCGACCGGCTGACAAATGGAGGGGCGGGCATCGCCGCGCTGGAGGCGCGCGTGGCCGCGACGCGCGCGGACTATGCGGCGCAGGCCGAAGCGCTGTCTGCAGCGCGATCGGCGGCGGCAACGCGGCTCGATGCCGCAGTGGCCGCCGAGCTGGCCCCGCTCAAGCTCGACGCCGCGCGGTTCCGCACCCAGCTCGATCGCCTGCCGCCCGAGCAATGGGCACAGCATGGCGCCGACCGCGTCGAGTTCGCGATCGCGACCAATCCAGGCGCGCCGTTCGGGCCGCTGATCAAGATCGCCAGCGGCGGCGAGCTGTCACGCTTCATCCTCGCGCTCAAGGTCGCGCTGGCCGAGCAGGGATCGGCGGCGACGATGGTGTTCGACGAAATCGACCGCGGCGTCGGCGGCGCGGTGGCAAGCGCGATCGGCGATCGGCTGGCCCGGCTCGCCGAGCGTACTCAGGTGCTGGTGGTGACGCACAGCCCGCAGGTCGCCGCGCGCGGGCGCAGCCACTTGCTGATCGCCAAGGCGCATGACGGCGTGGTGACGCGGACCGGCGTGCGCCCACTGGGGCCCGCAGATCGCCGGGAGGAAATCGCCCGCATGCTGTCGGGCGCCGAAGTTACCGACGAGGCGCGGGCGCAGGCGGGTCGGTTGCTGAGCGACGCTTGAACCTAGGGAGCGGGTTTGGCGGTAGCTTTTGCAGGCACCGTCCAGAAATAGATGCGCCGCCCGTCGATCTCGAGTTCCTGCTCCGGTTTCCAATCGCCCATGGTGAAGGCGTGGCTGACGATGCGGGTGCCGGGCTTGAGCTCGGCGAGCAGCCTCGGCCTGAGCTTCTCGTTGAGGCTGGGCAGCAAATAGAGCGTGACGACGGTGGCGTCGGAGAAATCGGTGGCGAACAGATCGGCCTGCTTGAACGTCACTTCGTCGGTGACGCCGGCGGCCTGCGCATTGGCATTGGCTTCGGCGATACGCTCGGGATCGATGTCGATGCCGGTCGCGCGGACCTTGGCGCGCCTGGCCGCGGCGATTGGGATACGCCCGTCGCCCGATCCGAGGTCGTAGAGGATGTCGCCGTCCTTGAGCCCGGCGACGTCGAGCATCGCCTCGACCACTTGCGGCGGTGTCGGCACGTAGATGACGTCGGGCTGCGTCTTCTGGGCGGACTGCGCCGTCGGGGCATCGTACAGCGTCGCTGCAACGATGCCGCCACTTCCCAGCAGCAGCGCGGATGCAAGCAGTGCGATCTTCATGCCAGGGGCTCCTCTGCGTCGGGCACCGGGGTGATGAACGCCAAAGCGACGCCGCCGATCCCCAGCACCGCCACCCCGACCAGCGCGCCGATGCCGGTATAGGCAAGGCTGGACCATAGCAGATATGCCGTGGTCGCGCAGAAGATCATCGGCGTGACGGGATAGAACGGCACCTTGAACGGGCGGGACAGGTCCGGCTCGCGCAGTCGCAACACGAACAGCGATAGTCCGACCAGCAGCAGGAACAGCCAGAAGACCGGCGCGGTGTAATCGACCGCAAGCTGGAACCCGTCGCGCGCGAACGCGCCCGCGCCGACCAGCAGCAGCGCGATCAGGCCCTGCGCGATCAGCGCGTTGCCCGGCGTGTCGCGCGCCATGTTCCAGCGCCCGAGCCAGGCCAGGATCGTGAAGCGGCGACCAAGCGCGCAGGTGGTGCGCGCGCCGGTGATCGCGGTGGCGTTGGCCGAGGTCAGCGCGGCGATCGCGATGATCAGGCTGATCGCCGCTGCGCCGATGTCGCCTCCCGCGCGGCGCATGACCTCGCTTGCCACCGCATCGGTCGCCGCCATCCCGCCCAGTCCCAGCGCATTGAGGAAGGCCAGGTTGGCGAGCACGTAGAGCGCGGTGACGATCAGCAGCCCGCCGACCATGATCGGCGCCATCCGGCGCGGCGCGTCGTCGAGTTCGGCAGAGACATAGACGGCCTCGTTCCAGCCGCCATAGGTGAGCAGCACGAACACGAGCATCAGCCCGATCGCGCTGCCGTCGGCGACCGGTGCAGGGGCGGCCTGCGCCGGGCTGAGCGTCAGTCCGGCGACGATCACCGCGACCAGCCCGGCGACCTCGGCGATGGTCAGCCAGAATTGCGCCGCCGCGCCCTGCCGCACGCCGATCCAGTTGAGCAGCGTGACCAGCGCTACCGCCGCGGCGGCATATGCCGTCGAGCCATAGGGCCCAAGCGGCGCAATGGCCGCGAGATAGTCGCCGACCACATAAGCCAGCAGCGCGAGCGATCCGGTCTGGATCACCGCCAGCCGCGCCCAGGCGTAGAGAAACGCCAGCCGCTGGCCGTAGGCGCGGCCGAGAAAGTGGTAATCGCCGCCGACATTGGGAAACGCTGCGGCAAGCTCGGCATAGCATAGGGCGCCGACGATCGAGAGCAGGCCGCCCGCGATCCAGATCGCGATCATCTCGCCCGCGCTGCCGGCCGCGCCCGCGACCAGCGACGGCGTGCGAAAGATGCCGGCACCGATGACGATGCCGACGGTCAGCGCGAGGACGTCGCGGGGGCGGAGCGTCTTGCACGGGGCGTCAGGGATCGGGGCAAAGTGCATCACCCGACCATCGCCGCGCCGGCGACAAGTTGCGACACAAAAGTGCGCTGCCTGCGAAATCTCAGCGACACGGTGCGTCCAGATAGAAGTGGACGGCGATGCAACGCCGCCACGAATGTCGAAGGAGACCGACCATGAAGACGTTTTCAATGATGATCGCCGGCCTTGCCATCGCCACGGCCGCATTCCCTGCCGCCGCCAATGCGCAGAACTGGCAGAACATCAACCAGCGCCAAGCCAAGCTGGACCAGCGCATCGATCAGGGCATCCGTTCGGGCGCGCTGAACCGCGCCGAGGCATCGCGGCTGCGCACCCAGTTTCGCGATCTCAGCATGCTCGAGAATCGCTATCGCCGGACGGGCGGCGGGCTGAGCCTGGCCGAACGCCGCGATCTCGACCGCCGCTTCGATACGCTGTCGCAGCGCGTGCGGACGCAGAAGCACGACCGCCAGGGTCGCCGCTGACGCCAGCGGGAACCTCAGAAGCGGGCCTCGCCGCAAGGCGGGGCCCGTTTCGTATTAGAGCAGCGGCTTGCCGCTGTCCTTCCACTTGTCGAGTATCTGCGATGCCGGCGGCAACGTGTCGGTCGGCGCAGCAGGCTGCGCAGCGCCGCTGTCGGCGTAGCCCGGCTGGGCCGGGGACAGATCGATCACCGGTGCAGCAGTCTGCGGGGTAGGCGCGGTGACCGCGGCGATGACCGCATCCGGCGCGGCAACAGCACGCAGCGGCCCCGGCACCGGCTCGCCCCCGGCATAGCGATCGCGAAAGGCGGCGGCGGTGCCCCACCATCCCTTCCAGCGATGAAAGAAATGCGCGCCTTCGACTGCGGTCATCACCAGGCTGCGGTTCCACGACGGCGTGACCGCGTAGGTATGGTAATGCGTCGCCAGCCCGACCGGCGCGAACACGCTGCCGTACAGCGCATCGACCGCGACGCGGCGCGCGCGCGCCCAGGCGGCGGGCTGCGGACGCCGCGCCATCGCACCATCGCAGGCATAGCTGAACTGGCAGTAGCGTTTGTCCGATCCCTGATAGATCACGCCGCATACCGTGGCCGGGAATGCCGGATGGCGCACGCGGTTGAGAATCACCTGTGCGACCGCGCGCTGACCGTTGTCGGGCTCCGATGCCGCTTCGTAATAGATGGCGGTGGTCAGGCACTCGATCGCGCGCATGGCATCGGTCGCCGAACCGCGCAGCCGGAATGGCCGTGCCGGGGTGATCGAAGCGTCGCCTGCCAGTGCCTGAACCGCAATGCCGGTCGGCAATTCTGGCAATTGCGTCGTCCCGGTAACCCCGGGGGCGGGGGCGGCCGACTCGGCGATGGCGAGGATGGCGGCGGCGCCGGGGAAATGCTCGTCCGCCTCGATCCCGAGCGTCACAGGCGCGGGATCGGGTTTGGCGAGCTGGTCCGACGAGGCGCGTCCGGCATGCGCGGAAAAGCCGATTCCGATCAGCCCGACAAGCGCGGCGATCCCCGCGACTCGCATCCGTTTGCCGGGAATTCGTGAGCCCAAAGCGCGCATGGTGCCGCGCATAGCCCAAATCGGCGGCGACATCGCGGGCCGATTTGACGGTGTTCCGCCGTGGGACGGTCGGGGCGGCCGGTAACGTCCGGGCCGGCGACCGCGTCAGTTCATTTGCGGTCGCGCGTGCTCTTTACCCACAGCAGCGCCGCCGCCAGCGCCGCTGAGCCGACGCCGATGCCGATCGCCTGCAGCGGCCAGTGCGACTGATCCCCGGGCTCGCGCAGCTTGGCGACGGCGTCGCTACGCTTCTTCGCCGCCTTGGCCGCGGCCATGATCTCGTTTTCTCTTGCTTCCGGTTCGTCAGCCACGGCACGTCTCCAAAGGTTCGCGCTTGTCGCGGCGCGATACGGGAACTCATTGATAGCGCGCGCGGAACCCGCTTGCGAAGTCCTTCAATCGCGCCTCGGCGATCGCCGCGCGCAAATCGGCCATCAGCGCCTGATAAAAGGCGAGATTGTGCTCGGTCATCAGCATCGCGCCGAGGATCTCTCCAGATCGGACCAGATGATGGCAATAGGCGCGCGTCCAGGTCGCACAGACCGGACAGCCGCACTCGGGATCGAGCGGACCTTGGTCCTCGGCGAAGCGGGCGTTGCGGATGTTGATCGGGCCGTCGCGCGTGAACGCCTGGCCGGTGCGTCCGCTGCGTGTCGGCATCACGCAATCGAACATGTCGATGCCGCGTTCGACCGCGCCGACGATGTCGTCGGGCTTGCCGACGCCCATCAGGTAGCGCGGCCTGGCCGGGTCGAGCTGGGCGGGCGCGAAGTCCAGCACATCGAACATCGCCGCCTGCCCCTCTCCGACCGCGAGCCCGCCGACCGCATAGCCGTCGAAACCGATGTCGAGCAGCGCATCGGCCGACGCCTGGCGCAATTCCCGGTCGAGCGCACCCTGCTGGATGCCGAACACGGCGGAACGTGCGGCGTGGTCGCCGCCGGCGTCGAAGGCGGCGCGCGACCGCTTCGCCCAGCGCATCGACCGCTCCATCGCCGCCGCCTGCACGTCGCGCGTCGCGGTGGTAGGCACCAGTTCGTCGAACGCCATGACGATGTCCGAACCGAGCAGCCGCTGGATCTCGATCGAGCGTTCTGGGCTCAGCAGATGCCGTGATCCGTCGAGATGGCTCTTGAACGCGACTCCGTCCTCGGAGCGTTTGGTGAGGTCGGCCAGGCTCATCACCTGATACCCGCCGCTGTCGGTCAGGATCGGCCGGTCCCAGCCCATGAACGCGTGCAGACCACCAAGCCGCGCAACCCGCTCTGCTCCAGGCCGCAGCATCAGGTGATAGGTGTTGCCGAGCAGGATATCGGCGCCGCCCGCGCGGACGTCGGCGGGCTTCATCGCCTTGACCGTGGCGGCGGTGCCGACCGGCATGAACGCGGGCGTGCGCAGCGTGCCGCGCTGCATCGCGATCGTTCCGGTGCGGGCTGCGCCGTCGGTGGCGGCGATTGTGAAAGCGAAACGCGAGGTCATCCCGCGCTCCATGGCGGCGGCGTACCGGTTTGTCGATGCGAAGCGGGAAAGGTCATCGGCGGTTCAGCGATGCCTGCCTAGCGACACGGCACCGCCCGCGTTCGCGATCGCAAAATGGCGAGGTGCGCGTGGTACAAATCTACTCTATGTGGAGTAGGGGTCGGAGACAGGACGATGTATATCCTGCAACGCATTCGCTGCCATTTCGGACATCATCTGCGCGACCGTCGTCGGGTGCGTCATGATGGCGAGCGGTATCACTCGCACTGCGTCGGATGCGACCGAGCAATGGTGCGCGACTTTACGGGATGGCGTCTCGACGAGGAACCGGAGCCGTCATCTTCCGCCGGGAGCTGACGGCAGCAACAGGCTGGCATCGCCGTAGGAGTAGAAACGGTAGCCATTTTCGATGGCATGGGCGTATGCCGCCTGCATCCGATCGAGCCCCATCAGCGCCGATACCAGCATGAACAGCGTCGATCGCGGCAGGTGGAAATTGGTCATCAGCCCGTCGATGCCCTTGAACCGATAGCCCGGGGTGATGAAGATTGCAGTATCGCCTTCGAACGGCGCGATGGTCCCGTCCGCCTGCGCGGCGCTCTCGATCAGCCGCAGGCTGGTGGTGCCGACCGCGACGATCCGGCCGCCGCCGCGGCGCACCGCGTTCAGCCGATCGGCGGTGGCGGCATCGATCCGGCCCCATTCGGCGTGCATCGCGTGGTCGTCGGTGTCGTCGGCCTTGACCGGAAGGAAGGTGCCCGCACCGACATGCAGCGTCAGCGTGGTATGTTCGATCCCCGCATGGCCGAGCGCCGCGAGCAGTTCTGGGGTGAAATGCAGGGCTGCCGTCGGCGCCGCGACCGCGCCGGCCTCGCGCGCGAACATCGTCTGGTAATCCTCGGCGTCGCGCGCGTCGGTGGGGCGCTTGGCAGCGATATAGGGCGGCAGCGGCATCCGGCCGGCGCGTTCGAGCAGCAGTTCGACCGGCTCGTCGCTGGCGAAGTCGAGCGCAAAGCTGCCGTCCTGTGCACGATCGCAGGCCATCGCAGTGACCGCATTGCCGAAATCGATGCGATCGCCGTCGCGCAGCCGCTTGGCGTTGCGGATGAACGCCCGCCAGCGGTGCGGCCCCTCGCGCTTGTGCAGCGTCGCGCCGATGCGGGCGTTGCCCCGCGTTCCTTCGAGCTGCGCCGGGATCACGCGGGTGTCGTTGAACACCAGGCAATCGCCGGCGCGCAGCAGCGTCGGCAGGTCGGACACAACCGTGTCGCGGGTCGTGCCGCCATCCAGCACCAGCATGCGCGCGGCGTCGCGCGGCGCGGCCGGGCGCAGCGCGATCGCTTCGGGCGGCAGTTCGAAATCGAACAGGTCGACGTTCATGGTTGCAGGCCCGTTGAAAACGTCATCGGTCTGGGACATCCGTCCCACTCCGTTCGTTCCGAACGGGGCAGGTTCAGTCCTATTCGGCTGGCGCCGGAGCGGTCGCCGCTGCGGGCTCGGTCCCTGGAAGCGTCACTGGCGCCTCCCCAGCCGGCAGCGTCGCTGGACCAGGCTGGTACGGCGGCGGATTGTCGGCGGCGATATAGGCATGAAGGATGCGCGCCGGCTGCGCGGGCGGCTCGCCGCGCGGGATCGAATCGACATATTGCATGCCGTCGAGCACGCGGCCGAACACGGTATATTGCTTGTCGAGCCGCAGCAGCGGCTGGAACATGATGAAGAACTGGCTGTTCGCGCCATTCTCCGCCTCAGCCTTCTGCTCCGGCGTGGCGTCCTGCGGCGCTCCCGGGCGTGCTGCCGACACCGCGCCGCGAACGTGCGGCAGATAGTTGAATTCCTTTTCCAGGTCGGGAAGGTCCGATCCGCCGGTGCCGTCGCCCTTGGGATCGCCCGACTGTGCCATGAACCCGTCGATGACGCGGTGGAACAGCACCCCGTCGTAGAATTTCCGGCGGGTCAGCGTCTTGATCCGCTCGACCATCTTGGGCGCGACATCGGGGCGCAGCCAGATCGTGACGCGCCCTCCGGTCGACAGGTCGAGCAGCCAAAGATTCTCCTTGTCGGTGGTCGAGGGGGGCGTCGCGCGGCCCTTGACCTTGACATCGATCACCTGCGCCTGGGCAGGCAAGGCGAGCGTCATTCCAAGCAACGCGAACAGGGCGACGATCAAACGCATGGACATCTCACAACTACGGTTTGGCGGCTCCCTAGCGCAGAATCCCGGTCAGGCCAACGTGGACGCGCGATCAACTGCCCTTGCGCCCGATCGCCGTCACGCGGGCGGTGACGTCGGCCTTGACCGCAGGCGTCACGAACTTGCGAATTTCCCCGCCGTACATCGCGATCTCCTTGACCAGCCGCGAGGCGATCGGTTGCAGGCAGACATCGGCCATCAGAAACACGGTCTCGATGCGCGGATTGATCGCCTGGTTCATGCCGGCCATCTGATACTCATATTCGAAATCGGCGACGGCACGCAGGCCGCGGACGATGATCGAGGCGTCCTCGCGTTCGGCAAAGTCCATCAGCAGCGAATCGAAGCTGACGACGCGGATCTCGCCCTCGATGCCCTCGACTTCACGGCGGACCATCGCCATCCGCTCCTCTACGCTGAACATCGGCGATTTCGACGGATTGGTGGTGACGCCGATCACCAGCCGGTCGACCAGCTTCGCGCCGCGGCGGATGATGTCCATATGGCCGAGCGTCACCGGATCGAACGTGCCGGGATAGACGCCGGTGCGGTGCTGCGGTGCCGCGGTCATCGATCGCGCTCGAGCGTGTATCGCGCGAGATCGCGCAGCAGGTCAGCCTCGTCGCCATAGTTCTGCAGATGCTCGATCGCCTGATCGACCAGAAGTCCGGCCTGTTCGCGGGCGCGATCGCGGCCGAGCAGCGACACGAAGGTCTCCTTGCCCTGCGCGGCGTCCTTGCGCAGCTTCTTGCCGACCGCCGCCTCGTCGCCCTCGACGTCGAGCAGGTCGTCGGCGATCTGGAAGGCGAGGCCAAGGTCGCGCGCATAGCCGCGCAGGCCGATCCGCCCCTCTGGCGGAACGCGCCCCAAAATCAGACCTGCCTCGACCGAACAGGCGATCAGCGCGCCGGTCTTCATCGCCTGCAGCCGCGTCACGGTGGCCAGGTCGAAGCGCGATTTTTCCGCCTCCAGGTCCATCATCTGGCCGCCGCCCATGCCGGCCGGCCCCGCGGCATGCGCAACGCAACCGACCAGTTCGGCGCGCACGAACGGATCGGCATGCGTCGCCGGATCGGCGAGCAGCTCGAATGCCAGCGCGTGCAGGCAATCGCCCGCCAGGATCGCAGTCGCCTCGTCAAAGGCCTTGTGCACGGTGGGCTTGCCGCGGCGAACATCGTCGTCGTCCATCGCCGGCAGATCGTCGTGGATCAGCGAATAGACATGGATCGCCTCGATCGCGGTCGCGGCGCGCGCGGCGCACTGGCGGTCGACACCGAACAGCCGCGACGCCGCGAACACCAGCAGGGGGCGCAACCGCTTGCCGCTGCCGATCGTGGCGTGGCGCATCGCTGCATAGAGCGGCGCACGCGAATCGCCCGGCACCGTCAGCAGCAGGTCAAACTGCCGGTCGATCTCCTCGGCGACGTCGCGCAAGGCGGCTTGCAGCGCTAGCGAAGCACCGGCCATGCGCGCGTCAGCCCGCGGCAAACGGGGCGGTGCCAACGGCGCGTCCGTCGCCGTCGGTCCGGATCGCTTCGATCCGGGCCTGTGCCGCGTCGAGCCGCGCAGCGCAGACCGCGCGCAACTGGTCGCCGCGCTCGTACAGCCGGATCGCCTCGTCGAGTGGCGCGTCACCGCTTTCGAGGCGGCCGACCACCTGTTCGAGCGCCCTCAGCGCATCTTCGAACGACATCGTCGCGGGATCGGGTTCCTCTGCCATGCGCGGTGCTATGCGGCAGGTGGGGGCCGGGTTGCAACTCCCGCGCGCAGGCAGGCGTTACCCGCATAGACGCCGACCCCAGGAGCCTGCCGACATGTTCACCAGCATCAACCCCGCCACCGGCCAGGAAACCGCGCGCCACCCCGCTGACGACGCAGCCGCCGTGGAGGCGAAGATCGCCGCCGCTGCCAAGGGGTTTCGTCGCTGGCGCACTACCGCGATCGGCGAGCGCACCGCACTGCTGAGCCGCATCGCCGACGCGTTCGAGGCCAATCGGGCGGAACTCGCGCGGACCGCGGTCGAGGAGATGGGCAAGACGAACAAGTCGGCGCTCGCCGAAGTCGCCAAGTGCGTCGCGGGATTTCGCTATTATGCCGAGCACGGGCCTGCGTTTCTGGAATCGTCCGAAGTCGCCACGCCGGGCGGCAAGGCGATCGCGCAGTGGCATCCGATCGGCCCGGTGCTGGCGATCATGCCGTGGAATTTTCCCTATTGGCAGGTGGTCCGCTTCATGGCGCCGGCGATCCTGGCGGGGAATGTCGGGCTGCTCAAGCACGCCTCGATCACGCAAGGATGTGCGGCGCTGATCGAGCGAATGGCGCGCGAGGCCGGCGCGCCCGAGGGCGTGTTCCAGAATCTCGCTATCCCCTCGAGCGCGGTCGGCGCGTTGATCGCCGATCCGCGCATAGCCGCGGTGACGCTGACCGGAAGCGAGGGGGCGGGCGTCAAGGTGGCGGAGGCGGCAGGTCGCGCGCTCAAGAAAGTGGTGCTCGAACTCGGCGGGTCGGACCCGTTCATCGTCATGCCGTCGGCGGATATCGCCAAGGCGGCGGAGACGGCAGTGACCGCGCGGCTGCAAAATGCCGGACAGTCGTGCATCTGCGCCAAGCGGTTCATCGTCCATGCCGACGTCTATGACGCGTTTGCGGACGCGTTTGCCGCCGGGATGCGCGCCGCCCATGTCGGCGATCCGATGGACGACGCGACCATTCTCGGGCCGCTGTCGAGCATCGAGCAGCGCGACACGGTGGTCGAGCAGGTCGAAAAGGCGCTTGCGGCAGGCGCGACGCCACTGCTGCGCGCCGAGCCGATCGACCGGCCGGGGGCGTGGATGACGCCGGGCATCCTGACCGACGTTCCGCCCGATTCGGACGTTGCGCGCGAAGAAATCTTCGGGCCGGTCGCGCTGCTGTTCAAGGTGTCCGATCTCGATGCGGCGATCACGCTCGCCAACGACGTGCCGTTCGGGCTGGGTGCGAGCGTGTGGACGAACGCTGCGGACGAACGCGCGCGGTTCGAACGCGACATCGAAGCCGGGATGATCGCGGTCAACCAGATGCTGGCATCGACTCCGCAGGCGCCGTTCGGTGGGGTCAAGCGTTCCGGCCATGGCCGAGAGCTCGGCCCGTGGGGGCTGCACGAATTCATGAACCTGAAGGCGGTAATGCTGACGCAATGATCGTTTGAAGCCATCCCTTGCCAATCATGCAATGTTGTATCATACCTTTACCTTCGATCAGAAGGAGAGGGACATGACCGCAGGCTATGCTTCGCGCCGTTCGAGCTTCCATCCCGCGAGCATGGGCGCCGCGCTCGCGATCAACGGCGGCGTTCTCGCCGCGTTGTTCCTCGCCGCGCCCGAAGTGTTCGTCGAGCCCGACGATCCCGATATCCAGATGATCGACATCGCGCTTCCCAAGCCTCCGCCGCCGCCGGAACCACCACCTCCGGCCGAACGCGTTACCGATCCGCAGCCCACCAATCCGGTCGTACCGACGCCGCCGCTGCCCTTGCCACCGACGCCCAACGGGATCGACACGACGACGATCATCCCGCCGTTTCCACCGCCGCCGCTGCCAGCGCCGCGCGGCGATCCGGCGCCTGCGGGGCCGATCACATCGCTGCCGAGCGAATTGCCGTTGTCGCCGGCGACGCGCGACACCCGCTACGCCCGCGATTTCCAACCCGACTATCCCGCCGCCGAACGCCGCGCCGAGCGCGAGGGCCAGGCGACGGTGCGGGTCCGCATCGGCATCGACGGCCGCGTCAAGCAGGTGGAGCGCGTCGCCGCGACGTCCGATGCCTTTTTCGAGGCGACCCGGCGGCGGGCATTGTCGTCGTGGCGGTTCAGGCCGGCGACGCGGGGCGGCGTGCCGGTCGAGAGCTGGCAGACGCTGACGGTGCGGTTCGTGCTTGAACGCTAAGCGTCGCGGCCGACAGGAAGCGCGGGGGTGGTCGCCGCGCCCCCGCTTCCCTATATCTTTGGCGTGAGCTTCTTTCGCGATATCTCGCCGCGCCGTGCGTTCCATGACCTGCGCTCGTTCCTTGGCCAGCAGCAGAAGCACAAGTTGGCGTTCCTGGCGCTTTCCGTGTTTCTTTTCTCGATGATCCTGGTCGGCTTCACGATCGATTCCAAGTTCAAGACGCCCTACAAGCGCACCATCATCTATGCCGAAAGCTGGCCGCTTGATCGCACCGATGCGGAAATCGTCGCGGCGCAGAAGATCGACGCCGCCAATCGGGCCAAGCGCGAGGCCGCGCTCGAGAAGCGCCGTGCCGAAAACCGCGCGGCGTTCAAGCGGATCGACGACAGCCTCGAATCGTGGGGCCTCTGACCGACGCACGCTGGATGGCGGCGGCGATCGCACTGGGCGAGCGCGGCCGCGGCCGGTGCGCGCCCAACCCCAATGTTGGCTGCGTGATCGTCCGCGATGGCGTTGTCGTCGGCCGCGGCTGGACGCAACCGGGCGGAAGGCCGCATGCCGAAGCGATCGCGCTGGCCGAGGCGGGCGAAGCGGCGCGCGGCGCTACCGTGTACACCAGCCTCGAGCCGTGCGCGCATGTCTCTGAGCGCGGCCCGGCCTGTGCGTCGTCGCTGGTCGCGGCGGGGGTGGCGCGCGTCGTCGCGGCGCTGCGCGATCCCGACCCGCGGACCGACGGGCGGGGCCATGCAATGCTGGAGGCGGCCGGGATCGCGGTCGTCACCGGCATCGGGGCGGATGCCGCGCAGCGTTCGCTTGCGGGGTTCCTGACGCGGCAGGCGCTGGGGCGCCCGCATGTCACGCTCAAGCTCGGCCTGTCACTCGACGGGGCGATCGCGATGGCGGACGGCAGCAGCCGCTGGATTACCGGTGCCGAAGCGCGGGCGCATGCGCATGTCGAGCGGGCAAAGAGCGACGCGATCCTGGTCGGGCGCAGGACGGCCGAGGCGGATGCGCCTGTGCTCGACGTGCGCTTGCCGGGGCTGGAAGACCGCAGCCCGCAACGCATCCTGCTCGCCTCCCGTCATCCCCGCGGAGGCGGGAATGACGAAGAATGGATCACCATCGCATCCCCATCCGCCATCGCCACCCTTGAGGGCGTCGACTGGTTGCTGGTCGAGGGCGGGATGGGCGCGGCGGCATCGTTCCTCGCCGCCGATCTCGTCGATCGCCTGCTGCTCTACCGCGCGCCGGTTTTGATCGGCGGCGGGCGCATGCTGGGCGAGATCGGTCTCGCCGACCTCGCGCAGGCGCACGGCCGCTGGAGACTGGCCGACGCGCGGCAGCTTGGCAGCGACCGGCTCGAAGCCTACGAGCGCGTCAGGCTATAGGAAGCATCCATGTTCACCGGCATCGTCACCGACATCGGCACCATCGACCGCATCGAGGATCGCGGCGACCGGCGCGTTCATGTCGCGACCGGATACGACACCGCCGCGATCGACCTTGGCGCGTCGATCGCATGTTCGGGCGTCTGTCTCACCGTCGTCGGCAAGGCGCCGGGGCAAGTGGCGTTCGACGTGTCGGCCGAAACCGTGTCGCGCACTGCCGCCGACATGTGGAGCGTGGGCCGCCGCCTCAACCTCGAACGCGCGCTGCGCGTCGGCGACGAACTGGGCGGGCATATCGTCACCGGGCATGTCGATGGCGTCGGCCGGATCGAATCGGTCGATGCCGAAGGCGGATCGCACCGCGTCGTCGTCGCCGCCGGACCCGAAATCGCTCCCTATGTCGCCGCCAAGGGATCGGTGACCGTCGACGGCGTGTCGCTGACCGTCAACGCCGTCGAGGATGTTCCTGGCGGTGTCCGTTTCGGCCTCAACATCATCCCGCATACTGCGCAGGTCACGACCTTTGCCGATCTGGCACCTGGCCAGTCGGTCAATCTCGAGATCGACGTGCTCGCCCGCTATCTGCAACGCATGGAGCAGCTTCGTGCCACAGCCTGAAATCGCCCGCCTCGCCCACGGCTTCCTGTCGTCGCCCGAAGAGATCATCGACGAGGCACGCAACGGCCGCATGTTCGTGCTGGTCGACGACGAGGATCGTGAGAATGAAGGCGACCTTGTCATCCCTGCGCAGATGGCGACGCCCGATGCGATCAACTTCATGGCGCGCTATGGCCGCGGGCTGATCTGTCTGGCGATGACCAAGGAGAGGACCCAGGCGCTTGGCCTCGATCTGATGGCGCGGCACAACGGCACCCGCCACGAAACCGCGTTCACCGTGTCGATCGAGGCACGCGATGGCGTTACCACCGGAATTTCCGCCGCCGACCGCGCGCGTACCATCGCCGTCGCGATCGATGCGTCGAAGGGCAAGGACGAGATCGTCACCCCCGGTCACGTCTTTCCGCTGGTCGCACGCGACGGCGGCGTGCTGGTCCGCGCCGGTCATACCGAAGCTGCGGTCGATGTCGCCCGGCTCGCCGGGCTCAACCCGTCGGGCGTGATCTGCGAGATCATGAAGGACGACGGCGAAATGGCGCGGATGGACGACCTCGTCGCCTTCGCGCAGTTCCACAAGCTCAAGATCGGCACGATCCGCGATCTCATCGCCTATCGCCGCCGCCATGACCATCTCGTCGAGAAACGAGCCGAGGCGCGCTTCACCAGCCAATGGGGCGGCGACTGGACGGCGATGACCTTCTGGAACAAGGCCACGGGGACCGAGCAGGTCGCGCTGGTCAAGGGGCGCATCGACCCGGCGAAACCGACGCTGGTGCGGATGCATGCGCTTACCCCGTTCGGCGACATTTTCGGTGAGCAGGGCCCGCGCGGCAAGCTGTTGCAGCGTTCGATGGAGCAGATCGGCGAGGCCGGCGCCGGCGTCGTCGTGGTGATCACGCCGACCCGCATCGATGCCTATACGATGGCGCTTCAGGCGCGCGAGGGCAGGCTGGCGGCCAAGGACATGGACGAGCTGCGCGACTATGGCGTCGG
This sequence comes from Sphingomonas japonica, assembly GCF_006346325.1. Classification (NCBI taxonomy): domain Bacteria; kingdom Pseudomonadati; phylum Pseudomonadota; class Alphaproteobacteria; order Sphingomonadales; family Sphingomonadaceae; genus Sphingomonas; species Sphingomonas japonica. Next base: position 2,118,789 of record NZ_VDYR01000001.1, on the reverse strand, counting down.
CGCGACCATCCTCACCGAACTTGGCGTGCGCGACATGGTGCTGCTCACCAACACCCATCACACCTTGGTCGGCCTAGACGGCTATGGCCTCAGCATCGTCGGCGAACGGCCGATCACGGGAGCGGACTGATGGCGAAATTCCTGATCGTCGAGGCACGGTTCTACGGCGGCCTCAACGACATGCTGCTGAGCGGCGCGCGGGCGGCGCTGAAAGCGGCAGGGCATGAGTCGGAAACGATCACGGTCCCCGGCGCGCTCGAAATCCCGGCCGCGGTCGCGCTCGCCGACCAGAGCGGGATGTATGACGGCTATGTCGCGCTTGGCGTCGTCATTCGCGGCGAGACCTATCATTTCGAGATCGTCGCGGGCGAAAGCGCGCGCGGCCTGATGGCACTGTCGATGGACGGCATCGCGATCGGCAACGGCATCCTGACCGTCGAGGACGAGGCGCAGGCGCTGGTGCGCGCCGATCCGGCGCAAAAGGACAAGGGCGGCGAAGCAGCCAAGGCGGCGATCGCGATGCTGGAGCTGCGGACGCGTCTTGCATGAACGGGCCGGTGCTGTTCACTGAGCGCCTGGTGCTTCGCCTGCCCGAGACGAGCGACCTTGATGGCTGGGCGGAGATGTCGGCCGACGAGGAGACGATGCGCTTCATCGGCGGGACCAAGCCGCGCAGCCAGGCGTGGCGCGACCTGTGCGCGATGCGCGGGGCGTGGGATATCAAGGGTTTCGCGATGTTCTCGGTGATCGAGCGCGCGACCGGGCGCTGGATCGGCCGGATCGGGCCGTGGCAGCCCGAAGGCTGGCCGGGGACCGAAGTCGGCTGGGGCCTGGCGCGCGACAGCGCCGGACGTGGATATGCCCACGAGGCGGCGGTGGCATGCATGGACTATGCCGTCGATATCCTCGGCTGGAGGCATATCATCCACACCATCGATCCGGCGAATGCGCGCTCGATCGCGCTGGCACGGCGACTGGGATCGACCAATGGCGGCCGGGTCAGCCTGCCTGCGCCCTATGAGCACGAAACCGTCGATGCCTGGGGCCAGACTGCCGAGCAGTGGCGAAACCGAACCCGCGATTGAGTCGCAAATACCCTCGCCAATCGCGTGGAGCGGTGGCAGGACCGATCGCGTGGCGCGCATTCTCTATCTGATCGGCGGCATCGTCGCGCTGATCCTCGGCTTCATCGGCGCGTTCCTGCCGGTAATGCCGACGGTGCCGTTCGTGATCCTCGCCGCCTTCTGCTTCGCGCGGTCGAACCCGAAGTTCGAGGCGTGGCTGCTCGATCATCCACATTTCGGCCCGCATATCCATGCGTGGCGCCGCAACGGCGCGATCCCGCGGCGGGGCAAGCTGATTTCGAGCGTGATGCTGGCCGGAAGCGGCGTGCTGGGGCTGATTTTCGTGCCGATGCCGTGGGGTGCGATCCCGGCGGCGATTGCGGTGATCAGCGGCACCTGGATCTGGTCGCGCCCGGACGCGTGAAGGAGCGTCCCCCCGGCGCGTCGGCCGGAGGGACGCCCGCGCTTACGCCGCGATAGTCTGCAGCGCGGGATAGTCGGTGTATCCTTCGACGCCGCGCGAATACCAGGTCTTCACATCGTCCTCGTTCAGCACCGCGCCGGTCCGCAGCCGCTCCGGCAGATCCGGATTGGCAAGGAAGGTCCGTCCGAACGCGATCGCGTCGGCATTGCCAGCGTCGAGCTCCGCCTGCGCTTCGGCGCCGCGATAATCCTGGTTGAGCACCAGCGGGCCATCAAACACCTTGCGCACAGCGGGCGACACGCGCGGCTGGGTAGTGCTGCCAAAGGTACCGTCGGGGCCGGGTTCGCGCAGTTCGAGGAAGGCGATGCCTCGCTCGCCGAGCCACTGCGCGGCAGGCACGAACACGCTTTCCGGATTGCTGTCGATCACGCCCTGCGTGTCGCCATTGGGCGAAAAGCGCACGCCGACGCGGTCGGCACCGATCTCGGCGATCAGGCGATCGACTGCCTCGCGCAGCAGCCGCGTGCGGTTGTCGACCGAGCCGCCATAGTCGTCGTCGCGCTGGTTGGCGCCATCGCGCAGGAACTGGTCGATCAGATAGCCATTGGCGGCGTGGAGCTGGACGCCGTCGAACCCGACTTCGCGGGCGTTGCGCGTCGCCTTGCTGTAATCGTCGAGCACCCGGGCGATGTCGTCGAGAGTCGCGGCACGCGCCTGGCCATAGGGCCGCTTTTCGCCGCCGCTCAGATAGGTGCGCACCGATCCCGGAGCGGTCGTGGCCGAGGACGAGAGCGGTGCGGCGCCGTCCAGAAAGTCGGGATGGACGATCCGCCCCATATGCCACAGCTGGGCGACAATACGACCGCCGGCCTGGTGGACCGCCTCGACCACCGGCTTCCAGCCTTCGACCTGTTCGGGCGTCCACAGACCCGGAGCGTATGGCCAGCCAAGCCCTTCGCGGCTGATGCCGGTCGCCTCGGAAATGATCAGGCCGGCAGACGCGCGCTGCGCGTAATAGTCGGCCATGATCGCCGTAGGCACATGCTCCTGGGTCGCGCGGCCGCGGGTTAGGGGCGCCATCAATACGCGATTCGGCGCGGAAATCGCGCCGAGCTGAATCGGGTCGAACAAGCTGGGCATGAAATTTCCTCGTGATTTCGGATCGCAGGCCGCGAGATAGGGCGCTAGAGGGCGACATGCATCACGGCGACGGCTCAACAAAAACTACGCCCGGCCAAAGCGGCACGCCCCTCGGGCCGCTGATCGCGGTGGTCGTGGCCAATATCGCGCTGGCGTTCGGGCCGTGGTTCGTGCGCATGGCCGATACCGGCCCGGTCGCCGCGGCATTCTGGCGGATCGCGCTGGCGGTGCCGGTGCTGCTGGTCGTGGCGGCGGTGATGGCGCGCGGCAAGCCGGCATTTGCCGGCGTACGCGGGCTGTGGGGCGTGCTCGTCATCGCCGGCATCGCCTTTGCCGCCGATCTGGGGAGCTGGCATTTCGGGATCGTGCGCACCACGCTCGCCAACGCCACGCTGTTCGGCAATTCGGCGACCTTCATCTACCCGATCTACGGGTTCCTGATCGCGCGCGCGTGGCCCAGCCGCAGCCAGGGCGTGGCGCTGCTGCTCGCCGCGATCGGGGCGGGGCTGTTGATGGGGCGATCGGCGGAGCTGTCGCCGCAGAATCTGGTCGGCGATCTGTTCTCGCTGCTCGCGGGCATCCTCTATGCGGTCTATTTCATCTTCATGGCGCGCGCGCGGGCGGTGATGGCGCCGCTGCCCGCGCTGGCGCTGTCGTCGCTGATGACGGTGCTGCCGCTGCTCGCGGTCGCGCTGCTGCTCGGCGAGGCGATCGTGCCGACCGACTGGACGCCGCTGATCCTGCTGGCGGTGGTCAGCCAGCTGCTGGGTCAGGGGCTGATGATCTATGCGCTCGGGCATCTCTCGCCGATCGTGGTCGGGCTGGCGCTGCTGCTGCAGCCGGTGGTGGCGGCGACGATCGGGTGGATCGCCTATGGCGAGCGGCTGGCGGCGGCCGATGCGGCGGGAGCGCTGCTCGTCGCGGTGGCGTTGGTGCTGGTGCGGCTCGGCGGGCGCACCCCGGTCCAGCTTGCGCCGGTCGGTTCGCAGACTAAATCTTCGCCCAGGAGATAACCCGATGACCGACCTGTCCGATGCCACGCTCGACGAGATCCGCGCCGCGCTGGCGCCGCTGATCGCGCGGAACGCCGCATTCGACGGGTGGAGCGTCAAGGCGGTCGATGCCGCGGCGGCGCAGGCCGGGGTCGATAGCGACGTCGCCCGCCTGGCCGTGTCGGGCGGCGCGGTGGACATGATCGACGCCTGGTTCGCCAGCATCGACCGCGCAATGCTCGCCGCGCTCCCCGCCGAGCAACTGGCCGCGATGAAAATCCGCGACAAGATCGCCGCCCTGGTCGAGGCACGGCTCGATGCGCTCGCGCCCGACCGCGAAGCGCTGCGCCGCGCGCTGGCGATCTTGGCGATGCCGCAGAATGTCGCGCGCGCGCTCAAGCTGGGCTGGCGCAGCGCCGACCTGATGTGGCGGCTCGCCGGCGATACCGCCACCGATTACAATCACTACTCCAAGCGCGCGATCCTGGGCGGCGTGTACGGGGCAACGGTCACCATATTCCTCGACGACGAGAGTGAAGGGTTCGCCGATACCCGCGCGTTCCTGGCGCGGCGCATCGAAGGGATCATGCGCTTCGAGAAGACCAAGGCCAAGCTGATCGGCCAGGCGCAGTATCGCCCGAGCCTGTCGCGCTTCATCGGACGGCTGCGCTATCCCGTGGTGTGACGATCGTGACGACAGGGCTAGTATCTTGTCGCAGTTATTGATAGTCAGTCGCAAATGGCGCTGCACGATCCCCTCTCGATGCGCAATCTCGCGCAACTTCGCCGCGACGAACGCGCGACCGTCACCGGCATCGATTGGCCCGGCCTGACCGTCGCCGAGGCGCGCCGCCTGCGCGAACTCGGGCTCGACGAGGGGGTCACAGTCGAACTGCTGCATAAGGCATCGCTGGGCGCTGGCCCGGTGGCGTGCCGGATCGGGCGGATGACGGTGGCGCTGCGCCGCCACGTCGCCGGGGCGATTCGCGTCGCACCGCTCGCCGGTTGATCCGCTGACCGCCAGCCCGTGACCCCGGCTCCCCTGGTAGCGCTGGTCGGCAATCCCAATGCCGGCAAGAGCGCGCTGTTCAACGCGCTGACCGGTGCTCGGCAAAAGGTCGGCAATTATCCCGGAGTCACGGTGGAGCGCCATTCCGGGCGGATGGCGCTGGCCGACGGGCGTCCGGTCGAGCTGGTCGACCTGCCCGGCGCGTACAGCCTCGATCCGTCGAGCCCCGACGAACAGGTGACGCGCGACGTCGTTACCGGCGCACAGGCGGGCGAGCGGCTGCCCGATGCGATCATCGTCGTCGTCGACGCCGGCAATCTCGACAATCATTTGCGCTTCGCCCTGCAGCTGATCGCACTCGGCACGCCGATCGTGATCGCGCTCAACATGATCGATCTCGCCGAACGCGACGGGCTGGTGCTCGACGCTGCCGCGCTGGAACATGCGCTGGGCGTGCCGGTGGTGCCGACCGTCGCGGTGCGCAGGCGCGGCCTCGACGATCTGTGCGCGCGGCTCGGCGAGCAACTCCGCACGCTTGGCCAGGCGACACGCCTGCGCAGCAGCGCCGGCGTGCCCGAAGACATCATCGTCCTGCAGCGCCGCGCGCGCGAACTGGCCGTGACGGCCACCGTCAGCGAGACCGCGACGCGGCGCTGGACGCATCGCATCGATCGCATCGCGCTGCACCCCATCTTCGGCATGGCGTTGCTGCTCGGCATCCTGTTCGTGATGTTCCAGGCGGTATTCGCGTGGTCGGAAGCGCCGATCGGCTGGATCGAGGGGGGCATGGGCGCGCTGGGCGAGGGGGCGGCAGCGGTCCTGCCCGACGGGTTCTTCCAGTCGCTGATCGTCGACGGCGTCATTGCCGGCGTCGGCGCGGTGGTGGTGTTCCTGCCGCAGATCCTGATCCTGTTCGCGTTCATCCTCGCGCTCGAGGCTTCGGGCTACATGGTGCGCGCGGCGTTCATGATGGACCGGGTAATGGCCGGAGTCGGGCTGTCGGGGCGCGCGTTCATCCCGCTGCTGTCGAGCTTTGCGTGCGCGATTCCGGGCATCATGGCGACGCGGACGATGGACGACGAGAAGGACCGGCTGACCACGATCCTGATCGCCCCGCTGATGACCTGCTCGGCGCGGCTGCCGGTCTATACCATCATCATCGCCGCGTTCATTCCCGACCGCAGCGTGCTGCCGGGCGTGGGGCTGCAGGGGCTGGTGCTGTTCGCGCTGTATCTGTTCGGCATCGTCGGCGCGTTCGTCGCCGCGCTGGTGCTGCGCCGCACGGTGACCAAGGGTGCGTCTTCGGGCTTCATGATGGAGATGCCGCGCTATCAATTGCCGCGGCCGCGCGATTTTCTGCTCGGGCTGTGGCAGCGCGCAGAGATTTTCCTCAAGCGCGCAGGCGGGATCATCCTCGTCACCACCATCATCCTGTGGGCGCTGCTCAGCTTCCCCAGGCCGCCCGAGGGAAGCGCCGTGTCGCCGGTCGATTATTCGGTCGCCGGGCGCATTGCCAACGGTCTGGAGGTGGTCGTCGCGCCGATCGGCTTCAACCGCGACATCGCGCTTGCGCTGATCCCGGCGATGGCGGCGCGCGAGGTGGCGGTCGCGGCGATCGGCACCGTCTATGCGATCGACGATCCCGAAGGCGAGGCCGGGCAGGCGTCGATCCGCGAGCGGCTGCAGGCGCGCTGGAGCCTGCCGACCGCGCTCGCTTTCCTGATGTGGTTCGTGTTCGCGCCGCAATGCATCTCGACGATCGCGGTGGCGCGGCGCGAGACGAATTCGTGGCGCTGGCCCGCACTGATGGTTGGCTATCTGTTCGCCTTGGCCTACATCGCCGCAGGCGCGACCTATTGGGCCGCGGTCGCGTTGGGATTGTAGGAGGAAAAGTCGATGGCGGGCAGCGTCAACAAGGTGATCCTGGTCGGCAATCTCGGCCGCGATCCCGAAAGCAAGACCTTCCAGAACGGCGGCAAGGTCGTCAACCTGCGCATCGCCACGTCCGAATCGTGGAAGGACAAGATGTCCGGCGAGCGCAAGGAAAAGACCGAATGGCATTCGGTGGCGATCTTCAACGAAGGCCTCGCCAACGTCGCCGAGCGCTATCTGCGCAAGGGCAGCAAGGTCTATATCGAGGGCGCGCTGCAAACCCGCAAATGGCAGGATGCGCAAGGCCAGGACAAATATTCGACCGAGATCGTGCTGCAGGGCTTCAACAGCGTGCTGACCATGCTCGATGGCGCGCCGGGCGCTGGCGGTGGCGGCGGCCAGGGCGGCGGTTCGCGGGGTGGCGACGACTGGGGAGCTGGCGGCGATTCGTTCGCGGGTCAGGGATCGAGCCGGGGCGGCGGTGCGGCGCGCGGTGGCCAGCGGCCGATGAACGACTTTCCCGACGATCTCGACGACGACGTGCCGTTCTGAGCTAGTCCGCGCCGAACAGCGGGAGCGTGCCGGACGGTTCGCGCTCGCTGGTCAGGTTCGACACGGTCACGCCGACCAGCCGGATGCCCTGCGGCGTCGGCAGGACGGACGCGGTCAGCGCCGCGCTGGCGTCTGCCAGTTTCGCCGCGCTGTCGATCGGCGCCAGATAGCTGCGGCTGCGCGTGATCTGGCGGAAGTCGGCATATTTGACCTTGATCGTCACCGTGCGCCCGAAGACTTGCCGGGCAGCGCACCAAGCCCACACCTCGTCGGCCATGCGCTGTACGCCTTCGAGGATGTCCGCGTCGGCGATCAGGTCGCGGTCGAAGGTCGTCTCCGATCCCGACGACTTGCGGACGCGGTCGGGATTGACCGGGCGATCGTCGATGCCGCGTGCGATCGCATGATACCATTCGGCAGCGCTGCCGAAGTGCGCGCGCAGGAAATCGAGGGACTGCGCGCGCAGGTCCGCCCCGGTGACGATCCCCAGCCGCGCCATCTTCGCCGCTGTCACCGGCCCCACGCCGTGGAAGCGCGCGACCGGGAGCGTCTCGACCCATATTGCGCCCATGTCGGGCGTCACCGCGAACTGCCCGTCCGGTTTGCGATGATCCGACGCCAGCTTAGCAAGGAACTTGTTGTATGAAATCCCCGCCGACGCCGTCAGCCCGAGCGTATCGCGGATGCGCGCGCGGATTTCCTTGGCGGTTGCCCACGCCGTCGGCAGCGCGCGCAGATTGGTCGTGACATCGAGATACGCCTCGTCGAGCGACAGCGGCTGGATCAGGTCGGTATATTCCGCAAAGATCGCGTGGATCTGGCGCGATACCGCGCGATAGACGTCGAAGCGCGGCGGCACGAAGATCAGGTCGGGACAGCGCCTGAGCGCGGTGACCGACGGCAATGCCGACTTCACGCCGAACGCGCGCGCTTCATAGCTGGCCGCCGCGACCACCCCGCGCGCCGCCGCCGACCCGACCGCGACCGGGCGGCCGCGCAAGGCCGGATCGTCGCGCTGCTCGACCGACGCGAAGAAGGCGTCCATGTCGACATGCAGGATCTTGCGGACCGCGGGCATCCGCACGGGTCTAGCGCCGATCGAACGAAAACGGAACGCTTCAGACGTCCTCGACCAGCCGCCGGTACAATTCCGGCCGCCGATCGCGGAAGAAGCCCATGCCCGCGCGGTTCTTCCTGACGCGCGCCAAGTCGAGGGTCGCCGTCAGCACGCCGGTCTCCTCCGCCCCGAATTCGGCGAGCATCTCGCCGAACTCGTCGCAGATGAAGCTGTGGCCGTAAAATGTCTGGCCATGCTCGGTGCCGATGCGGTTCGATGCGACGATCGGGATCACGTTCGACACCGCATGACCGATCATCGCGCGCCGCCACATGTGCCGCGTGTCGAGCGTCGCATCGTGCGGTTCGGCGCCGATCGCGGTTGGATAGAACAGGATTTCGGCGCCCATCAACGTCATCGCACGCGCCACCTCTGGATACCATTGGTCCCAGCACACGCCGACGCCGAGCTTTGCCTGCGGGCCGTCCCAAACCTTGAAACCGGTATTGCCGGGGCGGAAATAGAATTTCTCCTCATAGCCCGGTCCGTCGGGAATGTGGCTCTTGCGATAGACCCCTTGCACCGCCCCGTCGGGGCCGATCATCGCCAGCGAGTTATAGTGGTGCGGCCCGTCCGCCTCGAAGAAGCTGGTCGGGATGTAAAGATCGAGCTCGTCGGCCAGTCGCTGCATCGCCAGTACCACGGGATGCTCGGTGACGGCGCGCGCCGTCGCGAACCATTCCTCCTCCTCGGTGCGGCAGAAATACTCGCCCTCGAACAGTTCGGGCGGAAGTACGACCTGCGCGCCCTTGCCCCTGGCCTCGCGCACCAGGTCGCTGACCGCGGCGATGTTGGCATCGATATCGGCGGTGAAGGCAAGCTGCATCGCGGCAACGGTGACTTGGTTCATGGAGTTAGATCCGCGGAATCTGCTGGCTGATGCAATGAAAGCTGCCGCCGCCGGTCAGAATGTCGTCGGCGCGCAAGCCCACCGCCTTGCGATCCGGGAACAGCGCCTGCACCGCTGCCACCGCCGCATCGTCGTTGGGCATGCCATAGGTCGGCACGGCGACGACACGGTTGCCGATATAGAAATTCATGTAGCTCGCCGGCACCACTTCCTCGTCGACCAGCACGCGGCCGGGCGAGGGGATGCGCACGACCTCGATCCCGAACGCCTCGGCGCGGCGGACCGCGTCGAGATAGATTAGCCAGTTGGGGTCGTTGTCCTCAGGGCTCGGGATCGCCAGCCGATTGACCCCGACGAAGCGCGCCAGATTGTCGACATGCCCGTCGGTATGGTCGTTGACCAGACCGTTGCCGAGCCACAGGATGCGGTCGAACCCCAGATCGGCATGCAGCTTTTCCGAAGCCGCGCCCTGCGACATGCCGGGATTGCGATTGTGATTGAGCACGCATTGCTCGGTGGTCACCGCCAGCCCGGTACCGTCGCCGTCGATCGACCCGCCCTCGAGGAACCAGTCCGACGAGGTGAAGGCGATGCCCTGCCGCCGCGCCAGCCGCGCGCCGATATCGTCGTCGCCCGGAAAATCGTATTTCCCGCCCCAGCCGTTGAAGGCGAAGTCGCGCGCGCTGCCGTCGCCGGTGACGATCACCGCGGTATCGCGCAGCCAGACGTCGCCGAACGGCTCGACGATCACCTTGACATGGCCGTCGACGAGCAGCGCCGCCGCCGCCGCCGCTTCGTCATCGGCTGCCACCAGCAGCACCTTTTCCCCGCGCCCGCCATCGGCGACGGCGTTGGCGAACGCCGCCGTCTCGGCACGCGCCCCGTCGAGCGGCGGACCCCAGACATCGGCGTGGCTGGGAAAGCCGATCCACACGGCGGCATGCGGCGCCCATTCGGCGGGAGGCGGAAGCGTCATAAGGCGCGATGTAGCGCAGTGCCGGGCACGCGAAAAGCGGGCGTTATCGCCCGGCGCGGCTCTGGTCGCGGATCGCGCGGAACTCGTCGCCCTCCACCCAGTTCGGCCAGGCATCGGTCTCGGCGAGGGCGCGTCCAACCCGGTAATAGAGCATCAGGTCGCGCTCGACGCCGGTCCAGTCCCAGTTCGGATCATATTCGTCTTTGGGGCCGTGATAGGCGCCTTCCTCATATGCCTTGGCCGCGGCCGCTCCCGCAGTCTTGCCGCCGCGGACGAGATCGTCGCCGCCTTCGAAGTACAGCATTGGCACGCCATGCTTGGCGAAGCTGAAATGGTCGGACCGGTAATAAAAGCCCTTTTCCGGAGTCGGCTCGGCAGTCGCGACGCGGCCCTGCTCCGCCAGCGCGCGGTCGAGATAGCCGTCGACCTGCGACTTGCCCTTGCCGACGACGATCACGTTTCTGGCCGGCCCCGCCATCGACAGCGCGTCCATGTTGACGCCCGCAACCGTCCGTCCGTGCGGATAGACGGGATTGTCGCCATAATAGGCCGATCCCAGCAGCCCCGACTCCTCCGCGGTGACCGCGAGGAACACCTGGCTGCGCGGCGTCGCCCCGGCATCGGCGTTGGCCTTGGCGAGCGCGACCAGCGCTGCGGTTCCGGTCGCGTTGTCGATCGCACCGTTGCAGATATCGTCGCCGTCGGGTGCGGCCCCGCAGCGGCCGAGATGATCCCAATGCGCGGTGTAGAGCACGACCTCGTCGGGGCGCTGCGTGCCGGGCAGGATGCCGATCACGTTCTTCGACGCGTGCTTGCGGATGGCGTTGTCGAAGGCGACCGACGCCTGCACGCCGGCCAGCGGCACCGGCTTGAACCCCTTGACCTTGGCCGCTGCCGCCAGCTTGTCGAAATCCTGCCCGGCGCTCGCGAATAGCCGCTTGGCCTGGTCGAGCTGGATCCAGCCATTGGCCTTGGTCGCGTCCATATGCCCATCGGCGGCGTCGGCGACCTGCTGCGGTCCGCTCCAGCTCGATTCGACGACATTCCAGCCATAGCCCGCCGGCTCGGTCTGGTGGACGATCAGCGCGGCGGCGGCGCCGTGGCGCGCGGCTTCCTCGAACTTGTACGTCCAGCGGCCGTAATAGGTCATCGCCCGGCCGTTGAAGATGCCGGTCGTCCCCTGTGTCTCCCAGTCGGGATCGTTGACCAGGATGACGACGCTCTTCCCCTTCACATCGACGCCGGCATAATCGTCCCAGCCGCGTTCGGGCGCGGTGATGCCGTAACCGACGAACACGACGGGGCTGTTCGTCACGTCGATGCGCGGCGTCACCCGGTTGGTGGTGACGACCATGTCGCTGCCGGGTTTGAGCGAGAGCGCTTCGCTCCCGCCGCTAAAGGTCAGCGGGGTGATGCCGCTCGCGGTGATCTCGACCAGCGGCACGTCCTGGAACCAGCTTCCGTCATTGCCAGGCTGAAGTCCGGCCGCGGCGAAATTCTTGGTAAGCCAGGCGAGCGTCTTCTCTTCGCCCGGCGTCCCCGGCGCGCGCCCTTCGAAGGCGTCGGATGAGAGTTCCCGCACGCCGTCCTTGAACTGTTCGATCGGGATCGCGGTTGCGGCGCCGGTCGACGGGTCGGGGGCGGTGGACATGGCGCATCCGCCAAGGACCAGCACCAACAGTCCGATCGATCTTAAGTCACGCATACCCGCCTCCCGCCAGTTCGCGCAGCCACCCTATCGCCTGCGACTTCGATGTCGAACCCCGGATACGAAAAAGGGGGCAGCTTCCTGCGAAGCCGCCCCCTTTGACTTGGTTCGAGGTCGTGTCAGCGCGAATAGAACTCGACGACCAGGTTCGGTTCCATCTTCACCGGATACGGCACTTCGTCGAGCGTCGGGACGCGGGTGAAGGTGATCTTGGCGTTTCCGTCCGGCGCGACGTAATCGGGGATGTCGCGCTCGGCCAGGCTCTGCGCTTCCATGATCAGCGCCATCTGCTGCGCCTTGCTGCCCAACGTGATCTCGTCGCCCGGCTTCACCTTGCGCGACGCGATGTTGCACTTGACGCCGTTGACGCGGATGTGGCCGTGGCTGACGATCTGGCGCGCGGCGAACACGGTCGGCGCGAACTTGGCGCGATAGACGACCATGTCGAGCCGCTGCTCGAGCAGGCCGATTAGGTTCTGCGAGGTATCACCCTTCATCGACGCGGCTTCGGTATAGGCGCGCTTGAACTGCTTTTCGGTGACGTCGCCGTAATAGCCCTTGAGCTTCTGCTTGGCGCGCAGCTGGATGCCGAAGTCCGACACCTTGCCCTTGCGGCGCTGGCCGTGCTGGCCGGGGCCGTATTCGCGCTTGTTGACGGGCGACTTGGGCCGACCCCAGATATTCTCGCCCATGCGGCGGTCGAGCTTGTACTTGGCGCTGGAGCGCTTCGACATGATAGTTCCTTTGCAATTGCCAATAACGTTGACCAAACCCTCAAAGGGCTCGATCGCTTTCCCGGTCATCGCCTGCGGATTGATCGGAGGATCAGGGCAGGGCCGCCGCTTCACCGGGAATGCGGGGCCGATCACGAAGGCGCGCGGGTAGCGCCAGGGGGGTGCCGAGTCAAGCTGGACAGGCAAGGGGACGGCACCCTAGGGGGCTTGCCATGACGACGATCCTATCCGGACCTGATTGCACGACGATGGCCGAGGTGCGCGCGGGCGTCGATGCCACCGACCGCGAGCTGGTCGCGCTGCTCGCCCGTCGCTTCGCCTATATGGACGCCGCCGCGCGCATCAAGCCGGACCGCGCGGCGGTGCGCGACGAAGCCCGCAAGGCGGCGGTGATCGCCAATGTCCGAGCCGAAGCGCGGCGGCACGACATTCCCGAAGCCATCGTCGCCGATCTCTGGGAAACGCTGGTCGAGGGGTCGATCGCGTACGAGTTCGCGGCATTCGACGCACGCTGACGCTTTCCATTTCGGGTAGTTGCTGGCACCAACCCAGCCATGCAGTACTTCCGCACGTTCGCCGCGCTGTTGCTCCTGATCGCCGCCGCGCCGCTCGCCGCGCAGGGCTATGAGGAGGTCGACCCGTTCATCGGTACGGGCGGCGAGGGGCATACCTTTCCCGGCGCCGTCGCGCCGTTCGGAATGGTTCAGCTCAGCCCCGACACCGATACCGGCTGCACGATCCGCGACTGCTATGACCACGCCGCGGGCTATCGCCATGACGACCCGACGATCCAGGGATTTTCCCATACGCATTTTTCCGGATCGGGCCATTCCGACCTGGGCGATTTTCTGGTCATGCCGGTCGCGGGCGACATGGTTCCGATCGAACCCGGCGATGCCAAGATTCCTGGATCGGGTTATCGCTCGCGCTTCAGCCATGAGCGCGAGGAAGCGAGGCCGGGCTATTATGCGGTGACGCTGGACGATGCCGGAGTCCGCGCTGAGATGACGGCGGGGACGCGGGTCGGCGTTCACCGCTACCGCTTTCCCAAGGGCAAGGCCGCGCATCTGGTCCTGGACCTGCGCTCGTCGCTTTACAACTATGCCGGCAAGATCCTGTGGTCGTCGGTCCGGCGCTGGCCCAACGGGACGATCACCGGATCGCGCGAGACGCGCGGCTGGGCGGCGGGCCGCAAGCTCCATTTCGCCATGCGCTTCTCGCAGCCGCTTGCCGGCCATGCGTTCGTCAGTACCGAGCAGGATGTCGCGTATAAGGGTTTCCAGGGGCCGGGCCGCGGCAGCGATGCGCTGGCCGAGCGGTCGGGGCAGGCACTGGTCGCGCGCTTCGATTTCGGCCGGCTCGATCGCCCGCTGGAGGTGCGCGTCGCGATCTCTTCGGTCGACGAGGCAGGGGCGATCGCCAATCTCGACAGCGAGCCGGGCGATTTCGATACGGTCCACGCCGCGACGCGCAAGGCTTGGGAGGAGGCGCTCGGCCGCGTCGAGATCACAGCGCCAGCGCCGATGCGCAAGAACCTCTACACCGCGCTCTATCACAGCCTGATCGCGCCGTCGGTCGCGGGCGATGCCGACGGGCGGTGGCGCGGTCCAGACAATGCGGTGCATGTGTCGAAGGACTTCGCCTACCGCTCGACCTTTTCGCTGTGGGATACGTTCCGCGCGCAGCATCCGCTGCTGACGCTGGTCCAGCCCGAGGCGGTCAGCACCGATATCGTCCGTTCGCTGATCGCCAGCCAGCAGGTCAGCCCCGACGGCATCCTGCCTATATGGGCGTTCCAAGGCCGCGAGACATGGACGATGATCGGCTATCACGCGGTTCCGGTGATCGCCGACGCCTATCTGAAGGGCGTGCGGGGCTTCGATGCCGACGCTGCGCTCGATGCCATGGTCGCCAGCGCGACCTACGCGCCCTATGGCGGGCTCGGCGACTATATGAAGTTGGGCTATGTCGCGATCGACCGCGAGCCGGAGGCAGCGTCGAAGACCGTCGAATATGCCTATGACGACTGGACGATCGCGCGGATGGCGCAGGCGATGGGACGCACGGACGTTGCCGCGACCTTTGCCAAGCGCGCGAGCAACTGGCGCAACAGTTTCGATCCCGAAACCGGCTTCGTCCGCGCGCGCAAGAGCGACGGCGCGTTCCGTACCCCGTTCGACCCGACCGCGATCAACTATGGCTCGGACTATACCGAGGGCAATGCCTGGCAATATAGCTGGTTCGTGCCGCACGATCAGGCCAGCCTGTTCGCCCTGATGGGCGGCGACGCGGCCGCGGTCGCCAAGCTCGATGCGATGTTCGATTACGACATGTCTGGCATCGACTACAGCCATGCCGAGGATATTGCCGGACTGATCGGCCAGTATATCCACGGCAACGAGCCCAGCCACCACGTCGCCTATCTCTATAACTACGCCGGCGCACCGTGGCGGACGCAGGAACGACTGACCCAGATCGTCGCCAGCCAGTACCAGCCGACCCCCGACGGGCTGTCGGGCAACGACGATCTCGGCCAGATGTCGGCATGGCTGTTCTTCACGGGATTGGGCTTCTATCCGGTCGCGCCGGGCAGCCTCGAATATGTCATCGGGCGGCCGTTCGTGGAGAGTGCCGAGCTGGCGTTGCCGGACGGCAAACGCTTCGCGATCGTGGCGGAGGGGCTGAGCGAGGCGAACGCCTATATCGGCGGAGTGACCCTCAACGGGAAACCGCTCGACCGCGCGTTCATCCGCCATAGCGAAATAATGGCGGGCGGCGAACTGCGCTTCACGATGCAGGCGACGCCCGACAAGCAGTGGGCGACCGGCCCGGAAGCGCGTCCCTACTCGATGGATGCGGTGGCGAAGTAGCGCGAACGCCGCGGTTATCTGGACATCGCCTCGCGCACTGCGATCGCCCGGGCGAACACCGCCTCGAACATTTCCGGCGTCAGCCGTCCGGTATTCTGGTTGTAGCGCGAGCAGTGATAGCTATCGATCAGGATGCGGCCGTCGGGCATGCGGTGTTCGGCGAGATGTCCGAACTTGGCCTTGGGCAGCTTGCCGCCGAGCACCTTGACCGCCGACTGGTGCGCGATCTGGCCGAGCGCGACGAAGATGCGCGCCCGGGGCAGAACGCCGATCTGGCCCTCGAGGAACGGGCGGCAGGTGCGGATTTCCTCCGGGGTCGGCTTGTTCTGCGGCGGCAGGCACTTGACCGCATTGATGATGATCGCGCCGGTCAGCGCCAGGCTGTCGTCGGGCCGCGCTTCGTACGTCCCGCTCGCCAGCCCGAATTTTCCGAGCGTGTCGAACAGCAATTGCCCGGCATGGTCGCCGGTGAACGGGCGGCCCGTGCGGTTGGCGCCGTGCTTGCCCGGCGCGAGCCCGATGATGCCGAGCCAGGCCTGGGGATCGCCGAATGCGTTGACCGGCGCGTTCCACCAATCGGGATATTCGGCGCGCAGTTCGTGGCGAAAGGCGACGAGACGCGGACAGCGCGGGCAATCGCGCGGCGGTTCGGTTTCGGGGATCGGGCTTGGCGCGAACATCGCCGCGCGATAGGCGCTGCGGCGTGACCAAGGCAAGCTATGCGATCGCGATCGGATCGAACCGGCCGGGCCGGGCAGGGCGGCCGCACGCGATAGTCCGCGCTGCGTTCGCTGCGCTCGGAAAGGTCACCGCCGCGTCGCCGATCGCCGATACCGCGCCGCTTGGCCCGTCGATGCGGCGCTATGCCAATGCCGTGGCGATCGTGGCGAGCGACGAGGCACCGGACGCCTTGCTGCGGCGGCTCAAGGCGATCGAGCGGCGGTTCGGGCGGCGCGCCGGCCGACGCTGGGGCGCGCGCGTGCTCGACCTCGACATCGTGCTGTGGAGCGAGGGGTGCTGGGCCAGCCCTGGCCTGATCGTGCCGCACCCGGCGTTTCGCGAGCGGGGGTTCGTGCTGGTCCCGCTGATGCAGGCCGCGCCGGACTGGCGCGATCCGGTCAGCCGCCTGACCGTCCGCCAGCTGGCCGCGCGCCTCGCCCGCGCGCGCCCGGTTGACCGCGCGCGACCCCGCGCCTAGGTCGCTCCTCGGTCGGGCCCTTAGCTCAGTCGGTAGAGCAACTGACTTTTAATCAGTAGGTCGCTGGTTCGAACCCAGCAGGGCTCACCATCTTGCCGCCGCTCGCGCCCGGACGAAGCCGGAAATGAACCGGCGCCAGCGCCGCGCGTAGTGCATCGTCCTGTCCCGGATGCGAGACCACGCCATGCCCCCCTTGCTGGATCGCATCATAAACCACCACCGCGTCGACAGCCGCATCCTGATCGCGTTCCTTGCGCTGGCGCTGGGCAGCTTCGCATTTCTGGAACTCGCGTCCGAGGTTGGCGAAGGGGACACCATCGCCGTCGACCGCTGGATATTGCAGGGACTGCGCAGCGCCGCCGACCCATCGATACCGGTCGGCCCCGCCTGGCTGCGCGGCGCGATGATCGACGTGACTGCGCTCGGCGGCGTCAGCGTGCTCACGATCGTCACCGCGATCGCCGCGGGCTATCTGATCGCGGCGCGCAAATGGTCGACCGCGGCGCTGCTGACCGCGGCGATCGCGGGCGGGGCGCTGCTGAGCGTGCTGCTCAAGGACGTGTTCGAACGCGCGCGTCCCGACCTCGTCGTCCATCTCGTCGAGGTCAGCTCGACCAGCTTTCCCAGCGGCCATGCCATGAATGCCGCGGTGACATACCTTACGCTGGGTACGCTGCTGGCGCGCGCCGAGCAGGGGCGAAGGGTGCGCGCCTATCTGATCCTGGTGGCGATCGGGCTGACGCTGCTGATCGGCGGGTCGCGCGTCTATCTGGGCGTGCACTGGCCAAGCGACGTGCTGGCCGGCTGGTGCGTCGGCGCGACCTGGGCGGCGCTGTGCTCGCTGGTCGCGCGCGCGCTCCAGCGGCGGCACGCGATCGAAGCGCCGGGCGAGGTCGACGAACCGCTTTCCTGAACAGCGGTGCGCAGTCGACACGCCGCCGGTCGGCAAAATGGTGCTGCGACGCGGCAAACACCCTTGTTACTTTATATCATCCCGTTTAGGGCGCTGCGGACGCTTCAGGGAACCGCTTATGCTCCGTACCATCTTGCTTGCCGCCACTGCCCTCGCTCCGCTACCCGCGCTCGCCCAACAGGCCGACCCGCCCTTGCAGGATGACGCCGTCCATGCCGAGGCAGATGAGGAAATCATCATCACCGCCCCGTTTCGGCGCAATCAGGTCGATGTGCTGTCGGGAACGTCGGTGGTTTCCGGCCTCGAGCTCACCCGCGACATCCGGCCGTCGATCGGCGATACGCTTGCGCGTCAGCCCGGCGTGTCTGCCAGTTCGTTCGGGCCCAGCGTCTCGCGTCCGGTCCTGCGCGGGTTCCAGGGCGACCGCGTCCGCATCCTGACCGACGGCATCGGCAGCATCGATGCCTCGACCGCGTCGGCCGATCACGCGCCGGTCATCAATCCGCTGACCGCCGAGCGCATCGAGGTGCTGCGCGGCCCCGCGGCCTTGCTGTTCGGATCGTCGGCGATCGGCGGCGTCGTCAACGTCATCGACAGCCGAATCGCGCGCCGTATGCCCGAGTCGCCGCTGCATCTCGACGGCATCGCCACTTATGGTTCGGCAGCCGAAGAGCGCTCCGGCTCGGCGTCGCTCGACGTGCCGATCGGCGGCAAGATCGTCGCGCACGCCGATGGCAGCTATACCAAGACCGGCAATCTGCGCACCGGCGGCTATCTGCTCGCACCCGAACTGCGCGCAATCGCGGCGGGAAGCGACGAGGCGGAGGTGCGCGAGAATGCCGAGCGTCGCGGTACGCTCGACAACAGTGCGGCCGAGACCTGGGAAGTCGCCGGCGGCCTTTCGGTCGTCACCGATCGCGGGCATCTGGGCTTCTCGGTCAGCCACTATGAAAGCCTCTATGGCATTCCTCCGCGCCTCGAATTCCAGCACGAGGAAGGCGAGGATCACGATCATGGCGATGGCGAAGAGAACGACCATGAGGAGGAGGGCCACGCGCACGAGGAGGTCCGCCTCGACCTGCGCCAGACCCGCCTCGACATTCGCGGGGAGATCGAGACCGGCGGCGGCTTTCTCGATCGCATCCGCCTGCGGCTCGGCGCTGCCGATTACCGACACGACGAGATCGAGCCGACCGGAGAGATCGGGACGACCTTCACCAACCAGGGCTATGAAGGACGGCTCGAACTGGTCCAGGCACAGCGCGGCAACTGGCAGGGCGCCATCGGAGGTCAGTTTTTCCTGCGCCGCTTCGAAGCGGTCGGCGAGGAGAAGTTCGTCCCGCTGAACAACACCGAACAGTTCGGGCTGTTCACGCTGCAGGCGTTCGACCTTGGTCCGTTCAAGGCGGAAGCAGGCGCACGCTACGAGAAAACCAACGTCTCGGCGTCCGCCGATGCCGATCTGGGCAATCCGGACCTCGATCGCAGCTTCGATGCGTTTTCGGGTTCGATCGGCGCGAGCTACGCGATCGCCGACGGTATCCGCATCGGCCTGAACGGATCGCGCAGCGAGCGCGCGCCATCGGCCGAGGAATTGTTCGCCAACGGCCCGCATGCGGGAACGCAAGCGTTCGAGATCGGCGATCCCGATTTCGCCAAGGAATCGAGCTGGGGACTGGAAGCGACGCTCAAGGGCGGATCGGACGCGTTCAGCTTTGCCGCCGCCGCCTATTACAACTGGTTCGACAATTACATCTATCAGTCGGCGACCGGTGAAGAGGCGGACGAACTTCCGGTGTTCGTCTATGCGCAGTCGGATGCGAAAATCTATGGGTTCGAGGTCGAGGCCGCAGCGAACCTGATCCGCGGCGATGCCTTCACGCTGCGCGCCGATGCGCTGGGCGATTATGTCCATGCCGATATCGACAGCGCCGGCCCGGCACCGCGCATCCCGCCGCTGCGCGTGCTCGGCGGGCTGGAAGGCACGCTGACGCAGTTCACCGCGCGCGCCGAAGTCGAGCATGTGTTCGAACAGGATCGCGTCTCCGATTTCGAACTGCCGACCGACGGCTACACGATGGTCAACGCCTCGCTCGCCTTTCGTCCGTTCGGGCGCGACAACGCCACCAGCCTGGTGCTGTCGGCGAACAACCTGTTCGATGTCGAAGCGCGCCGCCATGCCAGCTTCCTCAAGGATTTCGCGCCGCTCGCCGGACGCGATATCCGCGTTACGGCGCGATTCCAGCTGTAACGGGGGACGAGCCGCCGCCCGCTTCCCCAGGGCGGCGGCTCGACTATCCTCGTTCGGCCAGCGTGCGTTCCCACGCCAGTGCGTCGGCAACGATGGCGTCGAGATCGTCGCGCTGCGGCCGCCACGGCAGCGCGGCGAGAATCGCGGCGTTGTCCGCGATCAGCGCATCGGGATCGCCCGCGCGCCGCCCCTGCAAGCGCCGCTCGATGGTGACATTGGTCGCGCGATCCACCGCATCGAGCACCTCGAGCACCGAATAGCCGCGGCCATAGCCCGCGTTCAGCGTGTGGCTCTTCGCCGGCTCTGCCACCAGCAGATCGAGCGCGTGGACATGCGCATCGGCAAGGTCGCTGACATGGATATAGTCGCGCACCCCGGTACCGTCGGGGGTGGCGAAATCGCTGCCGAACACATCGACATGCCCGCGCTTTCCGGTCGCCGCCTCGACCGCGACCTTGATCAGGTGGGTGGCGCCTGCGGTCGACTGGCCCGAGCGCCCCTCGGGATCGGCACCCGCGACGTTGAAATAGCGTAGCGCCGCGTAGTTGATCGGGTGTGCGGCGGCGACGTCGGCCAGCATCGCCTCGGTCATCAGCTTCGACATCCCATAGGGATTGATCGGATGCTTGGGCGCATCCTCGCGTACTGGCACGCTGTCGGGAATGCCATAGGTGGCGGCGGTCGACGAGAAGATGAAATGCCGCACTTCGCAGGCCACCGCGCTCTCGATCAGGCTGCGCGAGGCAGTGGTGTTGTTGCGGTAGTATTTGAGCGGATCGCTCACCGATTCAGGCACGACCACCGATCCGGCGAAGTGCATGACGGCGATGACGCCATGCTCCCGCATCGCTCCGCGCACCGCCGCATCGTCCTCGATATTCGCCCGGACCAGGGTCGCGCGCGGATCGACCGCCCAGTCGAAGCCGGTGACGAGATTATCGACGACAACCACGTCCCATCCGGCATCGAGCGCGGCGAGCACCGCGTGGCTGCCGATATAGCCGGCCCCGCCGGTGATGAGGATGCTGCCTTTGGACATTCGCGCTTCCCACCCTATCTCGTCCCCGAACGAGGAGATCGACGATGACGACCCAAACCGCAACATTGGCCGGCGGCTGCTTCTGGTGCACCGAGGCGGTGTATAACGACGTGATCGGCGTCGAAAAGGTCGAGAGCGGCTATATCGGCGGCACGACCGAAAATCCGACCTACAAGCAGGTATGTTCGGGCACTACCGGCCATGCCGAGGCGATCCGCGTGACGTTCGATGCCGACCAAATCAGCTATGCGGAGCTGCTGGATATCTTCTTTGCGACCCACGACCCCACGACGCTCAACCGCCAGGGGAACGATGTCGGGACGCAGTATCGCTCGGCGATCTTTCCGCACGATGCCGGCCAGGAAGAGGAAGCCAGGGCCGCGATCGAGCGCAACGCTGCCAACTGGCCCCAGCCGATCGTCACCACGATCGAGCCGCTCGCGACATGGTATCCGGCCGAGGACTATCATCAGGAATATTGGTCGGGCGAAGGGCAGCGGAACCCCTATTGCATGGCGGTGATCCCGCCCAAGCTGCAGAAGTTGCGCAAGAGCTTCGCGGCGCGGTCAAAGGCCGAAACGGCGGGAGCCTAGGCTTCAACGGAACTGGGACGAAGTCAGAAGACCAGCGCCACGTGCGCGGTGAGCCGGTCGCCACTGTTATCGATCTCGGCCAGCACCGGGGCCGGTCGATCGGTGTCGATCGACGTGCCGGAATAACGCGCGCCGACGATCACCGGACCGACGACATATTCCACGACCGCGCCCCAGTCGGTATAGTCTCCGGTCGGGCGCAGGCGCGCCGAGCGTAACGCATCGTCGCTGCCGCCGGTCGAATGCCCGACATGCGCCGCCACCGTGAACGGCGTACCGATGACGGCGACGCTGCCGCGCGCGCGCAGATACAGGTTGTCGCCGCCGATCGCGTCCTGGTCGGGAGCATAGTCGGCGGTGACGTCGAGCTGTGCGGGCCCCAGCAGCGCGCCCACTCCGGCATTTAACTCGAGATAGTCGAGGTCGCTCGCGCCGCCGGCGAACCAATGTCCGGTCGCGCCCGCGCTCGCGGTGATGCCGCCGAACCCCGTGCTGAACTTGCCGCCCAGATCGAATACCGCATCCGCACCGTCATGCCGCTGGCTCGACCGCAGCGTGGTGGCGCGCCCATTGACCTCGAGCCCCGCGATCAGCGGAGCCTCAACATAGGCATCGAGCGCGGGGTCGCCGTCGGACCAGCTGAGGCCGCGGCGGCGATGATCGGTGGTCGCCTCGATCGATCCGCTGATGACCGGCAGGCTCTGCGCGGCCGCCTGATCCGGGACGAGCGTCAGACCCGCGACGAACGCGGCGAGGACGGTCGGTTTCATACGCAATACTCCATCGGTAGGCGGCGGGGTCATTCCCACCAATAGGGCTTGCGGCGATAGTCGCCGGTCGCAACTTCGTTCATCGTCGTCGCGTCGTAGAGATGTCCGCCGAGCATCACTTGGCGCACCTTGTCCGAATTGCGGATGTCGGCGGTCGGATCCGCATCAAGGACGACGAGGTCGGCGAGCTTGCCGGCTTCGATCGAACCAATGTCCTTCTCCATGCCGAGCGAGTGCGCAGCGACGATCGTGCCTGCGCGCAGTGCCTCGACCGGGGTCATCCCGCCGCGCACGAAGGACCACAGCTCCCAGTGCGATCCGATCCCGGCCTGCTGCCCATGCGCGCCGATCGATACCAGCACGCCGCGATCGGCGAGCTTCTTGGCCTCGCGCGCATTGTCGTCGTCGACGAAATTATCCTCGGGCGCCTTGGTCACCCGCGCGGTCGCGGCGCGCAGCTGTGCGGGCGGCGTGTGTGCGATGAGCAGCGGGTTCTCGTAGACATTGGTCGCCTGCCGCCAATAGGGATCGCCGGCCAGCCCGCCATAGGTCACGACCAGGGTCGGCGTGTACGCGCTCGACGACTGCGCCATGAAATCGACGACGTCCTTGTAGAAGACGGTCAGCGGGACATTGTGCTCGAGCGTCGAGTTGCCGTCGGCGATCAGGTTCATGTCCATCCCGAACAAGGACCCGCCCTCGGCGACGACCTGCATCCCTTCGGCGCGCGCGGCGGCGACGACCTGCTGGCGCTGTTCACGGCGCGGCTGGTTGTAGTTCTTGACCGAATGCGCGCCTTGCGCCTTCAGGCGGCGGACATGCGCGAGCGCGTCGGCATAGCTGTCGATCTGGGCATAGACGTCGGCGGCCTTGGCGCCATAGACGATCTCTCCGGTCGAAAAGATGCGCGGGCCGACGATCAGCCCCGCGCGCTGCATCTCCTGCGCGGCGAACACGGTGCTTGCCGAACTCGACGGATCGTGGATCGTCGTCGTGCCGAGCGCGAGGTTCTGGAGCAGCGACCAGTTCTGCTGCGGCACCAGCTCGTCGCTGCCATAGGGGCCATGCGCGTGCGCATCGACCAGGCCCGGGATGATCGTCTTGCCCGCTGCGTCGATCATAGTAGCGCCCGGCGGAACGGCGACGTCGCCCGTGCGACCGACCGCGGCGATGCGATCGCCTTCGATCACGACGACGCCGTCGTCGATGATCCCGCCGTCGGCGCCCGCCATCGTTACGACCCGGGCACCGGTCAGCGCCACGGTTCCGCTATGGCGAGCGGCCTGGACCGGCATCGACAGATCGGTACCGGCAGTGGGAGGAACGAATTTCGGCGCGTTCTCGGGCTGGGGCGCGTCGGTGAACAAGGCGGTGCGCGATGCCGTGAACATGGTCGGCCCCATGCTCCAGTGCAGCCGCGATCCGTCGGCGGACCAGTGGATGTAATCGGCGCCGCCTGCCGATACCTTGGTCACCGGCAGCGCTTCGGCCTTCGGCCCGACCGCGACCGCCTGGGTGCCGGGCATCAGCGGCATCACGAATGCCTCGTAATTCTGGCGGAACGCCACGAACTCCCCGTCGGGCGCGACGATGAAATCGCTTGCCAGTTCCCCCTTGGCATGGGTCCGCTTCGCCTGCCCGGACAGATCGGTGCTGACCAGTTCGATCCCGTCATCGCCGCGCGCGACCATGAACAGGCGGTCGTTCGACGCGCCAAATTGCGGGCGCGCCATCCCCTTGGCCACCAGCACCGGATCACCGCCACTCGCGGGAATGCGATAGACGCCGGGGTTCTCCGACCATTTCGGCGCGGTCAGCGATCCGCCTTCGCCCTTTTCGAATACGATCGAGCGGCCATCGGGCGAAAATGCCGGGCGGGCATAATGGCCCGGCTGGGTGGTGACGGCGCGCGGCGTTCCACCCGAAGCGGCAACGGTCCGGATGCTGCCAAGATTGGTGTCGTCCCAGCCGACGAACACGATCGTGCGGCCGTCACGCGACCAGTTCGGGAACAGTTCCAGGCCGTCATCGCCGCGCGTCAGCCGCTGCGCCGCGCCGCCGCGCATCGGTTTGACCCACAATTTCCCCAAGCTTTCAAAAACGACGCGGCCGCCGTCGGGCGATACGCTGGCAAAGCGCGCCATCTTGGTCGTGAAGCGATCGGGCGAAACGGTGATCTGCGGGTGTGGGGCATCGGCGACGCCGCGCGTATCGTTCACGCGGAACGGGATCGCGCGCGCGTTCGATCCGTCGGCATCGACGCGCATGATCTTGCCGCCTGCCCAGAACACCAGCGACGCGCTGTCGGGGGTCCAGTCCATGTTGGGATAGACGCCGGTGACCGCCCAGGTTTCCTGGACGTCCTGGTCGAGCGCGTCGTAGATCTTGCGCTCCTCGCCCGACACCAGATCCTTGACGTATAGCTTCGATCGCGTTGCCTCGCGCCGCACGAACGCGATCCTGGTGCCGTCGGGCGACGGCGTCGGCCGCACCGATCCGCCCAGGCCGGACACGGCGGTGGTCGTCTCGCCGGTGTCGAGGTCATAGCGTTCGATGTCGAACAGGTCGCTGTTCGAATCCTGCGCATATTCGAAGATCGGACCCGGCGTGACGTTGCGTGTGAAGTAGATCGAGCGGCCATCGGGCGCGTAGACCGGCTCGCCCAGCTCCTTCTGATGCTCTTCGCTGACGCGCTTGACCAGCTGGACGCCGCCGCCGCCCGCGACGTGGTACAGCCAGATCTCGCCGGTGCCGAGCGACCGGCCGGTGGTGAAATGCTTCTTGGCGGCGATGAAGCGGCCGTCGGGCGACCAGGTCGGCTGATTGAGGAGGCGGAAATCCTCCTTGGTCAGCTGGCGCTTGTCGCTGCCATCGGCGTTCATCAGCCAGATATTGTCGCCGCCTGCGCGGTCCGACGTGAACGCGATGCGGCGGCCATCGGGCGACCAGCGCGGATGGACTTCCCATGCCAGCCCCTCGGCGATCCGCGTCGGCGTGCCGCCCGTGATCGGCATGGTATAGATGTCGCCGAGCAGGGTGAAGGCGATGCGCTGCCCGTCGGGGCTGACATCGACATCCATCCAGCTGCCCTCGTCGGTATCGATCGACACCTGGCGGATGGTGGCGCCGACGGGGGCGTTGACATCCCATTTGGCGGGTTCGGGCGTAGGGGTCGCCGCGATGGTCGCTTGCGGTGTCGGGGCCGGGGGGGCAGTCGGCAATTCCCGCGGCGTCGCAAGCGGATCGACCGCTTCGTTCTCGGGCGCTTCGGTCGCCTCGACCGGCGGCTGCACGACTTGCGCATAAGCAGGCGCGAACGCGGTGGCGAGCGCGAGCGCGCTGGCGGCGGTACGGATCATGGAGGCTCCCCGAGGACGGCTTGTCGTTGCGTGCGACCTTGGGGGATTTTGCTCGCGAGGGAAACACCCGGTTGCCGCACCTGCCGCCGTACCCCGGCGTTTGCCGGTGCGCGGTGCGCGATCGGGCGGCGCTCGATGCTACAACACGTACCGGCTCAGATCCGTGTTGCGCGCGATCTCGCTCAGCTGTTTCTCGACATAGGCGGCATCGACCACCAGCGTCTCGCCCTGGCGATCCTCGGCATCGAAGCTGACGTCCTCCAGCAGCTTCTCCATCACCGTCTGCAGGCGCCGCGCGCCGATATTCTCGACTTCGCCATTCACTTCCGCCGCGACCCGCGCGACCGCGCGGATGCCGTCGTCGGTGAAGCTGACGGTGACGCCCTCGGTGCCGATCAGCGCGGTATATTGCTGGGGCAACGACGCCTTGGTGTCGGACAGGATCGCGACGAAATCGTCCTCGGTCAGGCCCTTCAGCTCGACGCGGATCGGCAGGCGCCCTTGCAGTTCGGGAAGCAGGTCGCTCGGCTTGGCCACATGGAATGCGCCCGATGCGATGAACAGGATATGGTCGGTCTTCATCGGTCCATATTTGGTGGCCACGGTGGTGCCCTCGATCAGCGGCAGCAGGTCGCGCTGGACGCCCTCGCGGCTGACCGATCCCCCGCGCACGTCGCTGACCGCGATCTTGTCGATCTCGTCGAGGAAGACGATGCCATTGGCTTCGGCATCTGCCAGCGCCTGGCGACTGACCTCGTCCTGGTCGAGCCTTTTGTCCGCTTCCTCCTCGACCAGCTTGGCCCAGGCGGCGTGTACGTTGAGCTTGCGGCGCTTGAGCTGCGGGCCGCCCAACCCTTTCATCATTTCGCCCAGATTGATCATCTGCGCACCGCCTCCGGGCAGTTCGAACGGCATAGACGGCGCCGCTTCCAGCTCGATCTCGATCTCCTTGTCGTCGAGATGACCTTCGTTGAGCCGCTGGCGGAATGCCTCGCGCGTGGCCTGGCTCGACTCCTTGCCGGTCAGCGCATCGAGCAGCCGCGTCATCGCCGCCTCCTCGGCCTTGTCCTTGACGGCGACGCGGCGGCGCTCCTTTTCCAGCCGGATCGCTTCCTCGACCAGGTCGCGCGCGATCTGCTCGACATCGCGGCCGACATAGCCGACTTCGGTGAACTTGGTCGCCTCGACCTTGACGAACGGAGCGTCGGCGAGCTTGGCGAGGCGGCGCGAAATCTCGGTCTTGCCGCACCCGGTCGGGCCGATCATCAGGATGTTCTTCGGCGTGACCTCGTCGCGAAGGTCGGCGCCGAGCTGCTGGCGGCGCCAGCGGTTGCGCATCGCCACCGCGACCGCGCGCTTGGCGTCCTTCTGGCCGATGATGTGCTCGTCCAAAGCGGCGACGATCGCCTTAGGCGTCAACGTGTCGTTCATGTGGGAAGGGGGTCCGTGGCAAAGATTGGTTGCTTTCTAGATGGCCCCGCGGCGTTTTGGTTCAAGCCGGGCAGCGCCACCGGCTGCCGAACACCCTCCCGTGATTGGCGAGGATCCGTGCGATGTCGCCCGGCTGCGGCGTCGGATCGCTCTCGCCGCGCTCGAACGTGCCGCCGAGCAGGATGCCGTCGGCGCGCGGGAACATATATCCGGCCCGCCCGGCATAGGCATATTGAACCTCGGGCTGTGGCAGCAGGATCGCCAGCTGGCCGCGGATCGGAAGCAGCTGCGTGTCGCCGAACAGCGCCTTCGCGCCCAGCCCGGTGCAGTTGAACGCCAGCCGTTCGGGCAGTGCCGCGATCTCGGACGGGGTGTGGAACTCGCGAACGACGATCCGCCCGCCGGCATTCTCGAAGTCGCCCGTCAGCTGGCGCAGGAAGCGGCCGGTCTCGACGTACATCGTGGTGTATCGCAAGATCCGCTCGCCTGCGAACGGATGGCTGCCGTCGGCCAGCAGCGCGGCACCGGGCATGTACGGATCGGGATCGAGGCTGGTCTGCCGGGTCGACTGATAGGTCGGCAGCCAGCGGATGCCGTAATCGTCGCCGACCATGATCTGGAACCGCCGCCAGCTATAGTCCATCGCCGCGCGGAACTGCTCCCGCCAGGCGGGGGTGACGGCATCGTCCTCATACAGCGTCGACGGCGCCCATTGCCCGCCGGCGATGTTCGATGTCGTGTCGGGCGGCAGCGCCTTGGCATAGAGCGTGACTGCGAACCCCGCTTCCTGGCACAGCCGCGCAGTGGTGAGGCCCATCACCCCCGCCCCGATCACCGCGACCGCTCCGGAATGCCCGGGCAGCCCGATCTGAGTGGCCAGTCGCGAGGTACCCCAGCTCAGCGTGATCCCCGACCCGCCATGTCCGTAATTATGGACGATGCGCGTCGCACCGACATTCTCGGCGCCGACGACAAAGCCGGACGCGCGATAGGGACGAAGCCCGGCTACGCTGCGGATGATGCGTGACGGGTCGACGTTGACAGGGGTAAGGCAAGGCGGCGAGCGGCGAACCAGCCGCGGTGTCGCCGCGCAGGCGGGCAGCGCCAGGGTACTGGCAAGAACGGTGCGGCGGTCGAGCATGTCGGGCCGCTATACCGCGACCCACGACGAACAGAAGCCGTTCGTTTCGATCGACGTCAGGTGACGCTTTCCAGAGACTCCACCGTCAATCGGTCGTTGGTATAGACGCACAGCTCGGCAGCGATCTTCATCGCCTTGCGGCACAATAGCTCGGCATCGTCCTCATACTCCACCAGCGCGCGCGCCGCGGCCAACGCGAAATTGCCACCCGATCCGATCGCGGCAATCCCGCCTTCCGGTTCGAGCACATCGCCATTGCCGGTGATGACCAGCGTTACATCCTTGTCGGCAACGATCATCATCGCCTCAAGATTGCGCAGGAACTTGTCGGTGCGCCAGTCCTTGGCCAGCTCCACCGCAGCGCGCAGCAATTGCCCCTGGTGGCGCTCCAGCTTGGCCTCGAGCCGTTCGAACAGCGTGAATGCGTCGGCAGTGGCCCCGGCAAAGCCTGCGATCACCGACCCGTCGCCCAAGGGACGAACCTTGCGGGCATTAGGCTTCATCACGGTCTGGCCTTGGGAAACCTGGCCGTCGCCGATCACGACGACGCGGCCGCCCTTGCGCACGGAAAGAATGGTGGTGCCGTGCCACACCAAAGGCTTTTCATTCATGCGCCGCGATATGGGGAGGGGCGGGCGCGTGCCAAGGGCAACGTGCCCGCCCCGTATCGCATCAGAGCGCGACTTCGGCGTGCTTGCCCGCTTCGTCGGGCTTGATCGTCTGGCCGGTCAGCATCTTGAACAGCCCGCCGACCGACTGATCGCCTTCCCAGATTTCGGCGTCCGTCAGCTCGAAGCGCAGCATCATCACATTGGGGTCCTGCTTGCCGCCCTCGAACCACGCCTCGGTCGCGTTCGACCAGTATTTGTCGAAAATCTCGGGGCGCGTCTCCTGGGTCAGCGTGCCGTGGATGCACGCGAAGATGTCGTGGCCCTTCGACACGAATTGCGCCATCGCCTCGCCGCCCTTGGCGATGCGATTGTCCTTGTTGCAATAGAACCAGAATTCGCTGTTTGCGTCCTTGTCGAGCTGTGCGGTCATCGGCTCGCTGTGTTGGTGGCTTCCGACCAGTCCGATCATCACGAACGGGCTCTTGCCCATTTCCTTCCACATCCGCTCGCGGACGGCGGCGTCTTCTTCCTGCTTGGCCTGCATCGATCGTCTCCTGATGGGTTCGGTCGGGACAACGACTGGATCGGCAAGCGTATCCGTCAGGTCGTACGCAGCCGCACAACGCTGCAGAGTCCGGCAACCAACGCCAGCGCCGCCGCGATCAGCAACGGTGTCGGTCCTAGCCCCAGGCCGAGCGCCAGCACCAGCCCTACCATCGAAGCGCCGAGCGTCTGGCCAAGCAGCCGCGACGTCGATAGCAATCCACCTGCCGCCGCAGCGCGATCGACCGGCGCCTCGCCGATGATAAGCCGCGAATTGGGGGCGAGGAAAAACCCGAATCCCGCAGCGCACAGCACCAGCCGCCATGCGATATCCGTCCATCCGGCAGTCGCGGGAAGAAACGCCATCGCCAGCAATCCGGCGATCGCCAGCGCCATGCCGCCGATACCGAGCAGCGATGGCAGCACCCGGTCGGACAGCCAGCCCGCCAGCGGCGCGACGATCAGCAAGGTGAGCGGAAACGGTAGAATCAGCAGGCCGACCTCAGTCGGGGAATAGCCCATGCCGGTCTCGAACCGGAACGGAAGCGCCACCACCAGCGCGGCGCTGGCGACGAAGGCGGCGATCGCGCCCAGCACCGACAGCCCGATCACCCGCTGTCCGATCAGGTCGACCGGTACCACCGGCCGCGTCCGCTTGCGTTCGCGGCGCACCAGCAGCACGGTCGAAAGGACGCCGATCGTCATTGATGCGACCCCTACCGGCATCAGCCCGCCGTGGATCGCCAGCTCGAGCCCGCCGATGACCAGCCCGACGCTGACGGCGCTCCAGACGCCACCGATCCAGTCGATCGCTTCGCCGCGCGGCTTGGGATCGGGCAGCGCGCGCCCGAGCAAGAGTGAGATCACCGCGAACGGCACGGCGGCGCAGAACACCCAGCGCCAGTCGCCATTGCCGACGATGAGTCCGCCCAGCGTCGGCGCCAATGCGTTCGAAGACGCGACGATTACGCTGTTGATGCCGAGCCCGCTGCCGAGCTGCCGCGCCGGATAGACCTGGCGCAGCATCGCTGCCGAGACGCTGAGCGCCATCCCCGCACCGATCGCCTGTGCGCCGCGCACCAGCAGCAACTCGCCGAAGCTGTCGACGAGCAGCGCCGCCGCCGATGCGACGAGGAAGATCGCCTGTCCGATCTGATAGGCCGTGCGGTGGCCGATACGGTCGCCCAGGCTTGCGAACGGGAACAGCGCCATCACCAGGACCAGCTGATACAGCGTCACTACCGCGACGACTGCTCCCGATTCGATCCCCAGCTCGGCGGCGATGGTCGGCAGCGCGACATTGGCGATCGACCCGTCGATGACGAACAGCGAGGTACCGAACGAGATCGCCGCGATCGCCCAGATCCGGCGCGGCAGCGGCAGGCCGTCGGCCGGTTCGGATATACGCGCGGAATGCGTTGCAAGATCGATCTGCACGACCGTGGCTGGCCCCTGAAGGAAGGATGACGGTTCCCCGGACGGGGGCACTATAACGTCGAACCTGCCAAATCGTTCGCCGCTTGGCTCAAGCCCCGCTCAGCGCAACTGCCGCACCGAGTAGTTCGAGCTGCGACCGGCCGACAACCGATACCGGAACATCGCAAAGCTGGCGCCGGAAAGCGGCCTTGGCCTCCAGGCGCTCGCGAAAGCCGGTTCCGGCGATGCGTGGACGAATCGCACGGGCGATCGAACCGGTGAGGAAGACGCCGTCCCACGCACCGAAGGCAAGCACCAGATCGCCGATCACCGATCCCAGCTGATCGATGAACATGCCCAGCGCCGCCGCTGCCGCCGGATCGCGCGATGCGTTTCGCGTTACGTCTTCGGGCGCCAATCCCGGCGCCGGGGTCTCCGCCAGCGCGGCATAGGCACTGACCAGACCGCTCGCGCTGAGCAGCGCCTCGACGCTCGCCACCGTTCCCCGCCGTGTCAGTGCCTCGACCAGCCGGTTCTCTTCGGCGCCTCGAGCAGCCAGCATCATGTGCCCGGCTTCGCTCTGAATGGGGACCAGCCTTCCGCCCTGCGTGAGCAGCGCGGCGATCCCGAGACCGGTGCCGGGCGCGACGACCAGATAATTGCCGCCGGCGGCGATCGGCCGCGGTGGCGGTCCCGGCAAGGGCAGGAAATCCGACGGTCCCAGTAAGGTCAGCGCCAGCGCGGACGCCGCGCATTCGTTCAGCGCGACGGGTTTGGCGCGCAGCACCGCCTCGACCCCCGCCAGCGAGATATACCAGCGGCTACCGGTCAGGTTGATGACGTCCCCCCGCGCCGCACCCGCGACGGCGAGTACGCTCGGAAGCGTGGCATCGCGAAGGCCGACGGCAGTCAGATAGGCGATCAGCGCGCTGGTGAACGACGGGTGGTCACTGGCATTGAAGCTCTGCACGTCGCTCGGGGCGATGCCGGACGTCCCTCCGGTCAGCCCGAAGCGTACCGAAACGCGTCCGATATCAGCCACGAGCCCAAGCGCGATGCCAGTCATGCCACCCCCTCACCGCAGCCGCCTGATCGGCCGCCGTCGGGAGGACGGGTTTACGATGGTATCGTTAACAATCCCGGAAACCGGGAGGACGGCGGGGGCGGTGTGTCCCGCCGGTATCGTCTATAGTACCTCGAACAGCCCGGCCGCGCCCATGCCGCCGCCGACGCACATCGTCACGACGACGTATTTCACGCCGCGGCGCTTGCCCTCGATCAGCGCGTGGCCGGTCATGCGGGCGCCCGACATGCCATAGGGATGCCCGATCGAGATCGCACCGCCATTGACGTTGAGCTTCTCCATCGGGATGCCGAGGGTGTCGGCGCAATACAGCACCTGCACCGCGAATGCCTCGTTGAGCTCCCACAGCCCGATATCGTCCATTGTCAGGTTGAACCGCTTGAGCAGCTTGGGGATCGCGAACACCGGGCCGATGCCCATCTCGTCGGGCTTGGTCCCCGCGACGGCCATGCCGATATAGCGGCCGAGCGGTTGCAGCCCGCGCTTCGACGCGACGCTTTCCTCCATCAGCACGCTCGACGAACTGCCGTCGGACAATTGGCTGGCATTGCCCGCGGTGATCGTCATACCGGGACCCATCACCGGCTGCAGGGCTTGCAAGCCTTCGAGCGTGGTATCGGCGCGATTGCCCTCGTCCTTGGACAACGTCACTTCCTTGTGGCTGACTTCCTTGGTCGCCTTGTCGGTGACGTTCATCGTCGCGGTGACGGGGACGATCTCGTCGTCGAACTTGCCCGCGGCCTGCGCGGCGGCGGTGCGCTGCTGCGATTGCAGGGCATATTCGTCCATCCGGTCACGGCCGATATTGTAGCGCTTGGCGACGGTTTCCGCGGTCTGCAGCATCGGCATATAGACGTCGCCGTGCATCGCCAGCAATTCGGGATCGGGCGCGACGCGCATCTGCGGCGTCTGCACCATGCTGATCGATTCGACGCCGCCGCCGATGACGACGTCCATATTGTCGGTGATGATCTGCTTGGCGGCGGTGGCGATTGCCATCAGGCCGGATGCGCACTGGCGATCGACCGACATGCCCGACACGCTGGTCGGAAGGCCCGCGCGCAGCAATGCCTGGCGAGCGATATTGCCAGCCTGATGCCCCTGCTGGAGCGCAGCGCCGAACACCACGTCATCGACTTCCGCGCCGTCAATCCCGGCGCGCTTGACCGCCGCCTTGATCGAATGGCTGGCGAGCGTCTGCGCGGGCAGCGCGTTGAACGCCCCGCGATAGGCGCGGCCGATCGGGGTGCGGGCGGTGGAGACGATGACGGCAGAGCGCATGGGGGTTCCTTTGGATATGGGTTCAGACGAAAAGCTGGGTGATCCATTCGGCGATCAAGGCAGGCGTTTCTTCGCCCTCGATCTCGATCGT
Organism: Sphingomonas japonica; assembly: GCF_006346325.1. Lineage (NCBI taxonomy): Bacteria > Pseudomonadati > Pseudomonadota > Alphaproteobacteria > Sphingomonadales > Sphingomonadaceae > Sphingomonas > Sphingomonas japonica. The sequence goes on along the minus strand of NZ_VDYR01000001.1, from coordinate 2,085,760 downwards.
GACCTCGTTGACCTGCTGCCACTGGCCGGGGCGCTTCTCTTCGATCGACAGCAGCTTGAACCGGCCGCGCACGCGCTTGCCCGATCGCACCGGAGCAAGGAACCGCAGGCGGTTGGCACCATAGTTGACGCCCATCTTCAGCCCGGTGATCGGCGGCTGATCGGTATCCGCGGCAAGCGCGGACGCCAGCGAAAGCGTCAGGAAGCCGTGCGCGATCGTGCCGCCGAACGGGCTGGCGGCGGCGCGTTCGGGATCGACATGGATGAACTGGTGATCGTGCGTGGCGCTTGCGAACTGGTCGATCATCGCCTGGCTGACCGTCATCCACCCCGACACGCGCTCCTGCCCGATCCGGTCGGCCAGTGTCTCGATCGCGATCGGCTCCACGCTGCTCTCCTTTCGCACCACTCGACGCGCGCGCAGCTTCGTCGCATAGGCGCGGGCATCCAATAGGCAATGGGAGGCGTCTCCCGCAAGCCTCACCCGACCGGAACCACGAAAATGCAGCATGCCGTACCGTCCGCCGCTCGCGCTTCCATGACCAAGCTGCATCGGATGAGCGAACCCGATGTTCTAAAACCGCTATTGGAGCGCGCTGCGCTGACAGGCGATTCGCGCGAGCGCGTGCTCGATCACGCCGCCGGGCTGATCGCCGACCTGCGCGCGGCGCAGACCAAGGGGTGGGTCAATCAGTTCCTGCAGGAATATCGCCTCAATTCGTCGGAAGGCGTCGCGCTGCTCAGCCTTGCCGAGGCATTCCTGCGGGTGCCCGATCCCGAGACCGCCGATCTGCTGATCGCCGACAAGCTGGGCGACGCCAACTGGCGCTCGCATGCCGGCAAATCGAACTCGGCGCTGGTCAATTCGGCAACCTGGGGACTGGTGGTCGGCCGCGCGCTCGTTGGCGAAGGGCCGGGCGGCGCGCTCAAGCGTCTGGTCAGCCGGGCGGGCGAGCCGTTCGTGCGCCAGGCGGTCGGCGCGGCGATGAAGATGATGGGCGAAGTGTTCGTGATGGGGCGCACCATCGCCGAGGCGCAGGAGCGGATGAAGAAGCCCGAGAATCGCGGCTTCACGGCCAGCTTCGACATGCTCGGCGAAGCGGCACGGACCAAGGCCGATGCCGAGCGCTATTTCGAGGCGTACTGGAATGCGATCCGTGCGGTCGGGCGCGATCCGGGCGCTGGGCATTCGATCAGCGTCAAGCTGTCGGCGCTGCATCCGCGCTACGAGGTCGCGCACTGGGACAGATGCGTTCCCGAACTGACCGACATGCTCGCGCAACTGGCGTCCGAGGCGGCGGGGCAGGGCATCGCGCTGACCGTCGATGCCGAAGAGAGCGAGCGGCTCGACATGAGCCTCGACATCATCGGCGCCGTCGCGCGGCGGCCCGAGCTCAAGGGCTGGGATGGCTATGGCATGGCGGTCCAGGCCTATGGCAAGCGCGCGCGTGCGGTCGTGGCCTGGGCCGACGATCTTGGCCGCGTCATGAACGTGCGACTGGTCAAGGGCGCCTATTGGGACAGCGAGATCAAGCGTACCCAGGTCGAGGGATTGTCCGATTACCCGCTGTTCACGCGCAAGGCCGCGACCGACGTGTCCTATCTGGCCTGCGCACGCGACATGCTCGATGCGACCCGCATCCGCCCGGCATTCGCCAGCCATAACGCGCTGACCGTCGCGACGATCATCGAATGGGCAGGCAATGCCCGTGATCTCGAATTCCAGCGGCTGCACGGCATGGGCGAGGGGCTGTACGAGCGGCTGGTGCGCGAGAACGGATATCATTGCCGCATCTACGCCCCGGTCGGCGGACACCGCGACCTGCTGGCATATCTCGTCCGCCGCCTGCTCGAAAATGGTGCGAATTCGAGTTTCGTCCACCAGCTTGCCGACGAGCATCTTTCCGACGCCGACCTCCTCGCCGACCCGGTCGACAAGATCGCCAGCGTCGGCGGGACGCGGCATCCGTCGATCCCGCTGCCGGTCGATCTGTTCGGCCAGTGGCGCAACTCGGCCGGCATCGACCTCAATGACCGCGCGATCCTCGCCGAGACCGCGGCCGCGATCGCCGCGACCCCGATCGCCAATGACGGCACCGACGCGGTTCATGCCGACCCCCGTCGCGCCTCGGGCAAGGCGAAGCGCAAACTCGCTGCGACCACCACTCCCGACCTTGCGGTCCACGAAGCGGTTACGCGCGCGCAGGCGGCCTATGCCGCATGGGACCGCCGCCCGGTCGAGGAACGCGCCGCGATTGTCGAGCGCTATGCCGACCTGCTCGAGGAGCATCGCACCGAGTTGATGGCGCTGTGCGTCAAGGAGGCGTTCAAGACCATTCCCGATGCGATCGGCGAAATTCGCGAGGCGGCCGATTTCTGCCGCTACTACGCGCATCAGGCGCGCGGTTTGCTCGCGCCCATGACGCTGCCGGGGCCAACCGGCGAACGCAATGAATTGCGGCTGGAAGGGCGCGGCACCTGGGCGACGGTCGCTCCATGGAACTTCCCACTGGCGATCTTCACCGGCCAGAACATCGCCGCGCTCGTCACCGGCAACACGGTGGTTGCCAAGCCGGCGCCGCAGACGCCGATGATCGCGCGGCGCGCGGTCGAACTGGCGCACGAGGCGGGCGTCCCCCGCGATGCGTTCATCCTCGTCACCGGCGGCGCGGATGTCGGCGCCGAGCTGATCGCCGACGTGCGTATCGCCGGGGTCGCCTTCACCGGATCGACCGCGACCGCCAAGCGCATCGCGCACTCGCTGCTGGTCGACGAGGATCGCGCGATCATTCCGCTCATCGCCGAGACCGGCGGGGTCAATGCGATGATCGTCGATTCGACGGCGCTGCCCGAACAGGTGGTGTTCGACGTGCTGACCTCGGCATTCCGCTCGGCAGGCCAGCGCTGTTCGGCGCTCCGGCTGCTGCTGCTGCAGGAGGAAGTCGCCGACACCATCCTCGAGATGCTGCGCGGGGCGATGGAATTGCTGGTCGTCGGCGATCCGGGCGACCCCGCGACCGACGTGCCCCCGGTGATCGACCGCGACGCGTACGAACGGCTGATGGCGTACCGCGCGAGCGTGCAGGGCAGCTGGCTCAAGACGGTGCCGGTGCCGGACGAGGGGCTGTTCGTCCCGCCGACGCTGGTCGGCATCGATTCGGTCGATGATCTCAATCGCGAGTGGTTCGGGCCGATCCTGCACGTCGCCCGGTGGCAGGCGGGAACGCTCGAGGCGACGATCGAGCGGGTCAACGCCAAGCGGTTCGGGCTGACGATGGGGCTGCACAGCCGGATCGCACGATCGGCGGAGATCGCCGAAACCCGCGCAAGGGTGGGCAATCTCTACGTCAATCGCTCGATGATCGGCGCGGTGGTGGGGTCGCAGCCGTTCGGCGGCGAGGGGCTATCAGGCACCGGGCCGAAAGCGGGCGGACCGCATTACCTGCCCCGCTTCTGCGCCGAGCGCGCGGTGTCGATCGACACCACCAGCGCGGGCGGCAATGCCAGCCTGCTAAGCCTGGCGGACGGGATATGAGGCCGTTCGATCGAGCCCTGGACTTAGGTCAAAACGGCAGCCAACGGCTCTTTTCGGTGAAGTTCATATAGCCGATATTGGCGCCGAGCCGGTATCCGACGCCCAGCCGTATCGGGATCAGCACGGTGTCGCCGCGGCGCAGATAGCTCGCGGCAAATCCGCCCACGAAATAGGCGCGCCCCTCACCCGCGGGGAAGCGTTTGTAGAGTTCCTGCGAATCATAGAGGTTGTAGACCAGCACGAACACCTTGTTGGCGTCGCCGCCAACGTCGAAGCCGACCGACGGCCCGGTCCAATAGACCGGTCGTTGGCCCTCGATGCGATGCGACAGGATCCCCGAGCCATAGCGCAGCCCCACGAAGAACGCGCCCGACGCCTCTCGCCCGGCGATATAGGCATTGGGCTCACCCTGGTCGCCGAGGATGTTTTCGAGAATGCCAGCCAACCCTTCGGCACCCTTTCCGAACACGCCCTCGGCAGCGGCGAACAGGTCCTCGCGCTGATAGGTGTCGGCAGCGGCGGTGGCGGTCGACGGGGCGGGCGATGCATAGGGGGTGGCCGGGGCCGGCGCAGGCGGCAGTGCCTCGCTCTGCGTCTGCAGGTTGGGATCGACGTCCTGCCACGATGCGCTCGGCGGCGGCTCGTCCAGCGCCTGCGGATCGGCGGGGATCGGCTGCGATGCGGCAGGTGGTGGTGCGGGTTGCGAAAGGTCGCCGTCGATCGCCTGATTGGGATCGATCGTGCGGACCTGCGCGGTCGCGGGCAGCGCGCCCAGGCACAGCAGCATGCCCGCCGCCGTCACCGCCGCGCGCAGCCGCTTTGCCATCATCAAACCCGTCATCGTGAACCCCCGAATACGCAAACCCCGGCTAACTATGCCGGGCCGCGCATTTCTGCGCAATGAACGCCGCGACGACGCGAGTCCAATTCGCGCCGGATGCCGTGTGATTCCTTGGTTGATCGGCTGTCCGACCCCCGCTATAGCCCGCGGCTGCCGAGCGCGTGTCCGGAGACGTGGGTGAGTGGCTGAAACCAGCGGTTTGCTAAACCGCCGTATGGAGAATTCCGTACCGAGGGTTCGAATCCCTCCGTCTCCGCCAGAAAGTGCCAAGATTGCTGGATAAGGTCGCTGGTTTGGGCCTGGCGACCGGGTTTCGGCAGTGGACCGCGCCTAACGGCCGCTTCCGGCCCCCCTACAAGCGCGGCCAATCGCTGCGACGATTGAATCGGTGGGAGCGCATCGAGCGCCGTTGCGTCTACCGTGTCTGCATGGCGTCCAGCGCGGTCACCACCGCCCGGGTAAGCTCCTCTATCCGTTCCGCGCACTCGCCGTCCTCAATCGCGCTTTCGGTCAGCGCTGCCTGTCGGCTCAGTTCGGGAAAGCCGAACATCCCGGCATTGCCGGTCAGGCTATGGCAGGCGCGCCGCAATTCCGATCGATCGCCGGCGATCAGCGCCGCTGTCAGCCGTTCCGACTCCGAGACTGCTCTGTCGCGGAACCGTGATCGCAGAGCTTCCATCCGTGCTTCGAATTCGCTCATGGCAGATAGGAGCGTATCGTCGCGCTCAGTGTCATCGGATCGAACGGTTTCGCCAACACGCCGAGCGCGCCCAGCGCCTTGAACTGCTCGACCTCGCTCGCTTGCGTGCGTGCGGTGATGAACACCACCGGGATGCCGGCGGTAGCCGGGGTGTCGCGCAGCCTGGCGAGCGTCGTTGGCCCGTCCATGTGCGGCATCATGACGTCGAGCAGGATGAGGTCGGGCTGCCAGTCGGCGGCCGCAGCCAGTGCGTCCGTCCCGGATTCACAGGTGCGAACCGCAAGGCCCGGATCGAGTTCCAGCGCCAGTGCGGCGACTTCGCGGATGTCGTCCTCGTCATCGACATACAGGATCCGGGCTTGGGTCATGTCAGCCTTTCCGAGCCATCGTCGCGGGCAAGCCTGATGGTGATCGCGACCAGATTTTCCAAGCTCGCACGCGACTTGATCAACACTGCGTCGACCTGCTGCGCCAAGTCGTGCGGGGCGTCTTGCGCCGTGAACACGATCACCGGCGTGCGCTTGGCCGGCCCCTTCAACAGCGGCAGCAGGTCGAGGCCCGATCCATCGGCCATGCCGATATCCAGGACCGCGGCATCGTACGGGAACCGGCGCATCGCAGCGCGGGCCTCCTCGACGCTGGGCGTCGAATGGACTTCCGCCACGCCATCGAATGCGCTTGCAACGACGCGCAGCATGTCCGGATCATCGTCGACATGGAGGATAACGGGCAACACTCCGTTCGAAGCCATGCGGGCGGGAACTTCTTGCGCCGTGTCGCGGACATGCCGGATCGGCTCCACCGACGGCAGGTCGACATGGAATACCGTGCCGCCGCCGTCGCGGTCGGCAAAGCCGACTTCGCCGCCGAGCCGGACGACGATTTCCCGCACGATGCTGAGGCCGAGCCCGGTGCCGCCTTTCTGGCGCGTATCGGACGAATCGGCCTGCGCGAACTTGCCGAACATCCGCTCGCGAAACTCTTCCGGGATACCGGGGCCGCGATCGGCGACGCAGAGGCGATGGCGACGATCGAGATGCGCGACGCTGATCGTGACCGCTTCGCCCTGCGGCGAATATTTGATGGCGTTCGACAGGAGGTTGGTCAGGACCTGAACCAGCCGGTCGGGGTCGGCGCGCACCGTCGCGTCGGCGGCTAGCGGTTCGATCTCTACGCGGACTTGATGGCTTTCGGCAAAGCTGGCGTTGGACTGAACGGTGCTTTCGATCAACGGCTGCAAGGGCACCGGCTGGACGGCAAACGCCATCTTGCCCGATTCGATCTTTTCGATATCGAGGATGTCGTTGATCAGCCGTACCAGGCGCTGGCAGTTGTCGTACGCGATCGTCACCAGACGCCGCGCCCGATCGGACAGATCGCCAGCCGCCCCGCCAGCGAGAAGGCCAAGCGAGCCTGCTATCGAGGTGAGTGGCGTGCGCAGTTCGTGGCTGACGGTCGAAACGAATTCGGACTTCATCTGCTCGACCTGCTTGCGTTCGGTCACGTCGCGAACCACCGCAATATATTTCAGACCGTCGGCGAGCGGCACCGGGCTGACGGCGACGTCCGCCAGGAACACGCTGCCGTCCTTGCGGCGCGACCAGAATTCCTGGACGCGCCCGCGGTCGCTGCTGCGCCGGGCCTGCAACCGCGTCAGAAAACCTTCGACCTGACCGCGATCGGGCGCGACCTCGAACAGCACGCCGACATCGCGGCGCAGCAATTCCTCGGGTTCGTACCCATATAGCCTCGCGGCCGACGGGTTGATGCTTTCGATCCCGCCGCTGGGGTTGATCGTCAGCATGCCATCCTTGGCGTTGTGGAAAATGGCCGCCTGACGCGAATGCTGGTCCTGCGCCAGCAAGAGCGCCTTGCGCCGCGCGACCATGCTGCGTCCGACAGCCAGCGCCGCCAGCGCCAGCAGCAGCACCAGCACCGCCTGGAGGACGAAGGCGGTGCGCTGGGCGCGAATCCGGCCGGCATCGGAAATGCTCTCACGGCGTGTGAGTTCGGCCCGCTCCAGTTCGTCCATGTCGGCGATGATCGCGCGGATGCGATCCATCGACCGCAATCCCTGACCGGCGGCGATCAGCGTTCGCGCCGCGTCCGTGCGTCCTTCCCGGCTCAACAGGATATCGCGGTTGACGAAACCGACCTTGTCGGCAGACGCAGCACGCAGATCGGCGAGCCGCTGGCGTACCGGCGATGCCGGTGCAAGGCCCGCTTCCAGAGCCGCGAACGCGGCAGGGATCGCCTGGCGAGCGCGGTTATAGGGAGCGAGGAACATGTCCTGGCCGGTGAGGACATACCCACGCTGACCGGTTTCGAGATCCTGGTGCAGCGACAGCAACCGAACCAGCTGCGTGCGCGTGGAATAGGACTGGTCCACTCGCGCACGCAGCGCGCGCGTCTCGGCAAATTCGCGGGAAAGCAGGTAATTGACGCCCAGCAGCAACGCCGGGATGGCAATGATCGTTGCGATCACGAACGCCCGGAATAGCCAAGGGCGGCCCACGGGCCGAATTCTCGTCATTGCATCAGCTTAATCACAAGCACCCGGGATAGGAAGCGCTCAGCCCCGATGCGACATCGATTCAGGGTTAACGCGGGCGAAGGTCGCCCATCGCGACGCTGCCCTCGGCGCTCTGGATGACAAGGTCGTACGTGCTGCGATCGGCATCCAGCATCGTGATTGTCCAGCGGCCGGGCGCAAGGCCGGTGAGGCCGAAGCGTCCGGAAGCGTTGGTGAACAGCGCGATCGGCTCGCGTTCGGGATGCGCCGCTTCGACGGCCGTTCCCGAGATCAGCGTCAGCGGCGTGCCGTCCGCGCCGAGCAGGCGTCCGACGGCACTGACCATGTAGTCCGACCCCGCGACGACCTTGTAGCCGCTGCGATAGGGGGGGAAGAAGCGGAACGACCCTTCGCCGAGATCGACGCTGAGCGGTGCGTCGGGGGCGGTGATCAGCATGGTTCGCTCGCTGTAGCTGCCAAGGTTGGGCTGCAGCGCACTGCCGAGCGTTCCGGTATTGGCCTGCGACGACGCGCCTGCCGGATCGATCACGACATCGCTGCCGCGCAGCGAAGGATGCGCCCGCACGATCGCGAAACTGTCCTGGATCGGTCGCCCCACCGAGAAGGCGCCGTCCGCGACCGCCAGGGCAGTGCCGAAGCGCAGCGAGGTTCGCTGGTCGGTCGACGATCCCAGATCGCGATCGAAGCTGCCGAAATGGCTGAAGCCAAGTTCCGCGCGGTTGGTGAAATAGGTGCCATTGGCGGTGAGGGCGGCGCCGACGTCGCTCCGTTCGACATCGGCATTCAGGTTGTACGCCCCCGTCCCGGTGCCGCGATAGGTCTGATATGCAAGGCGGGTGCGGTTGAACCGGCTGTCATAGTCGGCGCGGACAGTGGATTGGCGGTCGAGATTGTAGGTGAGCGAAAGAAAGGCCGCCAGGCGACCGCCACGACGATCCCGTTCATAGCCGACGTCCCCGGTAAAGCTGAGGCCCGATCGGATCCGCCAACCCACTGTCCCGCGCACGCTGCTGACGTCGGGCTCGTCATCGCGGCCTCGCGAATAGCGCGCGTCGAACCCGGCATAGACCGCATCGCTGATCGTCGCGTTGTAGCTCCCGCCGACGATATAGCTGTAGGGGTTGAGCGCCGTCCGCGTACCCAGCGCCGCGAAGTTCCGGCTTCGCGCTTCCAGCGAGAAGGAAAGCGCGTCGGCCCCCGAGCCGGACCGCGAAATCGTGCGCTGGAACGTCACGATCGACGCCCAGCCGGACCCGACCCCGTTAAGCTGCGATGCCGAAGCAAAACCGCCGAACGACCCGATGCCGCTGGCAACGACGGTTTCCGCGCCCGCCATCCAGCCCATGCTGTCCGCCTGGACATTGGCGCCCAGCGTCAGCCGATCATTGATGCCCCGCCGGTAGAAGCCGCTGATCGCAGGCGAATCGCTGTACACCGGGCCCTGCGCGCCCTGTGGCGCCAGCACGCCGGCATAGAGGCCGAACTCGCTCAACCCGGCGGCGAGTTGGGATTGGTCGAGGAAGATGTTGAAGTTGACCGTTTCCACGCGGCCGGCGTCGTCGGTGATGGTCAGCCGGACGTCGTTTGCGCCCTGAGTGAAGGGGAAATCGCGCAGGTCATAGGGTCCCGGGTCCAGCTCAAGACGCCGGACGAGTTGATTGTTGACCCGCACTTCCACCGTCGACCGGCGCTCGAGCTGAAAGCTGCGATTGCCGCGTGGACGGATGATGCTCTGCGGCTGCAGGATCGAATAGAAGCGCGAGATCGAAAGGCCGGAGATTTCCGGCGCTGCCTGAAAGCCGCGGGCCAGCGTCTGCAGATCGCCCGCGGTCCAGCGCAGGACGCGATCCTGGTCGTCATAAACGAAGCGCGATCCGCGGCGCTGGAAACTGGCGCCGATCCCGCCGGGCTGCCAATTGGCTTCGCTTTCGAACACTACCCCGCCGACACGCGCCGCGCCGTCGAGAAAGGTGACTGGTGCCGCCAGCCCGGCATCGACGCCCTGCTGGACCCAGTCGAACGATCCGCGCACGTTGAGATAGGCGCTGAATGCGGCGGGCGCAGCGTAATTGCCCGGCGTCGCTGCCTCGCCGTCGTCCAGGTCTACGGCCTGTGCGGGACGGCTGGCGGCGGCGATGTCGAGTTCCAGCTGCAGCTCCTGCGGATTGTAGCGCAGTGCGACGCCGGCCGATCGCAGATCCTCCCGCCTCAGCGTGCCGCGCTGCGTCAGCATGGTCTGCACCCGTATCAGCATCGGCGGCGCCAGCCGTGTCTGGAGCAAGGCCAGCAACCGCGCCGCCGAAAAGCTGACGCTTCCTTGCGGATCGATGACGATCGTCGCGTCGCCGACATAGGCGGCGCCATCCATCACCGACGCGGTCAGCGTCACCGCTTTGCCGGTCGGATTGATGTTGGCGGCCGGATCGGAGGCATCGAGGACGACGCGTTGCTGGGCGCTTTCGTCCTGCATCGGCGATGCCGCCACTGGGAGGACGGTGATGACCGACAGCGCCAGTGCGCTCGCAAGGGCGAGATGGATCATGGCACCGCGCCTGGTCCTCAGGCGTCAGGTGTGAACTGTGCCTCGACGCGGCCGTCGGACTGAGGAAGGACGAGGGGGAGCAGAACGCGGCGGGTCTGTCCGCCGCCGATCAGGCCATAGCCGATCGTCTGCTGGAGCTCTGGCCCCGCCAGCTGCTTGCGGAACAGTTCCTTGCCGGCGGCGTCATACTGGACGATGCGCAGACGCCCGCGCGAGAGATAGCCATGTGCCGCCGTCGCATTCGCCACGGTGATTGCCGGCACCGGAGCCCCCGTATCGTTGCGCGCGATCTCGGTGCCGGTGATCGACAAGGATGGCTTGACGCCTTCGGGCGAGACGCTGACGAGAACCTGAAAATTATACAGCAGCTGGATGTTCGACGTGCCGTCGGCGAGCTGGACGGGAAGCTGGGCGACGGTCACGAAGAAATGCTTGCTGCGTGCGATCGCCGGATCGCCGACATATTGGACGCGAAAGCTCTGGCGCTGGCCCGGCTGGATCAACGCCTGCGGCGGAAAGATCGCCAGCTCGCCGCTGTCCTTTCCGGTCGGGGTCACACCGTCGGCGGTAAGGTCCAGCGTCTCGATGCGCAATTCGACGGGCAGCGGGCGGTCGAACGTGTTCTCCACAATGATCGCCTGGCTCATGCCGCGGCCGGACGTGGTGAGGTCGAGGACGACGGGCTGCACGGTCATCGCATAGAGCGCGGCGGACAGGCCGAAGGTTGCAAACAACGCCCCCATTGCTGCGACCAGCGATCTGCGATTGAGCTTCAAGCGCCTTACTCCTGCTGGCTTGGCGATACGGATCGGGCGGGGATACGGCCAGCCGGACCTTGTGTACCGGGATCGCATGGGTTCATTTAGGAAGCGTTATCGCAACGGTATCGGATTGTTTTTGCTCTGCTAATTCGAGCGCCAAACGCTCATATTCGCTGGCGAGGAACATGAGATCGCCGGTGTCCTGGTCCGGCGAGGTCAGGGCCCGGGTGCGCAGTTCGGCGGCGATGTCCGTCAGCATTTGCTGCTCCATGACACGATAAAGCGACCGGCAGAGCTCCCCCCGAAGCCCTGCCGGTCGCTTCCCCCGGTTAAGCGGTTGGCGCGATGATGATTTCCACGTTGCCGGCATAGGTGCCCGCGTCGAGCACTGCGGTCGGTTCCGCCGTCGCGCCGCTGCCGACGGTCAGCGAGATGTTGTTCGCAACCGTGGCGAGGCGATCGCCGACCTGCGCGGTGGTCGCGCCGCTGCTCAGCGACTGGTCGGCAACGCTGGTGCTGCCGCCCTTTGCGCCCATCGCCGTGAGCGTGGCGGTGTAGTGGACGGTGTTGGTGTAACCGCTGGGAGAGTCGGTTGCGGCAGCGTTCACCAGCGGACGGGCATTGACCGACAGTTTCGGGTTCGCGCCGTTGCACAGGATGGTGAAGTTGCGGCTGAGGCCACCGGTGTTGCCGGCGAACGCGGGATCGACCTTGCCGCTGGCGGCGGCGAGCTCGCCCAGCGTGATGCTGCCGCTGATCGGGGTGATGGCGCTGCAGCGCGCGGCGACGGTTCCGGTGACGTCGACCGTGCCGCTGACCTGTGCGAACGCCGGAGCGGCGACGAAGGTGGTGGCGGCGAACAGAGCGGACAAAACGATCTTCTTCATCTCAAATCTCCTTCGACGACCCCGTTGGCCGCCTGATGATTTGGATATGCCCGCAAGCGCCGTCCCGCTCGATTTAGCGAATAGCAAAAACGCAGCTAACTTGCAGGCGGATCGCCTATATCCAAGGATATAGCATCGCCGGCTGCTACAGACCTGCGCACGCCTGCGCCGCGGAACTGGCCACCACCGGCGAAAAGGTGACGGTGACGATGTCGCCATAGTTGGACGAGGGCGTCTTGTTCGACCCGCCTTCCTTCAATGTCGCGCGGATCGGAAGCGTTCCCGACGCGCCGCCGACGCCTGCCCTGACGCAGCTGCGCGTGCCGAACGAGGTATTGGACGTGATTTCCTGTCCCAGGAACTGCGCGCTGTAGCGGATCGTCTGCGCCGCGTCTGTCAGGCTGCCACCGGGAAAGGTAAGCCGGAAGTCGTTCTGCGACCGCACCCGCACTTCATATGGCCCCGAGCTCTTGACGCGCAGGCTGTTCGACGTGGCGGTCGTATAGCGCGTCGGCGCGCCCAGCACCGTCGCCGTCGTCACGTCGCTCAGTTCGCCGAAGTCGAGCGCCGATCCGGCATAATAGGCCTGCAGCGCGCTTACCGTGTTGACGTTGATCCGCACCGCGCCGTTGTTGCGTGTCGGTGTGGGAACATCGAGCATGCCGCCGTCGCCCGAGCAGATATAGAGGATGTCGAACACGATCGGCTGTCCGGCCGACAGATCGGTGCCGGGCGGCACGGTCACGCGCAGGTTGAGCGGCGCCGATACGTCCGAAGCGGACAGCCCCCCGAAATTGTAGCGGATCTCTCCCGCCGCCCCGGCGCCTCCGTCGCTTGAATTCAAGGCGCGCGGGCGTCCGGCCGTGGCACCTTCGGCATAGAGCACGCGATAGCCCTGATAGGTGACATCGAGGACGGGCGATCCGGACGGCACCGTCAGCACCAGACTGACTTCCGTGGTTCGCGCGGTCAGCAGTCCGCGTGTTCGCCGCAGAACCAGAGGGATCGTCGCTTGCGAAAGGCCGGTCGACGAAAACGGATCATAGGTGATCGATACTGGGGCCGTCGCGTCGCCGGTCACGCTGCACGTCGGAAACAACTGGACCTGCGCCGCCGCGGGTGAGGCCCATGCCGTGGCTCCCAGAAGTATAGCGCCGGAGATGCTGCGCTGACGCACGTACTTCCTCAGAGGTGAGGCGATACGACGATCTCCAGCGCCATGTGCGGTGAGCGCGATGCTGGCGACTTGCCGTCGAGCGCAACCGCCCCGACATTCGGCGCGCCAATGTCGAATGTCCGCATCGCCAGCTGGGGCCGTCCGAGGGTACAGCGCGCCCGCATCACCGCCGGATCGATCGCGATTGCCGCTTGGACGCGGTTCGGCTGCCGAACGCTCCAGCACCGCGCCGCGACATGGCCGGAAACCGACACTCGCGCAGTCGGCCCGGCATGCGCCGCGCTCACCGGCAGACCCAGAAGGATGGCGAGCAACAGCGCCCCGCCAGGGGCTGAGCCGGTTCGGATGAAGCTGCGAGCGATCATGGTGGATCATGGCATATCGATCCAAAAGTAAATAATATATGCTCATGGCACGACACTGACCGTAATGGTGAGGGTATCGGCATATTGGCCCGCTGCCAACGGGGTCGCGCCGGCATAGGCGGGTGCGCTCACTCGCAGATAGGATCCGTTCGCCTTGGTCGATGCCGCCCCCAGCTGCAGGCCGTTGGTGGTGCTGGCGGTCCCCCCGAACGAACATCCGCCGCCTGCGGCGAGACCCGTCGCGGCGCAGCTGGCGGTTGCGGTGGTTCCGTTGTCCGCCACCATCCGCAGTTCGACGGTATAGGGCGCGCGCGAGGCCAGCCCGGGGCTGTTGGTGTCGGTGGCAAGCGCCCCATTGACCGAGCTGACCGCGATGCGCGACGCGCCGGTGCAGTTCAGCACCACGGCGAAGTCCTTGCTGAACCCGGTGCGATCGAAATCTGCCTGCTGGAGCGTGCCGACCGGTGCCCCGCCGGCGGCGAACCCGCAGCGGCTGCGCACCGATGCGCGCACATCGATGCCGACTGCAATGCTGTTCACCGGACCCTGGCCGGGCGCATAGGCGGTGACCTGGGCAAACGCGTTCGAGGCGACGGCGCAAAGCGCCATCGCCACGATCACCGCCAGCCACCGAAAACCGTTCATCGTTCGCCACACCCTGCGGCGAACCCCTGTCCGCCGACCTGCACGCTAAGTGCAGGAATGGCGGCGGCTTACCTATTCATCGGTCGGCGAGAACGACGCTTACCTCCGGCTGGAGCCGCTATGTCGTTGGATATAGGCGTTCAGGATTCGCGCTCCTGGACGAACAGGATCAGCTCGGTCCGGCTCCGCACGTCCAGCTTGTCGAAAATCTTGTGCAGGTGGACCTTCACCGTGCCCTCGGTGAGGCCGAGTTCGGAGGCGATCTCCTTGTTGCGGAGCCCCCGCTGGACGAGTGCAGCTACCGCGCGCTCACGGCTGCTCAGGCCGTCCATCGGATCGCGAACCGCGTCGGGCGCCATTGCCATGTCCATGGCACGCTGCATCACTTCCTGATCGATCCACCGCCTGCCCTGGACGACGGTTTCCAGGCAGACCAACAGGTCGCGCGGAGCGGTAGTCTTGATGACCAGCCCATTGACTGCGAGCTGCAAGGCTTCCTTCGATGTCTGATCGTTGATGCTGCCGGTCAGGAGCACGACCGGCCGATCGTCGCCGCGGCTGCGGATCGTGCGCAGGACGTCGAGGCCCGAACGCTCCGGCATACCGTTGTCGAGAATGAGCATTTCCGGCCGCGCGGTGGCCAGCTTCTCGAGCGCCGCAGTTCCCGTCCGCACCGACGCGACCACCTGGAAATTCGAATTCTCGAGCAGCATCTCGATACCCGAGAGCGTGAGAGGGTCATCTTCCGCTATGAGAACCTTGGTCATTCCGATCTTCGCCGCTTCTAGCGCTGCGATGGCGCAGCTAGAGACGCACCGATAGCGGTTGATTGCCCTGCCGGCCAGTGTCGCTGCCTTCCGACAAGGATAAGTGCGCGGCACGGGCCGCTGCATCCCGCCAGGGGCCGGCACTGGCTGCGCCTGTTCGACCCGCGCGACCTCGACCGGATCGGGCAGCGCTCGATGGTCGTCGATCATCGGAGCGGATACGTGCTGTGCGCCCACCATGCGAAGGGCAGGGACACATATTCTCGCGCTGCATATGTCGGTTCGGGTGCCAACCGCATTGACAAGATTGCCGATTGACTGCGACCCGTGGAGGCGACCACCGGAGCAAAGCGCAAGCCCGGGGAGCTAGGAAGACGGGATGCGGGGATACAGGTTCACAGCGATGGCGGCCGCGGTTGCACTGGCGGTGCCGGCGAGTGCGCAGCAGACGGGCCGCGATCCGGCGACGCCGGCCCGACGCGATGCTGCGGATGTGCAGCTCTCGCTGTCGGACCGCGGCTACCTCACCCGGCCCGGCCTCGACGTGATCGTGTTCGACGATATCTATCCCGATGGCCACCAGACCGGCGTCACGGTGATCCAGCATGGCCTGCGCGTCGCGGCCAATGGCGATATCCGCTTGGAGGCAGAGCCCGGTCAATGGTCGCCGATGCCCAAGGGGGACGAGCGCAGGACCGATCCGGCGACCGGCACGATCACGCAGGCGCTTTCCTTTCCTGATCCCGACAAGAACGGAAAAGGCTTCAATCCGATCTTCTACCCCGATCTGGATCTGTCGTACAAAGTTCGCGTCGCTCCAGAGCCGGGGGGCGGCTTCCGCGTCCGTGTCGACATGGATCGGCCGGTACCGGCCGAGTGGGTCGGCCGCGTGGGATTCAATCTCGAGCTGTTCCCGCAGCATCTGTTCGGACGCTCCTGGGTGATGGGCGACCAGGGCGGCACGTTCCCGCGTCAGCCCAATGGCCCGGTTGAGGCATCGACCGGGCCGCAGGTGCCGGTCCCGCGCAACTCGCAGCCCAACGGACCGGTGCAGAATCCCAACGGCCAGATCCTGGGCGTGCCGCTTGGCACCGGACGCAGCCTGGTGGTGGCACCCGAAAGCGATCGCCAGCGCATGACGATCCTCAGCGAGACCGGAACGATCACGCTGCTCGACGGGCGGTCGGCGCATAACAATGGCTGGTACATCGCGCGCGAGACGGTGGCGGCGGGGGCCACCACCAATGCGGTGTCGTGGGTCGTGCGGCCCAACACGATCCCCGGCTGGACCTATGCGCCCGTCGTCCAGGTCAGCCAGGTCGGTTACGCGTCCGCGCAGCCAAAGAGGGCGGTCATCGAACTCGACGGCCGCGCCGACGAGGATGAAGCGATAGCGACGCTCTATCGGCTCACCTCGGCAGGCCGCGAAGCAATCAAGACGGGGCCGGCGGCGCAGTGGGGAAATTTCCTGCGCTATCGCTATCGCACCTTCGACTTTTCCGACGTTACCACCCCCGGAATGTACGTTCTGGCCTATGGCGGGACCGAGACCAATGCGTTCCGGATCGGCGACGACGTCTATTCGCGCGGCGTGTGGCAGCCGACGCTCGAGACATTCTTGCCGGTGCAGATGTGCCATATGCTGGTGCGCGAAAAATATCGCGTATGGCACGGCCTCGATCATCAGGACGACGCCCTGATGGCCCGCACCGACCTCAACCATTTCGATGGCTATGCGCAAGGGGCGCAGACGATGAGCCGGTTCGCGCCGGGGGACATCGTGCCGGGGCTCGACACCGGGGGCTGGCATGATGCGGGCGACTATGATCTTCGCGTCGAGTCACAGATCGGCACGGTCTGGGTGCTGGCCAAGATGGTCGAGGAATTCGGCCTCGATTATGATGCGACGCGCATCGACGCCGCCGCGAAATCGGTCGAGATACGCGATCCCGATGGCAGGAACGATGCGATCCAGCAGATCGAGCACGGTCTCGCCAGCGTGCTCGGCGGCTACCGCGCGCTGGGACGACTATATCGCGGGATCATCACTCCCGATCTGCGGTCCTACGCGATGCTGGGGGACGCGGCGAACCATAGCGATAACGCGTTCCGCAAGCCGGTTGCCGGGCTGGGCGTCGACGCCAACGGCACACCTGTCGAGTTCGACGATCGCTGGGTCTTCACCGAGGATAACCCCGATCGCGAACTCTACACCGCCGCCGGGCTCGCCGCCGCTGCTCGCGTGCTGAAGCGCGACAATCCCGCCTTGTCGGCAGAGGCGCTGGCGGCGGCAAGGGCAATCGCCGGCAACGCGCTCGCGCGGGCTAAGACTGTGCCGAACAAGGTGTTCGCGCTGGCCGAACTGGCACAGGCGACGGGCGACCGGGAATATTTTGCCGCCTTGGCCGATCTGACCGACGCCATCGTTGCCAAGCCGGGCGAAACCGCGTGGATGCTGGCGTCGATCCGCGGCGATCTCTCTGCGGCGATGCGCGACAGGGTCGATGCCGCGGTGGCGGCCTATCAGCGTTCGGTGCAGGCGAGCGCGAAGACCGACAGCCCCTATGGCATCCCCTATGTGCCCAAGATCTGGGGCGCCGGCTGGGACATCCAGGAGCGCGGAGTGCAGCAATGGTTCTTCGACAAGGGCTGGCCCGATGCGACCGACGAAGGCAGTTGGCTCAGCGCGCTGAACTTCGTGCTCGGCGCGCATCCGGGAGAGAACCGCGCGAGTTTCGTCAGCGGGGTAGGCGCGGAGTCGGCATTGGTCGCCTATGGGGTCAACCGCGCCGACTGGTCCTATATTCCCGGCGGGGTGATTTCGGGTACGAACCTGGTGCGACCGGATTTGCCGGAGCTCAAGACCTGGCCATATTTCTGGCAACAGGGCGAGTATGTCATGGGCGGCGGAGCAACGAACTTCATGTTCCTCGCGCTCGCGGCCGATCGCAAATATGCGGGCGCGAAGCGGTGAGGACGCTCCGTGTCATTCCGTGGGCGGTCGTCGCCCCGATGGTAGCCTCCGCCGCCCATGCGCAGGTCGCGGGCGGCATCGTCGATGACGATCCCGCCATTCGCGAATATGTGCTGCAGAACGCGAACGGCACGCGGGTGCGCTTCCTGAACTATGGTGCCACGGTGACCGCGGTCGAAGTCCCCGACCGCGAGGGCAGCAACGCGAACGTGGTGCTGAGCTACCCGCGCGAAAGCGACTATCGCCGCGGCAGCCAGGGCAATTGGTTCGGCTCGATCGTCGGACGCTATGCCGGACGGATCGCCGACGCTCGCTTTCCGCTCGGCGGGCGGACCGTCGCGCTCGAGCCCAACAATGGTCCGAACGCGCTCCATGGCGGGGGCGGGCAGGGGCCCGACCGTGCAATCTGGAGCGTGCGCGAATTTTCCGACCAGCGCGGAGTGGGCGCGGTGCTGCGCCACGTTTCGCCGGCGGGCGCTCAAGGCTTTCCGGGACGGCTGACGATCACGGTCGTCTATCGGCTGTCCGACGACGATGCACTCACCACCGAAATCAGCGCGACCACCGACGCGCCGACGGTCGTGAACCTGACGAACCATGCCTATTTCAACCTGGCCGGGGCGGGGTCGGGGACCATCGAGGATCATGTGCTCCGCATCGCCGCGGACCAGATGGTGGTGACGCGTGACGGCGGCATTCCGACCGGCGCGCTGGCTGGGGTTTCGGGAACTCCATTCGATTTTCGCGACCCACAGGCGATCGGCGCGCGCATCGACGTCACCGACCGAGCGATCAAACCGCTTTCCGGCTATGACCACGGATGGGTGTTGCGCGGCGGGGTGACCGAAGCACCCCGCGGTGTTGCGGTGCTGACCGACCCCGTCAGCGGCAGGATGTTGACGATCGAAACCACCGAACCGAGCATTCAGGTCTATACCGCCGAGCATATGGACGGCAGCGAGGCGGGGAGCGCCGGGCCACTAATCAAGCGTGCGGGCGTCGCACTCGAAACGCAGCATTTCGCGGACAGCCCGAACCACCCGGCGTTCCCGTCGACCGTGCTTCGCCCCGACGAACGCTTCGAGAGCATGACGGTGTGGCGTTTCGGCGTGCTGGAGAGATAGGAGCCGTCGGCCAGAACCCCACCGACAATCACATCGTGGCCGCCGGCCCCGCGATTTCGAACTCCTTCGGCGGCGTCGCTCCCATCAGGTTCTCGACGAAATAGTCCCAACGACGCCGCATCATGTAGCTGCCCATGTCGCCATAGCCGTGGCGTGCTCGCGGAAACAGGACAAGATCGAAATCCTTGTTCGCCTTTTGCAGCGCATCGACGACCAGCAAGGTCGATGAAACCGGGACATTGTCATCCAGGATCCCGTGAGCCAGCAGTAGCTTGCCTTTCAGATTCTTTGCGAAATCCTGATTGGCCTGGAGATCGTAGTTCGTCGTCTTGCCGTCGGTTTCCAGCAGGCCGAGATATTTCTCGTAATAATCGTCCTCATAGTTGCGGTTATCGTGATTTCCGCTCTCGGCGATCCCCACCTTGAAGAAATCGGGATAGCGGAACATCGCTGCCGCAGTCGCATTGCCGCCGCCCGAATGCCCCCAGATGCCGACACGATCGGTGTCCATCCAGGCATATCGCGTGGCCAGATCCTTTATCCCGGTGACCTGATCGGGCACCGCCTGCCTGCCCATGTCGCGAAAATAATGGTCCTGAAAGGCCTTGGACCGTCGCGGCGTTCCCATGCCGTCGATATGAACGACTGCGAAGCCCAGCTCGGCCAGCGCACCCGCGTCACCCCGTGATGCGGAGAACTGCCGGGAGGAAATCGTACCGATGAATGGCCCGGGATAGATATAGTCGATCACCGGATATCGTTGCCGCGGATCCAGCCTCGCCGGCTTGAAGAGCAAACCGTGGCACAGCGTCTTGCCGTCGCTGCACGCGACGGCGATGTTCTCCGGTGCCTGCCAGCCTGTCGCCCGCAATCGCGTCAGATCGCCCTTTGCCAGCGCTTGGACCACCGTGCCGTCCGAACGCCGCAGCACCGCGGTCTGGGGCTCTTGCGGCGTCGAGTAGATGTCGACGAAATAGCTTCCGTCGCTCGACGGCACCGCGATATGATCCTGCGGCTCGGGCGTCAGCAGCCTGGGAGTGCCGCCGTTCAGGTTGATTGCGTAGATGCTGCGATAATATGGGTCCACGCCGGGCTCTCGCCCGACCCCGGCAACCAGCATGTTCCCGCTGCGCTCGTCAATGTGGACCGGGTGGTCGACGTTCCACTTGCCGCGGGTCACCTGGCGCAAGAGCTTGCCGGTATCGGCGCTGTACAGGTAATAATGGCCCCAGTCGTCGCGCTGCGACCACCACAGGATCTCGCCGCGCTCCGACAGATAGCGCCAGTTGATGCCCTCGTCATTATATCCGCTGTCGAACCATGTCGGCACGGTCTCTGCGAAAACGTCGCGCACCGCCCCGGTGGTCGCATCGGCGATACGCACCGTTTCCACCTTGTGGTCGCGCGAGGTGGACACGAACGCAAGCGTCCCGCTGTCCTTCGCCCATTGCATGTCCTGTGGACCTTCGCCGCACACTACATCGTCGCACAGCGAAGAGCGATGCGGTTCCGGTGGCATCTTCAAGCGGACGACCTGGCCGTCGTCCACATCGACGATGACGCGCTGGATCTGGATGATCTCCTTGTCACCGACGAACGGATATTTCCACGTATCCGTCACCGAATGGCCGACCTGCGTCGTCGTGGTCGTGAAGTCGGCCACCGCGCGCTGATCCTGCTGGAACGTCGCGACTTTCCTTGAGTCGGGTGACCAGATCACGATCGCCTGATCCGAATGCTTCCAACCCGCATTATCCGTCGCGTAGCCGAAATCCTTTACGCCATCGGTCGTCAGCTGCCGCTCCATCCCGGTGCTCACGTCCCGCACCCACAAATTCCAATCGCGCAGGAACACAGCGCGCTTGCCGTCCGGGGAGGGAATCGCGGCCGCTTGCGGGCCTTGCGCCGGGGAGGATGGCTGCCCGGCGTGCGGCGCAGCCAGTTTCCGGCACCCATAGGGCTGGGCGAGCGCGCATTGAAACCGCTCCCCGCCTACAGACACGCTCGCGCTGCTGTTGGCGGGATCCGGCTCCAGCTTCTCGAAGCGCAGCTTCGTCGCGTCCCGCTCCTTGAGCCCGGCGGCGTTCAGCGACGTGAGCAACGCTGCCGTTTCGAAAGCGGGCGCCTTCGTTCCCTTGGCCGCGTCGCCCATGATGATGGTCGGCACCCCGTGGCTGATATCCACGTACCAGAAGCGCCGGGCATCTATCCAATGTGCGTTTCGCACCGCATGGTCGACCAGCGGTGCTGTCCACGGACTCAGTTGACGCGTCGCGCGGGTATAGTCGGCTGCCGTCACTGCGGGCCGCTGTTGCGCGACCGCCGTGGCTGCGATCATCGACATCCAGAGGCAGCAGGCGAGCAAACGCATTGGCGGATCCCTATATAAGAAGAATTCGACGATCCGCGGAGGCCATTGATTAGGGATCGTCGATCCCATCGCTGGTGCACCGGCAGATCCGTCGCAATCGGAACTGCCGCCTCTTATGCAGGGCGGCACAGGCCGTCGCAATAGCATCGGTCCGCCAGAAATCCTCTCCGACGGCAAGCTGGTAACTCCGGTTGGGAGGTCACACGTCCCGGCCATCGGCGGCGACCGCCGTGTCCAGATAGGGCACGAGCAGGTGCACCAGCCCCAGCGCGACGATGTAGGCGCTTCCCGCCCACAGGAATACCGGCCAATAGCTGCCCACGGTTTCGAGCACCTGCCCGACATAGGCGGCCATGATCATCCCGCCGACCGCGCCGGCCGCGCCGCCGATGCCCATCACCGACGCCACCGAACTGCGCGGAAACGTATCCGAGACCATCGTGTAGAGGTTCGACGACCAGCCCTGGTGCGCAGCGGCGGCGACGCCGATGATCGCGACCGCGGCGATCAGGCTCGACACCGCGCTGGCAAAGAAGATCGGCATGACTGCAACCGCGCATGCCAGCAGCGCCAGCTTGCGCCCGGCATTGACGCCATACCCGCGCTTGATCAGCGCCGATGACAGCCAGCCGCCGCCGATGCTGCCGACATCCGCCATCAGATACACCGCGATCAGCGGCGGACCGAAGCTCATCAGGTCGAGGCCGTGCCGTTTGGCGAAGAAATCCGGCAGCCAGAACAGGAACAGATACCACACCGGATCGGTCAGGAACTTGGCGACGACGAATGCCCAGGTTCCGCGGTATCGAAACAGCTTGCGCCACGGGATTGTCGGCGCGGTGTCCTCGGCGGCGACGTCCGAATTGATATAGGCCAGTTCCTGCGGCGATACGCGAGGGTGCTTCGCCGGCGAGCGGTAAAAGAGAAGCCACGCGGCAAGCCACAGGAATCCCAGTCCGCCGGTGACGATGAACGCCGCCCGCCAGCCATAGTGGATGGTGATGATGGGCACCAGGATCGGCGTCGCGATCGCACCGACATTGGCGCCGGCGTTGAGGATGCCGGCGGCAAGCGCGCGTTCCTTCTTGGGAAACCATTCGGCGACCGACTTGATCGCGGTCGGGAAGTTCGCGGCCTCGCCCAGCCCCAAGGCAAAGCGCGCCATCGCGAACCCGCCCGGGGCGCGGACCAGCGCATGCGCCATCGCCGCGAAGCTCCACAGCGTCACCGCGGCGGCGTAGCCGAGCTTGGATCCGATGCGGTCGATGACCGGCCCGCAGGCCAGCAGCCCGATCGCATAGGCCGCCTGGAACCAGAATACGATCATGCCGTAATCGATCTCGGACCAGCCGAGTTCGTCCTGCAACGTGGGTTTCAGGATGCCGATGATCTGCCGGTCGATATAGTTGATCGTCGTGGCGAAGAATAGCAGCGCGCAGATGATCCAGCGCACATTGCCGCCGGCGCGCGGCGCCGCCTTGTCGGTCTCATCCACGCTCACGCTCCCCAAACTGCATTGGTACCGGCCAGACGCCTGCCCGTGGCCCCGTCGGTGACGCCGATCTCGGTCAAGCCGGGCCACCGGCGGCGTGCGCGATCCCGCGTTCCAGTCCGCGCAATTCGGCAAGGCCGCGCATCCGGCCGATCAGCGAATAGCCGGGCAGCGACCGCTTCGACAGGTCGTCCATCATCTGATGGCCATGATCGGGACGCATCGGGATCGAACGGCCTTCGCGCTGCTGCAGGCGATGGATCGCGGCGACCAGCCGTACCATGTTCGCGCTGCCTTCAAGATGGGCGGCTTCGTGAAAGTCGCCATCGGCCTCTTGCTGTACGGAGCGCAGGTGGAGGAAGCCGATCCGGTCGCCGAGCCGGTCGATCATTCCGGCCAGGTCGTTGTCGGCACGGACGCCGAACGATCCTGCGCAAAAGCACAGCCCGTTCGATTGGTTGGGCACGCGCTCGAACAGATCGGTCATGTCCTGCTCGGTACTCACGACGCGCGGTAGGCCGAACAGCGGAAACGGCGGATCGTCGGGGTGGACTACCAATTGCACGCCAAGCTCGTCCGCCACCGGGCACACCGCGTCGAGGAAGGCGATGTGGTTGGCGCGCAGCGTGGCGGCATCGACATCGTCATATTGTGCCAGCGCGTCGCGAAAGCGTTCGGTGGTGAACGTCTCCTCGCTGCCCGGCAGTCCGGCGATGATCGTGCGTTCGAGCTGATGGCGCTGTTGCTGCGACATCGCGTGGAAGCGGCGCTCGGCGCGGTCGAGCAGGGCCGGCGCATAATCGCGCTCGGCACCGGGGCGACGCAGAATGTGCAGATCGTACGCCGCCACGGCCTCGAGCTCGAAGCGCAGCGCTAATGCTCCGTCGGGCATCGCCCATTCGAGATCGGTGCGCGTCCAGTCGAGCACGGGCATGAAATTGTAGGTGATGGTGCGGATGCCGCATGCCGCCAGATTGGCGACACTTTCCAGGTACCGATCGATCAACTGGTGCCAGTCAGGACCGCGGGTCTTGATCGCTTCGTGGACGGGCAGGCTCTCGACCACGTTCCAGCCGAGCCCCGCGCTTTCGATCTCCGCCTTGCGTGCCGCGATCGCCTCGCGCGCCCACGCCTTGCCGTTCGCGACTTCGTGCAGTGCCGTTACGACCTCGCTCGCGCCCGCCTGCCGGATGCCGCGCAGGGATACCGGATCGTCGGGACCGAACCAGCGCATCGTCTGAGTCATCAACACGGGGAAGCGCACCTCGATCGATCGTTCGTGGGGGCCGTGGGTGTCGATCGGGGAAGGGGGCATCGACACCCACGGCGGGGGGCAACATTCAGAACTGGAAATTGACTGCCAGAGCGTAGGTACGTCCGAAATATGCGGTGTAAAGCGGGTCCTGCCGCACCGTGTCGGTGTACAGCCGATTGGTCTCGTTGGTGATGTTCGACACTTCGGCGATCAGCTTGATGTTCTCGGTCAGATTGTACGAAGCCGACGCATCGATGAACACCGAGCTGGCATTGCCGTTGGCATCGCTGTCGGTCGGGCCGGGAATGCCGGTGAGGAAGCCCGCGCGGTAATTGACGGTCGAGCGGATGCTGAAGCGCTCGTCTTCGTAATAAAGCGTTCCGCTGGCCGTTTCCGGCGACAGGCCCACCAGCGGTGCGGTGCGCGTCAGGGTCGGCGCGCCGCTGACCGGATCGGTTTGCAGGATATAGTCGATGTCCGACCGCACCCGCGTGAAGTTCCCAAGCGCGCCAAAGTTGCTGAGGAAGCCAGGCAGGAAGGTAAACGGCAACTGCACGTTGACCTCGAAACCGCGCAGCGGACCACCCGGCGTGTTGTTGCTGCGCGACACGTTGAACAGCTCGTCCGGGGTCGCGTTGCTGTCGAGCAGCAAGGTGTCGGGCAGCCCGAGATCGCGGAACGGCACCAGCTGGGTGGTGTTCTGGATATAGGTTTCGATGTCCTTGTGGAAATACGCGATCGAGATCAGCGAGCCGGGTGCGAAATACCATTCAAGCGCCGCATCGAAGGTGTTGGCCCGGATCGGGTCGAGAAACGGGTTGCTGAACGATCCGGTGCGGATCGCGATGTTGGCGCTGCCGCTGGGAATGAGCTGGCTATAGGCCGGACGCGACATGACCCGAGCTGCGGCAAGGCGTGCGATCAGGTTCGGCGTCAGATCGATCGCGACATTCGCCGAGGGAAGCCAGTCTTCGTAGGTACGATCCACGGTCGAGATGATGCCGACCGTGGGAAATTCCGATCCGGCCGGCGCGGCGTTGGGGATCGTGCCTTCGGTCTGCAGGTCGGTATGGACGTAGCGGACGCCGGCATCGCCGCGGATTGCGAGCGGAAGGGTCTGTTCGGTGTCGAACTTCACCATCAGATAGCCCGACTTGTAGGTCTCGTCGACGCGGCCATAGCCGCTGCCGCATTCGATGCCGCAATATTGATAATTGGCGTCGAAGCCGACCGCTTCGCGGAACTTGTCGGGATCGATCGCGGCAAAGTCCTGCATGGCCCCGCCGAAATTGTCGGAGACGCCGGTGGTGACGAACGTCAGGTCGCTCAGCGAAACGCCGGCCGGCAATGTCAGCGGCAACCGCTGGCTGGGGATCAGGTCGCGCGTGCGCTGGGTATATTCGCCGGTACGATACTGCCCTCCGGCGACCACGATGAAGCCCGGTGCCGCTTCCCATTCGGTATTCAGTTCGAACGTCTGGCTGAGGATCGAATTGCGACGGTCGAAGCTGGAGATCTGACCGCGCTGGTTCCCGTCGGGAAGCGGTGGTCCATAGGAGAAGATCGACGGGTCGGTCAGGTCGACGCCGTAGCCCAGCGTCGGGATATCGGGATTGTCGCGGAAATCGATCGAGAAATCGTCGGTGTCGTTGGAATCCATCGCCACCTGCAGCCGGTTGACCTGAAGGATCGAGTCCGACAGCCCGGCCATGCCGTACACGCGGAACGTATCGCTGAAGCGATGGTCGATATTGAGGTTCACCTGGCGGAAGGTCGAGGTGAACTGCTCGTCCTGCATTTCCGATCGCAGGTCGACGCCGTCCCAAAGTCCGTAGATCAGCGATCCGTTGTCGTCGACCTCGATATCCTTGATCGACATCATCGGCTGGCCGTTGTTCGAAGCGGTACGACCCATCGAGCGCGCGTCGAGATAGGTGTCGAGCCGGTCGACCTTGAACCGGGCGTACAGGCCGTCGAGCGAGATGTCGGTGCGGTCGCTGGGCTTCCATTGCAGCGTCAGCGTTCCGGCCAGGCGCTCCTGGTCCTGGCTCGACTTGGCCGGTCGCGGCAGTCGCGGGAGGAAAACTCCGCCCCCCGGCCGTCCCGATACGCCGGTGCGGCTCATGATATAGTCATAGGCCTCCTGGGTGCTGGTGCGCGGGTTTCCGGTGCTGCAGTTATTGGCATCGGCACCGACCGGATTGCCGCTGTTGGCGAAACCGGGCGCAGGGCTGGTCACCGGCACGCCCTGGTAGGTGTATCCGACGGGGGTGCAGAACGGGAAGATGATGCTGGTCGGGGTGGTCTGCCCCGGCAACGTCACCGACTGAGCCTGGCCCGCGACATAGGTCGGCAGGATGTCGACCGCGGAATAGGCATATTCCTCGATGTGCCTTCGCGAATAGGCGATGCTGCCGAGCACGCCGAAGGTGTCGCCGAACTTCTTCGATATCAGCGCGGACAGCCGCGGATCGGCCTGCTTGCTGATGTCGTTGTAGATGCCGCGTGCGGTGGCCGAGATGCTGAAGTCCTTGGTCGTATCGAACGGCTTTGGCGCGCGCAGGTCCACCGTCGCGCCGAGCGAGCCTTCCTCCACATCGGCCGAGGTCGTCTTGCGCACCGACAGCGACGAGAAGATTTCGGTCGGGAAGGTCACGAAATCGAACGATCGTCCCCCCGCGACGCCGCCGCGGATGTCGGTACCGCTGACCTGTGACACGCCTTCCATCCCGTTGATGCGCACGCGGGTGAATTGTGCGCCGAGGCCGCGAACCGAGATGTTGCGACCTTCGCCGCCGTCGCCGCGCGACAGCGCTACGCCCGGGATGCGCTGCATCGATTCGGCAAGGTTCGAATCGGGGAATTTGCCGATGTCCTCGGCGACGATGCTGTCGATCGCGGCGGTTTCGTTGCGCTTCTGGTTGAGCGCGCTGTTCAGCGATGCGCGAAAGCCGGTGACGATGATATCCGCGCCCTGCGACTCGCTGTCGTCGGCAGGGGGCGGGACAGGCTGCTGGTCGGCGGGATCGGTCTGCGTTCCGGTCTGACCGAAAGCGGGAGATGCGACCATCAGTGCCGCAAGGCTGGTCGTGAAAAGCAATCGACGCGTGTTCGGGCTGGCCTGAGCCATGATGTCGTCTCCCCTCCTATGGCCGGGCTCGCTCGTTGACGGCACCCGGCGCATTGGCGGTGGCTTGATGCCCCGCCTTGTCCTTCCGCTACCACCATCTGGTAACGTCTGACAATAGTGCCTGACAACTTTGTCTATTGGCATGACCAGAAGCGCGCTCAGCCGTCTCCGCTGTTCGGGCGCTGCCGGTCCAGGAAGTGGCGGTCACTCCGCCGTGAGGCTCAGGCGACCCGGCGCGCGCGTGTCAGACGGATCGCCGGGCAAGCGCGCGCCGGCGCTGGTTGGTTTCGGCGCGGGCGCGCTCGACCGCTTCGGTTTCGGTCACGTCGAGCAGGTGATCGATCAGCCGGGCGAGATGATCGCGCATGGCGTTGCGGGCATCGATCGGCGACCGCGCCTCCAGCGCGCTGAGGATGCGGCCATGCTCGATCATGCGGCTTTCGGTGCCGAGGCTGCCCGCCTTCAGCAGTACCGCGCGCGCGAGCGGAGAGCGAAAGCGCATGTCCCAGAAATCGGTGACCGCGGAGATGATCACGGCATTGCCCGTCGCCTCGGCGATGGCGATGTGGAAGCGTCGATCAGCCTCTTCGGCCGCGACGTCGTCGTCCTGGTCCATCTGCGCCAGCAAACTGCGCAATTCCGCCAGTTGCGGCTCGTCGATCTCGGTCGCCGCGACCGCTGCGACTTCGCCTTCCAGCAACCGCCGCGCCTCGGTGATCTCGAATGCGCCGATATCGAGTTCGCGGTCCATGTCGCCGCTCGACGACGCCAGGACGAATACTCCCGATCCCTTGCGCGCCTCGACCATGCCCTGCATCTCGAGCGCGATCATGGCCTCGCGGATCGTCGGCCGGCTGACCTTGAACCGCTCCGTCAGGTCGCGCTCGGCGGGCAGGCGCGATCCTACGGGGAACACGCCGCTGGCGATATCGGCGACGATCTCCTGCACGATCCTGCGATAGAGTTTTCCGCCGCGCTCCGCTGCCCGCATTGCATTCCTCGTCCGATTGTCGGGCCAGGTCGCCCGTGCCACCACCGATGCGGCGCCCTGTCTACTTCGCATCGCCGCCCATGCCGTCAAGCCCCCGGCCATGCTTTGTCATGTTCAAAGAAGAACAAATGTCTGACAATGCTATTGCAAGTGGTCCGACCAGAACCTAGGGTCGGCATAGGAGAGCGTTCGGCAGAACCATGCCGTTGGCGAAAAAATAGCGGGAACGCCAAGATGTGTCCATCGCATCGACCGCGTCGATTCTCCTCTCGCGGGAACGGGTTGAGGGGAACCGACATGGTCCGCAGGATTGCACTTCTGGCTGCGGTGGCGGTCGCGTCTACCTCTTCGGCCCTGTCATTTGCGGGTCCCGCCATGCACACCCCATCGCAAGCACCGTGGCGCGACATCACTCCGCGCGCAGGGTTGGCAGGGTGGCACGCGACCGGCGGCAAGGCGACCTATGCGATCGAGAATGGCGAACTGGTCGGCCGCGCGGCACCGGGCAAGACCAACAGCTGGCTGGTGTCCGACGCGCAATATGGCGACTATATCATGGAGTTCGACGCCAGGACCGATCCCGCGCTCAATTCCGGCGTGATGGTACGCGGACAGAGCCGACCGGACTATCGCGATGGCGTGGTCCACGGCTATCAGGCAGAGATCGACCCGTCGAAGCGCGGCTGGAGCGGCGGGCTGTATGACGAGCAGCGGCGACAATGGCTCTATACGCTCGGCCGTAACGAAGCTGCGCGCCGCGCCTTCCGCTCGGGCGACTGGAACCACTATCGGATCGAGGCGATCGGCAATCGGCTGCGCACGTGG
Source organism: Sphingomonas japonica (assembly GCF_006346325.1). NCBI lineage: Bacteria > Pseudomonadati > Pseudomonadota > Alphaproteobacteria > Sphingomonadales > Sphingomonadaceae > Sphingomonas > Sphingomonas japonica. Next base: position 2,056,846 of record NZ_VDYR01000001.1, on the reverse strand, counting down.
ATCAACGGCGTACCCGCGACCGATGTCGTCGACGATGTCGATGCCCGCGGCTTCGTCGCGTTTCAGGTCCATGCCATTCCGGACGCCGAAGCGGCGCGCGGTCCCGAAGTGCGGTTCCGCCGCGTGCGGGTGATCACCGATTCGCCGGCGCGCCATGCCATGCCTGAGACGGCGCTGGAGCAGCGGGGCTGGCTCACCAACCGCCTCTCGCCCGGCGAACAGCGCGCAGGCTGGAAACTGCTGTGGGACGGCGCCACCACCAATGGCTGGAAAAGCGCCAAGTCAGCCGGCTTTCCTACCAAGGGCTGGTCGGTCACGGGCGGCCTGTTGACGGTAGAGCCTTCGGACGGCGGCGAAGCGACCAATGGCGGCGACATCGTCACCACGCGCGACTATCGCGATTTCGAATTGTCGGTCGATTTCCGGCTGACCCCCGGCGCCAATAGCGGCATCAAATATTTCGTCGATCCCGACCTGCTGAAAGGGGACGGCTCGGCGATCGGGCTCGAATATCAGCTGCTCGACGACGAGCGGCATCCCGATGCCAAGATGGGCCGCGACGGCAACCGCACCGTCGGCTCGCTCTACGACCTGATTACGGCGCGCAACCTGTCCGACCCGGACAGCCCGGGCAAGCGCGTCAATCCACCGGGCGAATGGAATCGCGCCGTCATCATCGTGCGCGGCAGGCATGTCGAGCACTGGCTCAACGGCTTCAAGGTGGTGGAATATGAACGCGGATCGCCGGAGTTCCGTGCGCTGGTCGCGCAAAGCAAATATGCGAAATGGCCGAAGTTCGGCGAGTGGGAGCAGGGTCCGATCCTGCTTCAGGATCACGGCAACCGGGTCGATTTCCGCTCGATCAAGCTGCGCGAACTGTGAAAGGGACAGGACCGATGGACCGCCGAACGATGATCAAGGGAGCCGGCGCGACGCTCGGTGTGGCGATGAGCGCGCGAAGCTATGCGCAGATCAAGGGTGCGAACGATCGCCTGCGGGTCGCGGTGGTCGGCGTCAACGGGCGCGGCCAAGCGCATATGAGCGCCTTCACCAAATTGCCCAACGTCGCGGTCACGCATCTGGTGGATGTCGATTCGGCGGTGTTGGCCAAACGCGCAGGCGAGTTCGCGGCCAAGGGAAATCCGACCCCCAAGACGCCGGCCGACTATCGCCGACTGCTCGACAGCCGCGATGTCGATATCGTCACCGTCGCCACTCCCGATCATTCGCATGCCAAGCTGGGCATCGATGCGATGAATGCCGGCCGGCATGTCTATCTGGAAAAGCCTATCGGCATGGCGCCTTCCGAAGGAGAGGCGCTGATCGCGGCGCAGCGGCGCACCGGGCGGCAGTTGCAGGTCGGCAACCAGCAACGCTCGAGCCCGGAAACGCAGCAGCTCGGCCAGCTGATCAAGGCCGGCGAACTCGGCGATATCTACGAAGCGCAGACTTGGTATGCCAATAATCGTAAGTCGATCGGCAACGGGAAGGAGGTTGCGCCCCCCGCAACCCTCGATTGGGATCTGTGGCAGGGACCCCGCCCGCGCGGGCCCTATCGTTCGAACCTGGTGCACTATAACTGGCACTGGTTCTGGAAATACGGCACCGGCGAACTGTGCAACAATGCGATGCACGAGCTCGACGTCGCGCGGTGGCTGATGGGCCTCGAATTCCCGAAAACGGTGGCGGCGCGCGGCTCGCGGCAATTCTACCGGGACGACGATTGGGAAATGTACGACACGCTTGCCCTCGATCTCCTCTATGATGGCGACCGCACGATCCGCTGGGACGGCAACAGCTGCAACGGCATGCTGCGCTACGGCCGCGGCCGCGGCGTGTTGCTGCTCGGAACGAAGGGATCGGCGATCGTCGATCGCAACGGCTTCGAACAGTACGACCTTGCGGGCAAGATGCTGCGCGAGGTGAAGGCGGCTGCGGAATCGGAAACCACCGGGACGGTCGGCGAAGGTGCGCTCGATGTCTATCACGCCGCCAACTTCGTCGATGTCATTCGCGGCAAGGCCAACACGCTCGCGTCGCCGATCCGCGAGGGGCATATCAGCACGGCGCTGTGCCACCTTGGCAACATCGCGTACCGCACCGATGCTTCGCTGACCGTCGATCCGGCCACCGGCAGGCCGGCAGGCGCCGAGGCGATGAAGCTGTGGTCGGTCGACTATGAACCGGGCTGGGAGCTCAACGCCTGACCGTCGCACCGATCACGACACGGATCGAACGCTTCGCGGCGATGGGCACGCGGGTGGAACTGCATGTATTCGGCGCCGCGGACGATAAGCTGCTGGGTGCGGCGCGCCGGGCGATCGAGGCGGTCGACGATGCGCTGACCATCCACCGCCCGTCCCCGACGACCGCGCTCAACGAGTGCCTGCGCGCGGGGGGATCGGCGGTCGTCACCAATCGCGAACTTTCCGACGCGCTGCTCCAGATCGCGGACGGCCATATGCTGACGCATGGATGGTTCGACCCCGTCGCCGATGCCCAAGAGACTTCGGCGCGGTGGAGCGCGATCGCGTCGGACCGCGATGGCACGCATGTGTCCGCCTCACACCCGGTCGCGCTGGACTTCGGCGGTTTCGGCAAGGGCTTTGCGCTGGATCGCGCATGCGCGGTGCTGCGCGATGCGGGCGTCGTATCGGCATTGCTGTCGGCAGGCGAAAGCTCGATCGCGGTGATCGGCGAACATCCCCTTGGCGGGGCATGGCCGTTCGCGGTCCCGCACCCCCTCGATCCCGACACCGTGCTGATAGAGCTCGAGCTCGTCGATGAGGCACTGTCCATCTCGTCGACTGTCGGCGCCGGCACCGCCGCGCCCGAACGTTCGGCAATGATCCGCCCCGGCGACGGGGCAATCGCCTCGATCCCGCGCACCGCGATCGCGATAGACCAGCTTGGCGCGCGTGCCGAGATGATCAGCACCGGCTTGCTGGTTGCCGATAAGGACGATGCACGCCGGTTGCTGGCCGACGGTTCGGCACGCCGCTTCCTGTTCGATTTCGCCGACGAAGCGGCGATGCCCGTCCATCTCTCCAGGATATCGTGTTGATGACTGACCATGATTTCGACCTGACGCGCCGATCCTTCATCGATCGGGTGCTCAAGGCCACAGCTGCGATCGGCGTCGCCAGCGCCGCGCCCTGGGCGGTTTCGGCTGCCGGCGCCGCGCAGCTAGAGACGAGCGATCGGGTACGGCTGGGCGTGATCGGCACCGGCGATCGCGGGCGCGCGCTGATCCAGAACATCGCCAAGACGCGCAACTGCGCGGTCGTGTCGATCTGCGACAATTACGCGGCGAACCTTGCCAAGGGCCGCGCCCTGGTCGACGCAGGGGTGCGCGCCTTTGCCGATCATCGCGCGATGATCGACGCCGGCGGGATCGACGCGCTCGTGATCGCCACCCCGCTCCATGTGCATGCGCGCCACACCGCGGACGGCTTCGCCGCCGGGCTGCATGTCTGGTGCGAAAAGGCGATGGCGCGCACGATCGCGGATTGCGGGACGATGGTGCGCCAGGCGCGGGACAGCGGCAAGGTGCTGCAGATCGGCCACCAGCGGATGTTCCATCCCACCTATCTCAACGCGCTCAAGCGGGTGAAGGCGGGCGAGATAGGCACGATCACCCAGATTCGCGCGAGCTGGCATCGCAACAACAGCTGGCGGCGTCCCGTGCCGGAGGGGGTCAGCGACCGGCAGATCAACTGGCGGCTGTATCGCGACAGCTCGGCCGGACTGATGACCGAGCTTGCCACCCACCAGCTTCAGGTCGGCAACTGGTTCCTGGACGCCGTGCCGACCCGCGTGATGGGATCGGGCAGCATCTGCTTCTGGAAGGATGGCCGCGAAGTCTACGACCATGTCGCGTTGATCTATGAATATAGCGGCGGCCGCAAAGTCATTTACACGTCGCTGCTCAACAATGCCCGCTATGGTTGCGAGGAGCAGATTCAGGGCAGCAAGGGCACGATCGAGCCCGAGCTTGGCCGTATCTTCATGGAAGTGCCGCCAAAGACGCTGGCGCTCCAGCGCATGCAGGCCGATGTGAAGCGCGGGCAGAAACGTGCGATTCCGATCGGTGGCGCGACCTGGTTTCCCGAACTGCCGGTGACGACGCCGGGCGAACCGCTCGGCTGGGGCGAGTATAGCGAGACGATGCTGCAGTTCGAGGGATTCGCAGAAGCGGTCCGCTCGGGCAGGCCGCTACCCGGGCTGTTGGCCCAGGCCTATCATGCCAGCGTCGCATCGCTGCTCGGCGAAGAGGCGATGATCAGCGGCGAAGCGAAGCCATGGCCGGCCTCGCTGGTCGCCATCCAGGAAGGCGCACCATCATGACGGATACCGACCGCCGCACGTTGCTCGGCATTGGCCTTGCCGCCGGACTGACCGGCTTTGCCGCCGATGCGCTCGCGCAATCGACCACGCGCGGCGACGCGCCGACCGAGGGCGCAAAGGCCCGGCCCGCGCCCGAAGCCAAATATCGCGTGCCGTTCGCAGTCATCGGGCTCGATCACAACCATATCTATGGCATCACCGATGCGGTGATCCGTGGCGGCGGGGTTCTCACCGCCTTTCATGCCACCGATCCCCGGCAGATCGCGAATTTCCAGAAGCGCTATCCCGGCGTGCCGCTGGCGCGCGGCGAAGAGGAGATCCTTGCCAACAAGGCGATCAAGCTGGTGTGCAGTGCCGCCATCCCGGTGCTGCGCGCGCCGCTCGGCATCCGCGTCATGCGGGCGGGCAAGGACTATCTCAGCGACAAGGCCGCCGTGGTGACGCTGCAGCAGCTTGCCGACGTGCGACGCGCGATCGCGGAGACGGGTCGCAAATACGGGATCATGTATTCCGAACGACTGGAGGTACCCGCCGCGGTGATGGCCGGCCAACTGGTCCATGATGGCGCGATCGGCAAGGTCGTCCAGACCATCAACCTAGCCCCGCATCGCGTCGCGGCTGCGTCGCGCCCCGACTGGTTCTGGGACCCGGCGCGCAACGGCGGCATCCTGACCGATGTCGGCAGCCATCAGGCCGATCAGTTCGTCTATCTGACGGGCAGCAAGACTGCCAAGGTGATCGCGTCGCAAACCGGCAACTTCGCGACGCCGCAGCATCCGCAGTTCGAGGATTTCGGCGATGTGATGATGACCGGCGACGGCGGCACCGGCTATGTCCGGGTCGACTGGTTCACCCCGGACGGACTGCCGACCTGGGGCGACGGCCGCCTCTTCATCCTGGGCACCGACGGCTATATCGAGCTTCGCAAATATGTCGATATTGAGGGGCGGCCGGGCGGAAACCACCTGTTCGTCGCGGATCGAAAGGGCACGCGCTATATCGACTGCTCGAACGTGCCGCTCCCCTTCGGTCCTCAATTCGTCAACGATCTGGTCGAGGGGACGTCGGTTGCACAGGATCAGGCAGGCGCGCTGCTCGCTGCCGAACTGGTACTGACCGCCTCCGCGCGGGCGACGCGCGCCGAAGCGCCCTGAGGACGAAAAATCCCCCGGGGTGAAACTATCAGGAGATTGCGATGACGCGCCGGACATGGATGGCGATGCTGGCGGCGCCGGTGCTTCTTGCTTCGAGCTGGGCCATCGCTTCGAACCCGATCGTCCCCGGCTGGTATGCCGATCCGGAAATTCACGTTTTTGAAGGACGCTACTGGATCTATCCGACCTATTCCGATCATGCGGAAACGCCGGATGTCTCGGCACGCTTCACGCCCCAGCAGCAGGTGCTTCGCAAGCAGCGCATGCTGCGGCCGTCCTACGGCATCCAGACCTTCTTCAATGCGTTTTCATCGCCCGACCTGGTCACCTGGACGAAGCACGAGCACGTCCTCGACGTCGAGAACGTCTCCTGGGCGGGGTTCGCGGTCTGGGCGCCATCGGTGATAGCGGCGAACGGCAAATACTACATGTTCTTCAGCGCCAACGACATCCAGAGTGACGCGGAGGCAGGCGGCATCGGCCTGGCGGTCAGCGATACGCCTGGCGGGCCGTTCAAGGACGCGCTCGGCAAGCCGCTGATCGACAAGTTCCACAACGGTGCGCAGCCGATCGATCCGTTCGCGTTCCAGGACAAGGACGGGCAAGTCTATCTCTATTATGGCGGCTGGAAGCACTGCAACGTCGTGCGGCTCAGTGAAGATCTCACGTCGGTCGTGCCGCACGAGGACGGAACGCTGTTCAAGGAGATCACGCCGCCGGGCTATGTCGAAGGCTCGTTCATGATCGAGCGGAACGGCATCTATTACCTGATGTGGTCGGAAGGCGGCTGGACCGGACCGGATTACGGAGTCGCCTATGCGATGGGGCCCGGCCCGGTCGGGCCGTTCAAGCCGATGGGAGAACTTCTCGCCCAGGACTTTGGGATCGCGCGTGGGGCGGGGCATCATTCGGTGGTCAACGTGCCCGGCACCGACGAATGGTACATGGCCTATCATCGGCGGCCGCTTGACACCGACAAGGGCGAGCATCGGCAGCTGGCGCTCGAGCGGATGGTGTTCGACGCGGACGGCAGCATCCGTCCGGTCAAGGTGACGAACGAGGGGGTGGCGCCGCGACCGCTCACCGCAAGCAAGGGCCGGGGGCAGCATTGAAGCACGACACGGCAATGCTATTGCAACATTACCGCCCAGCCACAGCGGATGAATGATGGGAGAGACACGATGCGTAAATTGGTGAGTGCGGGCCTCGGTCTGGTGGCGCTGGCGACACTTCCGGCGCTGGCTGGTCCTCAAGGTACTCCGCCGAACACGCTGACCGCTGCGGAACGCGCGCAAGGGTGGCAGCTGCTGTTCAACGGCCGCGACCTTTCCGGCTGGCAGGCCTTTGGCGGCGGACCTGCGCCCGCATCGTGGCTGGTGCGCGACGGCACGCTGGTGATGACCAAGAATGACGGCCAGATGAGCGGGACCGATCTGGTCACCGCCGACAGCTATGGCGCGTTCGAACTGACGCTCGACTGGAAGGTCGAGGCCGGCGGCAACAGCGGTGTGTTCTATCTTGCCCGCAAGGCGCCGGGCACCACCAACATTTACGAGACCGGCATCGAGATGCAGGTGCTGGACGACGCCGGACATCCCGACGGCAAAATCCCGTCGCATCGCGCCGGTGCGCTCTATGACATGACGGTCCCGCCGCCGGGTGCGGCGCGTCCGGCCGGCACCTGGAACCATGCGCGGCTTCGCGTCGAGCCGGACCGCATCCGGCAGTGGCTGAACGGGACACCGACCGCCGATGTCGCGTTCGGCAACGCCGAGTGGCGCAAGCGGGTGGCGGCGTCCAAGTTCGCCGATATGCCGTTGTTCGCAACCTTTTCCAGCGGCGTGATCGGGCTGCAGGATCACGGCGATCCGGTCGAATTCCGCAACATCAAGATCCGCCGTCTCGACGCGGCGGGCGACGCCGCCGGGGCACGAGCGCAATGACACAGGCCGCGATCGATCCCGCACAGGTCACCGCCGACGTCATCATCGTCGGCTCGGGCGCGGCTGGGGGCATGGCGGCGTACAGCCTGACCAAGGCTGGCTTGCGCTGCCTGATGCTGGAGGCGGGGCGCGATTACGATCCGCAGGCGGAGGTCAACATGTACGCGCCCGAAAGCGACGCGCCGCTGCGCGGGTCGGGCACGCCGGACAAGCCGTTCGGCTATTTCGACGCGACCGTCGATGGCGGATGGGAAGTCGAGGGCGAGCCCTATACGATGCAGGAGGGGACCCAATTCTATTGGTATCGCCCGCGCATGCTCGGCGGGCGGACCAACCACTGGGGACGGCATGTTCCGCGCTGGGGCGCGTACGACTTCAAGCCCTTCTCGCGCGACGGGCTGGGGGTGGATTGGCCGATCGGCTATGACGACGTCGCGCCATTCTACGATCGGGTCGAGAAGATGATCGGCGTCAACGGCGGGCGCATCGAGCTGGAGAACCATCCCGATTCACCCCCCGGGTGCCTGATGCCGCCGCCCAAGCCCCGCATCACGGAAATGCTGATCAAGGCGACTGCCGAAAGCCTGGGCATTCCCGTACGGCCCGCGCATACCGCCGTGCTGACGCGCGACATGCCCGACGATGTCGCGCCGCGCAGCGCGTGCTTCAACGCGACGCCGTGCACGCGCGGCTGCACGATCGGCGCGATGTTCCAGACGACCACCTCGTTCCTGCCGATGGCAAAGGCCACCGGCAAGCTGACGGTAGTGACCGACGCGATGGTCGCGCGCGTCACGATGGCGGGCACGGGGGCGGGCAGGGGCCGCGCCGCCGGGGTCGAATATGTCGACCGCAAGACCGGCAGGCGCCATCAGGTACGGGCGCGCGCGGTGATGCTGGCGGCGGGGACCGGCGAGACGACGCGGTTGCTGCTCAATTCGGGCGGCGAGGGCCAGCCGCGCGGTCTCGCCAATTCGTCCGGCCAGCTTGGACGCAATCTCACCGATTCGACGGGTGCTTCGTTCAGCGCCTATATCCCCGCGCTCGCCGACCGGCCCCGCTACAATGAGGACGGCATCGGTGGCCAGCACATCTACATCCCGTTCTGGCTGTACGAGCAGCAGAAGCGCGGCGAACTCGATTTCGCGCGCGGCTATCATTTCGAGATCGGCGGCCGGTTCGGCATCCCGCCCGCCGCCGCGCTGCCGCGGACATGGGGCGCCGGGCTCAAGCAGGCGGTGCGCAGCGCATCCGGCGCGACCATCGGGCTGACGCTGCGCGGCGAGATGATCCCCAACAAGGACACTTATTGCGAGATCGACCCGTCGGTGAAGGATCGTTTCGGCATTCCGGTGTTGCGCTTCGCGTTCAAATTCTCTCAGCACGAGATCAACCAGGTCGCACACGGACGCCGCACCGCGCATGCCGTGTTCAAGCGGATGAACGGCACGATCCTCGATCGCGACCTGCCACCCGAGGAGATCATGACCGCGGGAGGGGAGATCATCCATGAACTCGGCACCGCGCGGATGGGCGCCGACGCGCGGTCGTCGGTGGTGGACAGCTATGGCCAGAGCTGGGACGTCGACAATCTGATGCTGATCGACGGCTCGATCTTCGCCTCCGGCGCACACAAGAACCCGACGCTTACCATTCTCGCGCTCGCGCTGCGCGCGTCGGAGCGGCTTGCCGCCCGCTTCAAGTCAGGAGCCTTTGCATGAGCCTGTCGCGCCGCGAGACGCTGCAATGGATGATCGCCGCGGCGGCGCTGCCGCTTGCCAGGCTGGCGCCGCCGGCGATGGCGGCGGGGACCGGTGTTGCGCCCCCGTTCGACGTCGCGGACTGGCCCGATGCGCCGCCCGCACTGCCGCCGACCAAGGGCTATGGCCGCGATCCCGACCTGACCATGCCGACGGTCCCGTGGCCGCTGACCCTCAGCAAGGCACAAAGGGCGACGATCGACCTGTTGGGCGACCTGATCCTTCCGGCCGATGATCGCTCGCCGGGTGCGGGTGCGCTCGGCGTCGGCGCGTTCATCGACGAATGGATCAGCGCGCCCTATCCGACGCAGCAGGCGGACAGGGTCATCGTGATCAGCGGGCTGACCTGGCTCGACCGGCAAAGCACCGCGCTGCACGCCGCCGCGTTCGATGCCATCCGGCCCACGCAGCGCGGCGCGCTGCTCGACGCGCTGACCGTCGCCGAACCGGCGGCCGCCATGGTGCAGCCGGTCGCGTTCATGGACAAGTTGCGCACGCTGTTCGTGCTGGGGTTCTACAGTCTTCCCGAAGGCAAGGCCGACATGGGATATATCGGCGATCAGCCGACTCCCGGCCCATATCCCGGGCCCACGCCGGAAGCGCTCGCGCATCTCTCGACTGTGCTGAAGCAGATGAACCTGCCACCTTCCTGACCCGATCCGCCGTTCGGCGGTACGCTTCGGCAGGGAGCCGCTACCCGGACCGGTCGGCGTCGCCGGAGCCAAGTTCCGTCGCCGCGCCGGGCGGGCTTTTGCGGAACAGCGCGCGGTCCTCGTCCTTGAACGCCCAGCGCCACAGGATGAAGCTGTACACCGCCAGCATCACCGGAATGCCGATCAGCAGTTCGGCCCATTCCAGGCGATCGGGCAGGCTGGTGAAACCCCAGCCGACCAGCGCCGTCGCCAGCACCGCCCACACGAACGGCCAGCGCCAGCTCGAAACCGGCGCGCCCAAAAGGCGCGCGAGCAGCAGTGACTTGACGATCGAGCCCAGCGCCAGCGACGCCGCCAGAGCGATCGCCGGCCCCGCTGCCTGCCATGTCGGCGGCCAGCCCAGTTGCCGCATGCCGAACACCAGCGCGAAGCTCAGCGCGATCTGGATGCCCAGGATGGTCAGCGAGATCATCAGGTTGCGGTGCCGCGCGACATAGACCAGCGCGGATTCTGCAACCGCGCCGTTGGCTGCCAGCACTTCGGCGATCAGCAGGAAGCACAAGGCGCCCGCGCCCGCCACGAATGCGGGGCCGACCACGCCCATCACGCCCTCGGCCGGAATACCACCGATCAGCGCCAGCGCCGCCTGCGCCGCCATGATCCAGAATCCCACCTGGCGGACCTGTCGTGCCACCGCCGCCTTGTCGCCGATCGCGAGACTATGGGTGATGACCGGGCCGAGCACCGGGTCGAAGCTGGTCTTCAATCGCTGCGGCAGCGACGCGACCTGCTGCGCCATGTAATAGATACCGACCACGCTCGGCGCGAACAGCAGGCCTAGGATGAAGCGATCGACATTGCGCGTGCCCCATTCGATCGCGTCTGCACCGGCAAGCGGAGCGTTGCGCCGCGCCAGCGCGGCCATTTCCGGCAGGCGCGGCGACCAGCCGCGCGGCAGGCCATAGCTTTTGAGGAACGGGATCATCGACGCCACCAGCGCGGCGATCATCGACAGCACATAGGCGATGATCAGGCCATCGCGCGCCGAGATGTACGACAAGGCCCAGGCCGCGATCGAGATCGTCCACGGCTCGATCACCGCCCGCGCGGTCACCGCAGCCTTGACGTTGAGGCGATAGGCCAGCGCCGCCAGCGTCACGTCGGACCACGCCACTGCCACCACCACCAGCGGCAGCAGCCGTTCCAGCCCGATCACCTGGCTGTTGGGGTACATGATCTGCGGAAACGCGAACAGCACGCCGCTGGCGATCAGCGCCATCACGAACGCCAGCAGCAATGCGTCCCACACGACATGGGCATGGTCGCGGTCGGTCTGCGACAATGCCTGCGCCAGCCCGCGCTTGAGCCCCAGGGTCGCGAGCAACGCGGCGAGTTCGACGACCAGCACCGCCAGCGCGAAGCGGCCGACGATCGCCGCGCCATAGACGCGCCCGGCGATGAACAGGAACGGCAGCCGTGCGGCAAGCCGCAGCGCAAAGCCCAGAATGTTGGTCCGACCGCCCTTGGCAAGCGCCGCGATGTCGTCGGTCGGGGCAACGCGCTGCGTCATTCCCGGGCGATGTCGCGTTGCCGGTCGAGCCGCCGCATGATCGGCGTCACGGAAATCCCGTGCAACAGGATCGAAACGAGTATCACCAGCCCTGCTGCCCCCCACACGCGGTTCGGTTGCTCGAAGCTCGCGTGGTTGAGGCCATAGGCCAGATAATAGATCGACCCCAGCCCCCGAATGCCGAAGAAGGCGACGACGAAGCGTTCGAGTGGCGGACGGGCAACACCCATGAGCGCGATCCACCCTGCCAGCGGCCGGATCACGAAGATCGCGATGGCGGCGAACGCGGCTTCCTCCCACCCGACCAGCGCGAACAGCCCGCCCGCGGTCAGCATCCCGCCGAACATGAACAGCAGCACCATCATCAGCAGCCGTTCGGTCTCGTCGGCGAAATCGTGCATGCGGTCGTTGAAATCGTGGTTGCGCGACGCGCGGCGCAGCATCAGCCCGGCGAGGAACACGGCAAGGAAGCCATAGCCGTGGAGCAATTCGGTGCCGGCATAGATCGCCAGCGTCACGCCCAGCGCCACGAAACCGTCACCGGTATGCGACAGCTTGTTCTCGGTCGGCAGGGCATAGATCAGGTGGCCGACCGCCCATCCTCCGGCGATCCCCACGGCCGCGCCGATCGACAGCCGCATCAGCACCGGATCGAGCGCCCATTCCTGCCACACGCCGATCCCCCATCCGCCCGCCGCCGCCAGGATTGCGAGGTGGACGAAGGGAAAGGCGAACGAATCGTTGAGACCGGCTTCGGACGTCAGCGCAAAGCGCGCCTCGTCGTCCTCGCTCGAATGCGGGTCCTCGATCTGCACGTCGGACGCCAGCACCGGGTCGGTCGGCGCCAGCGACGCCGCAAGCAGCAGTGCGGTCGCGGCGCCCAAGCCGAGCAGCGCTTGCCCCGTCCACCAGAAGGCAAGGATGCTGATCGGCATCGCCACGCCCAGCAGCCGCGCCGTCATCGACCAGTTGGCCCAATTGAACGCACGATCGATCTTGAGCCCCGCGCCCATCAGCGACACGATCACGATCAGCTCCGCGGCCCGCTCGACCAGCTGCGGCCCCTCGAGCGGATGCAGCGCATAGGGCGCGAACCGATCGAGCGAGAAGATCCCGGCGCCGATGCCGACGCACAGGATCGGCAGCGACAGCGGCATTCGTCGCAGGAACATCGGCGTCCACGCGACCATCAGCGTCAGCAGCCCGAAGCCGAGCAGGATCGGGATGTAGATTTCGAGCAGCCCCGGCGGGGCAGCGGGCACCGTCAATGCGCCGCGCCCCAACTCGGTCCCACCCCGATTTCGACGCCCAACGGCACGCTAAGCGTGACCGCGGGTTCGGCCGCGGTGGCCATCACGCGTTCGATCACCGGCCGTGCCGCCGCGACATCGGTCTCGGGCAATTCGAACACCAGCTCGTCATGCACCTGCATCAGCATGCGGACATTCGGCAGCCCCGCCTCGGCCAGCGCCGGTCCCATCCGCGCCATCGCGCGCTTGATGATGTCGGCGCTGGTGCCCTGGATCGGCGCGTTGATCGCGGCGCGTTCAGCGCCCTGGCGTTCGTGCTGCACCTTCGACGCGATCCGCGGGAAATGCGTCTTGCGACCGAACAAGGTGGTGGTGAACTGCTTTTCGCGCACGCTCTGCGTCGTTTCGGCGATGTAGCGGTTGATCCCCGGGAAGCGCTCGAAATAGCGGTCGATCATCGCCTGCGCTTCGTCCGCCGACACGTCGAGCCGCCCGGCAAGGCCCCAGCGGCTGATGCCGTATAGGATAGCGAAGTTGATCGTCTTGGCGCGGCCGCGAGTGTCGCGATTGACCTCGCCGAACAGTTCGTTGGCGGTCATCGAATGGATGTCGTCACCGCGCTCGAACGCCTCGCGGAGCTGGGGCACGTCGGCGATGTGCGCGGCGAGGCGCAGTTCGATCTGCGAATAATCGGCGGCCAGGATGACGTTGCCCGGCTCGGCGACGAACGCATCGCGGATCTGGCGGCCGACTTCGGTGCGGATCGGGATGTTCTGGAGATTGGGGTCGGTAGACGACAGCCGCCCGGTCTGCGCGCCGGTCAGGCTGTACGAGGTGTGGACGCGGCCGGTCGCCGGGTTGATCTGCGCCTGCAGCGCGTCGGTATAGGTCGATTTCAGCTTCGACAGTTGCCGCCAGTCGAGCACCTTTGCAGCGATTACCGCACCCGGTGAATCCTTGTCGGCGGCAATGCGTTCGAGTTCGTTGACGTCGGTCGAATAGACCCCCGACTTGCCTTTGCGTCCGCCCTTGATCTTCAGCTGCTCGAACAGGATGTCGCCCAATTGCTTGGGGCTGCCGATAGTGAACTTCGTGCCGACGATGCCGTGGATCTCGGTCTCGAGCGCGGCGATCCGGCCCGAAAACTCTTCGGACAATTGCGCCAGCCGCGCGGAATCGACCTTGACCCCGGCGATTTCCATATCGGCGATGACGCGGACCAGCGCTCGATCGACCATCTCGTACACGCGCGTCGCGCCCTCATAGGCCAGCCGCGGCTTGAACCGCCGCCATAGCCGAAGCGTGACGTCGGCATCCTCCGCGGCGTAGCGGGTCGCGGTCTTGAGGTCGATTTCCTGGAAGCCGAGCTGCTTCTTGCCGGTGCCGACGACGTCCTTGTACGCGATGCAGCTGTGCGCCAGGTGCGTCGCCGCCAGCTCGTCCATACCGTGCCCGTGCAGGCCCGCATCGAGGTCGAAGCTCATCACGATGGTATCGTCATAGGGGGCAAGGCTGATCCCGCAGCGCTGCAGCACGATCAGGTCGTATTTCAGGTTGTGCCCGATCTTGAGCACGCTTTCGTCCTCGAGCAGTTCTTTCAGCTTCGCCAGCACCAGCGCGCGATCGAGCTGCACCGGCCGTTCCGCGAACATGTCGCTGCCGCCATGCCCCAGCGGGATATAGCAGGCGAGGTTGGGATGCAGCGCGAGGCTGACGCCGACCAGTTCGGCGCGGGTGGCGTCGAGCCCGGTGGTCTCGGTATCGATCGCCACCCAGCCCTGGTGCTTTGCTGCGATCATCCAGCCTTCGAGCGCGGCCTCGTCGACGACCGTCTCATAGGCGTCGCGATCGCACGCAGGATCGTTGTCCGGGGGCACCGGGGCGCTGGATTGCGGTGCCGGCGCATCGGCGACCGCGGACAGCTTGGCGAGCAGCGAACGGAAGCCATGATGTTCGAGGAACGCCCGCAACGGCGCGTCCGGAATGCCCTTCAATTCGAGGTCGTCGAGCGGGTCGGGCAATCCGACGTCGCACGCCAGCGTCACCAGTTCGCGCGACAGCCTGGCCATCGGCGCATGTTCGATCAGATTGTCCCTGAGCTTGCCCTTCTTCATCTCGGGCGCTGCGGCCAGCACGGCTTCCAGCGAGCCATGCTCCTGGATCAGTTTCGCCGCGGTCTTGGGACCGACACCCGGAACGCCGGGCACGTTATCGACGCTGTCGCCCATCAGCGCGAGCACGTCGCCGAGCAGCTTGGGCGGCACTCCGAACTTCTCGACGACATGCTCGTCGGACAAGCGCCGATTGTTCATCGTGTCGTAGAGGTCGAGCCCCGGCTCGATCAGCTGCATCAGGTCCTTGTCCGACGACACGATCGTCACCGACCAGCCCTGCGCCAGCGCCGCTTTGGCATAGCTAGCGATCAGGTCGTCGGCTTCCCAGCCCTCCTCCTCAATACACGGCAGGCTGAACGCCCGCGTCGCGTCGCGGATCATCGGGAATTGCGGGACGAGGTCCTCGGGCGGCGGGGGACGATGCGCCTTGTACTGGTCGTACAGGTCATTGCGGAAGGTTTTCGACGACTTGTCGAGGATCACCGCCATGTGGGTCGGGCCGTCGGCCTTGTGGACCTCGTCCGCCAGCTTCCACAACATGGTAGTGTAGCCATAGACCGCGCCGACCGGCTCGCCATGGACGTTGGTCAGCGGCGGCAGCCGGTGATAGGCGCGAAAGATATAGCCGGAGCCGTCGACGAGGTAGAGATGGGGCATGGCATGCGGATAGCAGCGCGTGCCCGGCCTTGCGAGACTGGAAACGTCAGCGGTGGTTCGCCGCCACCGCCGCCGCGACGTTCTGAATCAGTTCCTGGCGCTGCGGAACCGGGCGGCTGGTATCGCCGATCAGCACCGCGATCGCGTAGCTCTTGCCGTTGGGCGCGGTCAGGATGCCGATGTCGTTGAAGCCTGCGGTGCGACCGAAGAAATCCTGACCGGTGCCGGTCTTATGCCCCAGCGACCAGCCGGCGGGCGTTCCCGCCTTCAACCGGGCACGACCGGTCTTCGACGATTCCATCGTCGAGATCAGCCAGCGTGTCGAGGCAGGGGACAACAGGTCGCCGCGCTGCAACCGGGCAAGCGCATTGGCGATCGCCGCGGCACCGGCGCCGTCGGGCGGGTTGGCGACATAGCCGTCGAACGCCGCGCGGCGCACATCGCGCGGCAGGCGCGCACGCGCCGCTTCGAACGCACGGCCCATCGCCATGTCCTGCTTCCACTGCAGCCCGGCGGTCCCGGCCTGGAGCAGCCGCTCGCCCGGCCCGAACTTGATATTGCCCAGGTTGCGGTCGGCGATGAAGGCATTGACGCTAGCGGGACCGCCGACCAGCTTGAGTAGCCGGTCGTTGGCGGTGTTGTCGCTGCGCGTCATCGCGCGCTGGAGCAGGTCGCGCACCGTGGTGGTATAGCCGCCGTCCTTGACCAATGCGGCGATCGGCTGATGAAACAGCGTCAGATCGCTGCGCGTTATCGTGACCGACTGGTCGAGGCTGATACGTCCCTTGTCGAGCGCGTCGAGCGTGGTCATCGCCACCCACAATTTGCTCACGCTTTGCTGGGGCAGCGCCAGTTCGCCGTTCTTGGCGACCATCCAGTCGTCGTCGATGCTCTTGACCGCGATGCCGACCCGGCCGCCGAACGCGTCTGCCAAGCCGTTGATCGTCGTGACCAGCGCGGTCGGCGCAAGCGCGCGGGGCGGCGGTGGGGGCGGCGGCGGGACGGGAACGGCAACGCGATAGGTGGGTGCCGGAAGCGCCGCGCTCAGCCGCGGCGCGGGCTGCTGCGCCGCCGGAACGCAACCGACGACGCCGAGCGGCGCCAGCCCGGCCAGCATCATTGCCCGTTGCAGCCTCGTAAAGCGCTCCACTCGCAGAAATCCTTGCCCCATGACCCGATGCGACCATGACGGGAGCAGCCGTGAACGCGCAATGACCCATTCCGGACGGTGCGATGAACGCTGGCTTAGCAGCGATGAACGGTTGAAACCTCAGCAATTCGATGGAGTTGCGCGGCAAAATCCCGCGTCACGGCACCAGTATCGTGTCGTGTGCCTCCGCCAGCGTCTCGGGATAGTCGATCGTATAGTGGAGCCCGCGGCTTTCCTTGCGATGCAGCGCGCTGCGCACGATCAGCTCCGCCGATTGCAACAGGTTACGCAATTCGATCAGGTCGGGCGTGACGCGGAAATGGCCGTAATAGTCGTTGACCTCCTCGTTCAGCATGCGGATGCGGTGCTGCGCGCGTTCCAGTCTTTTGGTCGAGCGGACGATGCCGACATAATTCCACATGAAGCGGCGGATTTCGGTCCAGTTCTGCTTGATGACGACTTCCTCGTCGCTGTCGGCGACGCGGCTTTCGTCCCATGGCCGGATCGGCGGCGGAGCGCTCAGCTCGGCCCAATGCTCGGCGATGTGCCGCGCCGCCGCCTCGCCATAGACGAAGCATTCGAGCAGCGAATTCGACGCCAGGCGGTTGGCGCCGTGCAGCCCCGACTGGCTGACTTCGCCTGCGGCGTACAGGCCGGGCAGGTCGGTGCGCCCGTCGCGATCGACCACCACGCCGCCGCAGGTATAATGCTGCGCCGGCACCACCGGGATCGGGTCGGTGGTCATGTCGATGCCGAGCCCCAGCAGCTTGGCATGAATCGTCGGGAAATGCTGCGCGACGAATTCGGGCGGCTGGTGGCTGATGTCGAGGTGGACGTAGTCGAGCCCGAACCGCTTGATCTCCGCATCGATCGCCCGCGCCACCACGTCGCGCGGAGCGAGTTCGAGCCGCTCGGGGTCGTAATAGGTCATGAAGCGCTTGGCGGTGACCGGGTTGATCAACCGCCCGCCCTCGCCGCGCACCGCCTCGGTGATCAGGAAGTTCTTGACCTCGAGGTTGAACAGGCAGGTCGGATGGAACTGCATGAATTCCATGTTCGACACGCGGCACCCCGCGCGCCACGCCATGGCGATGCCGTCGCCGGTCGCCCCGCGCGGCGCGGTCGAGAATTGATAGGTCCGCCCCGCACCGCCGGTCGCCAGGATCGTCGCGCGCGCGGTGAACAGCTCGACATGCCCGGTCGCCTTGTTGACGGCATAGACGCCCCACACATCGCCGGCACCCGAATAGCGCGCCTCGTGGCGGCTGGTGGCAAGGTCGATCGCGACCATGTCGGGGACCAGGGTGATGTTGGGATTGGCGCGCGCGGCGTTGATCAGCGCTTCTTGAACCGCCCAGCCGGTGGCGTCGTCGACATGGACGATGCGGCGATGCGAATGTCCGCCCTCGCGCGTCAGATGCCAGCCGTCGGCGCCATTCTCGGCGACGTTGAACGGTACGCCGAGTTCGGCGAGCCGCGCGATCGCGGCCGGTGCGCGCTCGACCACGAACTCGACGGTGGCACGGTCGTTGAGGCCGGCGCCGGCGACCATCGTATCCTCGACATGGTTGTCGAACGTGTCCCCGGGTTCGAGCACCGCCGCGATGCCGCCCTGCGCCCACGCTGTCGATCCTTCGCCCAGCCCGCCCTTGGCCAGCACGGTGACGCGAAACCGGCTGGCAAGGTTGAGCGCGGCGGTAAGCCCGGCTGCGCCCGACCCGATGACGAGCACGTCGGTCTGGTGCGGATCGTTCATGCCAGAACCAAAGTGAAGTGGAGAAAGTTGAGGCCTGCCATCGCTTCGTGCACGGCGCAGGCCGCCAAGCTCGACAGGCGACGGCAAGGGCGGGAACCGGGACGGGAAAGGAGAGTCGGCATCGAAATCCTGTGGCACAATCGGAGGGGTGTAGGACAGCGCGAGTTATCGCGCGCTTCACTTGGCATCCGGCAGGGATTGACGGGCAAAAGGGCGGTCAGCCGTTGACGAACATCAAGCCAATGGCGATCGACAGCACCGTGGCCTGCACGAAGCCGGCGACCGCGTTGAGCAGTCCGCGGCCCAGCCCTTGCTGAAGATGATGCCCAAACCAGCGCGCCTGAACTCCCAGATAGGCCACAATGCATATACCCGCGAGCATCGCTCCCCCCGTACGCGCTGCCGGCAACTCGGCATGGCCCAGCGACACGCCGATCCCCAGGAACAGGGCGAAAGGGGCGCAGGCGTAGCATTGTGCATAGAAGGGAGCCTTGAGATGCTCTCGCGTCAACCGTTCTCTTCTGGCGCGCAGCAGCCGCGTGGCCATCATCAGCGGGAACATCGAAAACAGGATCAGCCGGAGCATCAGCAACGTCGTGTCGTCGTCGATCAGGGCGGCAAGGCCGCGCGAACTGGCGATGATCGGATTGGTGTTGCCGCCCAGAACCGAGTCGATCGCTTGCGTGAGCAGCAGCGACAGGATCAGGAACAAGGGAGGGTTTAGCGTGTCGCTGAACTGTTCGTCCTCGGCATCGCGAAGTTCTCGGTCAGCGTAGTTCATCGTCGCGATGGGATGCAGGATCGTGCGCGCCAAGGTCACCGGATAGAAAACGAGCCAGCTCATCACTTCGTAGAGCAAGTCGCCGAGCGAATTGAGCCACTTCATGAAATCCATTCCGGCACCATGGTTCGACCGAACCGGCGGCGCAAGTTGGTCCGCGATGCAAGCCGCGGCCCGCGTCGATCGCGCTCGACCGGCGCGACGCATTCGCGTACACAACACCGGTGCCCGCAGATGTTCTGACGTGGATGCGCAGCACCGGATCAAGCAGCAGGAGACCGTAGCGATGCCCATCGATGAGCTGGAAGTTTCGCGGCGGGCTGTGCTCGTCGGCGGGACGGCATCGGTTGCCGTCACCGCAATTCCTGCCGCGCAGGGCCAGCCGGCCGCCGTCGCGGCGCAGTTGCAGCCGATGTCGGCCAAGGTGACGCTGAACGTCAATGGCCGCGCACAGGCGCTCGATCTCGACACGCGCACGACGCTGCTTGATGCGCTGCGCGAGCATCTGAACCTCACCGGTACCAAGAAGGGTTGCGATCACGGCCAGTGCGGCGCGTGCACGGTGATCGTCGATGGACGGCGCATCAACAGCTGCCTGACGCTGGCGGTGATGCACGACGGCGACGCGGTGACGACGATCGAAGGGCTGGGCACGCCGGACAATCTTCACCCGATGCAGGCGGCGTTCGTGGCGGCCGACGGCTATCAGTGCGGCTATTGCACGCCGGGGCAGATCTGTTCGGCGGTGGCGGTGCTCGACGAGATCAAGGCGGGGATTCCCAGCCATGTCAGCGGCGACCTCGACAAGCGGCCGCAGATCACCAATGACGAGATGCGCGAGCGGATGAGCGGCAATATCTGCCGCTGCGGCGCCTATTCGAACATTCTCGAGGCGATGACCAACGTGGCCAGGGGCGAAGTCGAGGGGACAGGGGCATGAGGCCGTTCAGCTATACCCGCGCCGCTACCCCCGCCGAGGCGGCCGCCGCCGCGGCGCGGACGCAAGGGGCCAAGTTCATCGCGGGCGGCACCAACCTGCTCGACCTGATGAAGCTGGAGATCGAGACGCCGGCGCAGCTGATCGACGTCAATGGCCTGGGCCTCGACGCGATCGAAAAGACTGACAAGGGCGGGCTGCGGATCGGGGCGCTGGTCCGCAATACCGATCTTGCCGCCGACAAGCGCGTGCGCCGC
Source organism: Sphingomonas japonica (assembly GCF_006346325.1). Lineage (NCBI taxonomy): Bacteria > Pseudomonadati > Pseudomonadota > Alphaproteobacteria > Sphingomonadales > Sphingomonadaceae > Sphingomonas > Sphingomonas japonica. The sequence goes on along the minus strand of NZ_VDYR01000001.1, from coordinate 2,036,517 downwards.
GATTACGGCGTATTGTCGCGCGCGCTGCTCGCCGGGGCGTCGGGACAGTTGCGCAACAAGGCGACGACCGCGGGCAACTTGCTGCAACGCACCCGCTGCCCGTATTTCTACGACACCAACCAGGCTTGCAACAAGCGCAAGCCGGGGTCGGGCTGCGCCGCGATCGGCGGGTTCAGCCGCCAGCTGGGCGTGGTCGGGATGAGCGACGCCTGCATCGCGACCAATCCCAGCGACATGAACGTCGCGCTGCGGCTGCTCGACGCGAACGTGGAGACGGTGCGGCCCGACGGCAGCGCGCGGTTGATCGCGATCGCCGATTTCCACCGTCTGCCGGGCAACACGCCGCAACTCGACACCAATCTGGAAGCGGGCGAGCTGATCACCGCGGTCACCTTGCCCAAGCCGATCGGCGGCGAGCATTTCTATCACAAGGTGCGCGACCGCGCGTCCTATGCCTTCGCGCTGGTGTCGGTCGCTGCGGTGATCCGGCGCGACGGATCGGGGCGGGTCGCGGTCGGCGGGATCGGTCCGAAGCCGTGGCGGGTCGAAGCGGCCGAGGCCGAACTGCCGCGCGGTGCCAAGCCGGTCGCTGCAGGGCTGCTGGCGGGAGCGAAGCCGACGCAGGATAATCGTTTCAAGCTGTCCCTTACCGAGCGCACGCTCGGTGCGGTGCTGGCGCAGGCGCGGAGTTGAGGCCATGAAGTTCGACACGCCCGCAGGCCCCAATCCGATCGACCGCATGACCGTGGTCGGCAAGGCCACCAATCGCATAGACGGTCCGGCCAAGACCACCGGCACCGCGCCTTATGCCTATGAGCGGCACGATGCGGTGACCAACCCCGCCTATGGCCATGTCATCGGCGCGGCGATCGCCAAGGGGCGGATCACCGCGATCGATACCAGGGCGGCCGAAGCTGCCCCGGGCGTGCTCGCCATCGTTACCGCCGAGAATGCAGGCAAGCTGACCAAGGGCAGCTTCAACACCGCGAAGCTGCTCGCCGGACCGGACGTCGAGCATTATCATCAGGCAGTCGCGGTCGTCGTCGCCGAAACCTTCGAGCAGGCGCGGGCGGCGGCCGGGCTGGTCCGCGTCGACTATGCGCGCGGGCAGGGCAGGTTCGATCTCGCCGAGGCGATGGACGGCGCCAAGATGCCGTCGGGCGACGGCAATGCCGACACCCGGTTGGGCGATTTCGCCGCAGCGTTCGAGCGCGCTCCGGTCAAGCTCGATCAGCGCTATTCGACGCCCGACCAGGCGCATGCGATGATGGAGCCGCATGCCTCGACCGCGGCGTGGAACGGCGACGAGCTGACCTTGTGGACCGCCAACCAGATGATCGACTGGGGCAAGGGCGACGTCGCCAAGACGCTCGGCATCCCCAAGGACAAGGTGCGGCTGATCGCGCCCTATGTCGGCGGCGGTTTCGGCGGCAAGCTGTTCGTGCGCGCCGATGCGTTACTGGCGGCGCTGGGCGCACGCGCCGCCAAGCGCCCGGTCAAGGTCGCGCTGACCCGGCCGATGTCGATCAACAACACCACGCATCGCCCGGCGACGATCCAGCGCATCCGGCTGGGTGCCGACCGCGACGGCACGCTGACCGCGATCGGGCACGAAAGCTGGTCGGGCGATCTGCCCGGTGGCGGACCCGAAGTCGCGACCGCGCAGACGCCTTTGCTCTATGCCGGGGCCAACCGCATGACCGCGCTCAGGCTGGCGGTACTCGACCTGCCCGAGGGCAATGCGATGCGCGCGCCGGGCGAGGCTCCCGGATTGATGGCGCTCGAAATCGCGATGGACGAGCTCGCCGAACAGCTCGAGATGGACCCGATCGAATTGCGCATCAGGAACGACACCCAGGTCGATCCGATGAAGCCCGAGCGGCCGTTCTCGCAGCGGCAATTGGTCGAATGCCTCCGCGTCGGCGCCGATCGCTTCGGCTGGAGCAAGCGCCAGGCACCGCGCGCGACCCGCGATGGCGACTGGTATGTCGGCATGGGCGTCGCCTCGGCGTTCCGCAACAACATCGTCATGGATTCGGGCGCGCGGGTGCGGCTGAGCCCGCAGGGCGTGGTCACGGTCGAAACCGACATGACCGATATCGGCACCGGCACCTATACCATCGTCGCGCAGACCGCGGCGGAGATGCTGGGGGTGCCGCTCGAACAGGTGGTGGTCAGGCTGGGCGACTCGTCGTTTCCGGCATCGGCCGGATCGGGCGGGCAGTGGGGCGCCAACAGCTCGACCGCCGGCGTCTATGCGGCGTGCGTGAAGCTGCGCGAGACGGTGGCGCAGCGGCTCGGGCTCGACCCCGCCACCGCTGATTTCGTCGGCGGCAATGTCGTGGCGGGCGGGCGCAGCGTGCCGCTGGCGCAGGCGGCGCAGGGCGGCGAGATCGCGGTCGAGGACAAGATCGAGTTCGGCGACCTGGCGCAAAAGGCGCAGCAATCGACGTTCGGCGCGCATTTCGTCGAGGCGGCGGTCAACCGCTTCACCGGCGAGGCGCGTATCCGCCGGATGCTGGCGGTATGCGCGGCTGGGCGCATCCTCAACCCGAAATCGGCGCGCAGCCAGGTGATCGGCGGGATGGTGATGGGCGCCGGCGCGGCGATGATGGAGCATCTGGTCGTCGACAAGCGCTTCGGTTTCTTCGTCAACCATGATCTGGCCGGGTACGAAGTGCCGGTCCATGCCGACATCCCGCACCAGGAAGTCATTTTCCTGCCAGAGACCGATCCGATGTCGTCGCCGATGAAGGCCAAGGGCGTCGGCGAACTCGGTATCTGCGGGATCGGCGCGGCAGTCGCCAATGCGATCTACAACGCCACCGGCGTGCGCGTGCGCGACTATCCGATAACGCTCGACACCTATCTGGACCAGCTGCCGGCGATCGCGTGACGGAAGCGCATTTCGACGTCGTCATTATCGGCACCGGACATGGCGGCGCGCAGGCGGCGATCGGCCTACGCCAACGCGGCTTTGCGGGGTCGATCGCGCTGGTCGGCGACGATCCCGAACTGCCCTATGAGCGCCCGCCGCTGTCCAAGGACTATCTGGCGGGTGACAAGCCGTTCGAGCGCATCCTGATCCGCCCGGCTGCGTTCTGGCAAGAGCGCGGGATCGCGATCGTCGGCGGGGTGCGGGTCGTCGCGGTCGATGCTGCGGCGCACCGGGTGACGACCGCCGACGGAGACAGCATCGGCTATGGAGCGCTGATCTGGGCCGGCGGCGGGCGGGCGCGGCGTTTGAGCTGTGCCGGGCACGACCTGGCCGGCGTCCACGCAGTGCGGTCGCGCGGCGATGTCGATGCGCTGCTCGCCGAGCTTCCCGATGTCGCGCGGGTGGCGGTGATCGGCGGCGGATATATCGGGCTCGAGGCGGCGGCGGTGCTGACCGGGCTGGGCAGGCAGGTGACGCTGTTCGAAGCCGAGGACCGCGTGCTGGCGCGGGTTGCGGGATCCGCACTGTCGCGCTTCTACGAAGTCGAGCATAGAGCGCGCGGCGTCGATCTGCGCCTGGGAAGCACGGTCGATCGCCTCGAAGGTACAAGCGGCCAGGTCGCGGCGGTGCGGCTGAGCGATGGCGAAGCGGTCGCCACCGACTGCGTGATCGTCGGCATCGGCATCGTGCCGGAGATCGAGCCGTTGGCCGCGGCCGGCGCACGCACAGCCAATGGCGTGCTGGTAGACGCGCTGTGCCGCACCGACCTGCCCGACATCTGGGCGATCGGCGATTGCGCGGCGCATGCCAATGGCTTTGCGGACGGTGCGACGATCCGGCTCGAATCGGTGCAGAATGCCACCGACATGGCCGCAACCGTCGCCAAGGCGCTGACCGGCACACCCGAGCCCTATGACGCGGTGCCGTGGTTCTGGTCGAACCAATATGACCTCAAGCTGCAGACGGTAGGACTGTCGGTCGGCCACGACGCGGCGATCGTGCGCGGCGATCCGCAGACGCGGTCGTTCAGCGTCGTGTATCTGCGCGGCGGACAGGTGATCGCGCTTGATTGCGTCAATGCGGTCCGCGACTTCGCACAGGGGCGGGCGCTGGTGACGGGGCGGGTGCGTGCCGATCCGGCGGCGCTGGCGGACAGCAGTGTGCCGCTCAAGGCGCTGGTCGCGGGCTGAGTGGGGTTTAGCAGCTTTACCCATCCCCGTTCGTCCCGAGCCAAGTCGAGGGATTTGTTCGAGCGTAACGAGAACGCCGCAAGCGCCTCGGCTTCGCTCGGTAGGGTGTCTCGACTTCGCTCGACACGAACGGGTTGAGGTACGATCATGCGTCAAAGTAGCGCCAAAAAAGGGCCGCACCGGATTCCCGGTGCGGCCCGACGCCTTTGTGAAATGGCGTCCGGGGATCAGAAGCGGAAGCGTACGCCCAGCGAATAGACGCGCTCGATATAGCGGGTCTGGAAGTTATAGGCGTCGCCAGCCGCGTTGTAGACGCGGTCGGTCTTGACCGGATCGGCGAGGATGTTGAGCATGTCGAACGCGATCGTGATATTCTCGATCGGCGTCACCGACGCCGAGAAATCGAGCGTGCCGAGCGCCTGCTGCGTCAGCGGCGACAGGAAGCCCTGTTGCAGGTCCTGATACTCGATGACGAACTCCGACCGCCAGTTATACGCCAGGCGCGCCGAGAATTGCGGGCGTTCGTATAGGCCGACCAGATTGTAGCTATGCTCTGATACGCCGGGGAAAGGCTGCTGTCCCGGCAGGCGATCCTGGAAGCCGGGAGCAAGCTCGGTCGTGGCGTCGATATAGGTGTAATTCGCCTGGACGCCGAAGCCCTGCGCCCATTGCGGCAGGCTGTCGAAATCGAGGAATGAGGTGAACGCGACTTCGGCGCCCTGCAGCCGCCCGTCGCCGCCGTTGGTCGGCAGGTTGGTGATGACATTGGGCGCGTTGGGGATTTCCTCGGTCACCGAGTTGCGGAAGATGAAGTTGCTGACGTCGCGGCGGAACAGTCCGCCCGTGAGCGACCCGGTGCGCGAGAAATACCATTCGAGCGAGATGTCGTAATTGTTCGACTGGAGCGGCTGGAGGTCGGGATTGCCGCTCGAATTGAAGATGTTGCAGCCCGGTGCATCCGGACCCGTAGCCTCGGGATTGGCCGGATCGGGGGTGCACGAACTTGGAATGGTGCCGAAGGTGGTCGATGGATTGAGGTCGATGAAGTTCGGCCGCGTCCGTGTCTGGGTGTATGCCAGGCGAAGCTGCAATCCATCGGTCAGCTCGGCGCGCAGGCTCGCATTGGGCAGATAATCGGTATATTCCGATTGCTGCGTCACGGGCGAGAATACGCCGGTGGCATCGTCGCGAGAGGTGCCGTTGAGCGTCGTCTCGGTCTTGACGACGCGCACGCCGATCAGGCCATCGACCGGCAAGCCAAGATCGAACGCGTATTTGACCTGCGCATACCCCGCATAGGCGCGCTCGTTGGCAGTGAAGGTCTCGAGGGGGTTGAACGCCGGATCGCCGGTATTGGCAAAATCGATCGCCGCCTGGTCACCGCCGCGCTGCGCGATCGTCCGCAGCGCTGCGAGATTGGCGAACACGCTGTCGAAGGTCGGCCCCGCGAACAGCGTGTCGGGCTGCAGTTGATCATAGCGGAACCCGCGCGGGATGAGGGCGATGTCCACCGGCAAGTCGCGATACAGGATGCCGAGCTGGGCGAGGCCCGCATAGCGCTGGCCATTGCGGCGGCTGGCGTCGCGATCATTGTAGCGAAAGCCGATCTGGATGCGCGACAGGACGTCGATGCCGGTATCGTATTCGGCGTCGAACCGTGCCTGGATATCCTGCCCGGTCGCCTGGAAATTGGTGTCGAACAGCCCGCGCAACTGATAATTGTTCGGGTCGGCAGCATTGAAGTCGAGGAAGTCGAACGTGCCGCCGCCTTCGCCCTGACTGCTTTCGAACACGACGTTGCGCACCGGCGAGCTGGTGAACAGGTAATCGATATTGGCGTTGCGCTGCGTATAGGTCGAATCGGTATAGGCGATATCGGCGGACAGCTTCAGCCGGTCGGCGGTCCAGATCGCGCCACCGGCGATCTGATAGGTGTCGGTGCGCTGCTTGCTGAACGCGTCGTAGCCATCGGGGGCGGCGGCATTGGTCACCGTGGCGCTTTGCAGCGAATTGCTGCCGTCGTCGCGCAGCACGACGTTGCTGAATTCGGTCGCGCCGAAGGTGGGGACGAACAGCCAGTGGTTGCGATCCTCGGCGCGATAGCCCTGGAACAGCCCGTCGACATAGATTTCGAAGTTCGGGGCCGGCTTCCACTGGATCGCCGCGTTGACCGACGGCCGCCAGCGATTGCCGCTGCCGTAGAAGATGCCCTGGCCGTTGGGGCGGCGGAAATCGCCCGTGGCGATGTCGTTATTGGGTTCGGGGCTGACGAAGCGATCATTCTCGCGCGTGGCGTCGAGAAAATCGATATTGGTCATCGCGCCGTTGACGAGGATGCCGATCTCGCCGATCCCGGTTTCCCAGCGGTTCGAGATCAGCAGGTTGCCGTTCCAGTCGAGCGCCTGGCTCTGTTCGAAATGGACGCCGTTGAGTGAGCCCGACAGCTCGAACCCGTCGAAATCGAACGGACGGCGCGAACGGACATTGACCTGGCCGCCGATGCCGCCTTCGATCAGGTTGGCGGTGCCCGACTTGTAGACTTCGAGCGCGGCGACCGCGCCGGCCGGGAAATCCTGGATCGCGACGAAACGGTTCTCGGCAGTGAAGATCTCACGCCCGTTATAGGTGGTCGAGATGTCGGGCAGGCCGCGAATCTGGACCTGCGCCGCTTCGCCGGCACCGCGGTTGACCTGGACGCCGGTGACGCGCGCGAGCGCGGCGGACGCGGTGATGTCGGGCAGCTTGCCGATATCCTCGGCGACGATCGCATCGACGATGCCGTCCGAATTGCGCTTGATCGCCTGCGCCGATTCAAGGCTGCGGCGAAGGCCGGTGACGACGATCTCCTCGGAGCCGATCTCGGCTGCGGTTTCTTGCGTCGCGGGGTCCTGCGCAGTCGATTGTGGCGGCGCAGTCTGGGCGGCGGCCTGCGCGGCGCCGATGAATACCAGCGCGATCGCGCTCGACGCGAGTGCCAGTGTCCGACTTTGCATGTTGTTCCTCCCCATCATCCTGATTGCCCTTCTGGCGAGGGCGCGCCATCTTTTACGGCAAGGCGCCGGGGGGGATCAAGCGATTTATAATACTTATCAGCTTTTCATCGCGCCACGGGTTGGGCTAGGGTGTCCCATCCCCGGTCGGGCGATGATTCAACACGGCCGTTCGAGCCGGAACAGGGAGAAGGAAAGATGCTCGATGCACGATGGCCGCTACTGCTGGCGGCGGCGCTGATGGCGGCGACACCGGCGCTGGCGACCGACGCCAAACGGTCAAAGTTCGGCACGACCGCGGACGGCAGGGCAGTCGGCGCGGTGACGCTGACCAACAAGGCGGGGGTCAGCGCGACGGTGATCGCATGGGGCGCGACGCTGCAGGCGCTGCGGATGCCGGATCGCGACGGGCGTGTCGCCGACGTCATGCTCGGCCACAACGACATGGCCGGATATCTGAAACAGCCCGAATATTTCGGCGCCACGGTCGGCCGCGTTGCCAACCGCATCGCGCAGGGGCGCTTCACGCTCGACGGCAGGGAGTACCGCACCCCGGTCAATGACGGCCCCAATTCGCTGCACGGCGGCATTGCCGGCTTCGACAAGGTGCTGTGGGAAATCGTGTCGGTAAAGTCAGGCGATACCGCGTCGGTGACGCTGCGCTATGTCAGCCGCGATGGCGATCAGGGCTATCCCGGCACGCTGACCGTCGATGCCACCTATTCGCTGGACGAGAACAACGCGCTGACCATCGACTATCGCGCGACCACCGATCGCCCGACCGTCGTCAACCTGTCGAACCACGCCTATTGGAACCTGAGCGGCGAGGGCAGCAGCACCGGCGCGATGGGGCATATCCTGACCATCGATGCCGATCGCTATACGCCCGTCGACGCGACGCTGATCCCGACCGGCGAATTGCGCCCGGTCGCGGGCACGGTGTTCGACTTCCGCAGTCCGCGCGTCATCAACGAACGCGTTCGCGACGCGCGCGACGTCCAGATCGCCTATGGCCGCGGCTACGACCATAATTGGGTGGTGGGCACGGCGGTGACGCAGGACCAGCACCGCATGGCGGCGGTGCACGATCCGGTTTCGGGGCGCGGGTTCGAATTATGGTCGAACCAGCCGGGGGTGCAATTCTATTCGGGCAATTTCCTCGACGGCACCGTCACCGGCAAGTCGGGACGGCTGTACCGCGGCGGCGATGCGATCGTGCTCGAACCGCAGGGCTTTCCCGACACGGTCAACCAGCCGGCGTTCGGATCGGCGCGGCTCGATCCGGGCCAGACCTATCGCAATACCATGACCTATCGCCTGTCGACCGGCCAGATCGCGTCGCAGCGCCCCCGCTGACCCACGGAGAGATTTCGATGAACCGCATCTTCCTGATTGCCGGTACGGCCGTCGCCGCGCTTGCCGCCCAGCCCGCGCAGGCGCGTGACATCTGGACCCCGGCGCAGGCCAAGGCCTGGTATGGCGAACAGCCGTGGCTGGTCGGCGCCAACTACAATAATCGCGACGCGATCAACCAGTTCGCGATGTGGCAGGCCGATACCTTCAATCCCGAGCAGATCGATCAGGAGCTCGGCTGGGCGGCGAAGATGGGCATGAACACGATGCGCGTCTATCTCCACAACATGCTGTGGGAGAACGACGCGGCGGGCCTCAAGCAGCGGATGAACACCTTCCTCGAGATCGCGGCGCGGCACAATATCAAGCCGATGTTCGTGCTGTTCGACAGCTGCTGGGATCCCGATCCGGTAGCGGGGCCGCAGCGTCCGCCGATCCCGGGGGTCCATAATTCGGGCTGGATGCAGGCGCCGGGCGCGGCACGGCTGGCGGACAAGAGCCAGTATGACAAGCTCGAAGCCTATGTGAAGGACGTGGTCGGCAGCTTCGCCGACGACGACCGCATCCTTGCCTGGGACGTGTGGAACGAGCCCAACAATGGCGGCGGCGGTAATTACAAGCCGACGCCGAACAAGACCGCGCTGGTCGCCGGGCTGCTCGGGCAGGTGTTCGACTGGGCACAGAGCGTCGATCCGACCCAGCCGCTGACCAGTGGCCTCTGGATCGGCGAGACATGGGACAAGCGCGACAGCCTCGACGCGGTCGAGAAGATCCAGGTCAGCCGCAGCGACGTCAACAGCTTCCACGACTATAACTGGCCCGAACAGTTCGAGCGCCGCGCCAAGCAGATGCTGAGCTATGGCCGCCCCGTGCTGTGCACCGAATATATGGCGCGCGGCAACGGATCGACGTTCGACGGGTCGCTGCCGCTGGGCCGCAAATACAACATCGCGATGTTCAACTGGGGCTTTGTCGACGGCAAGTCGCAGACCCGCTTCCCGTGGGACAGCTGGAAAAAGCCCTATACCTATGACGAGCCGACGATCTGGTTCCACGACGTCCTGCGCAGCGACGGCACCGCCTATCGCCAGGCCGAAGTCGACATGATCAAGCGCATGACCAGCGAAGCCAATGCGGAGCGCGCCGCCCGATGAGGCCGGGCTGGGCAGCGGCGGTGCTGGCCGCGCCGCTGCTCGCCGGATGCGTCGATGCGGGGCGTGGGCAGCGCACCAATCCGCTGTTCGCCGGGGCCGATCCCTCGGTACTGATCGAAGACGGGCAGACCTGGCTGTTCCCGACCGGCGGCGGCGACCGGCTCTACGGCTGGGCGCGCACCGCCGATGGCTGGCGACGCAGCGCGCCACTGATCCGGATGTCGGACATCGCATGGATCGCGGACGGCGCGCCCGAGCATTTCCTGTGGGCGCCGCATGCGTTCAGGGCGAACGGGCGCTATTATCTGTTCTATTCGGTCGGGCCGCAAAACCCGACGCCGAGCCGGATCGGCGTTGCGACATCGGACCGGATCGACGGCCCCTATATCGACAGCGGACGCCCGCTGCTGACCGGGGGTAACGGGTTCGAGGCGATCGACCCGATGGTGTTCGCCGATCCGGCCTTGGGCAAGACCTATCTGCTCGCGGGCGGCAGCGCGGGCGCGCGGCTGCGCATGTTCGAGCTCGCGCCCGACCTGCTGACGCTGGCCCGCGAGGTAGCGATCGAGCAGCCCGAGCGATTCACCGAAGCGCCGTTCCTGCATCGACGCGGCGACCTCTACTATCTCAGCTACAGCCACGGGTCCTACAACCGCGGCAATTACTCGGTCGCCTATTCGACCGCGCCGGGTGCGACGGGACCGTGGACCTATCGCGGTGAAATCCTGGCAAGTGCCGGGCGGTACAAGGGGCCGGGGCACCACGCATTCTTCGAGAACGCCGACGGCAGCTGGTCGATCGCCTATCACCGCTGGGAAGATGTGGCGGGCGAGGGGCCGTATCGTGGCCAGCGGCAGGTGGCGATCGATCGCGTGGAGTATCGCGACGACGGCAGCATCGCGCCGATCGTCATGACGCCATGATCTGACGATCCGAACCTATCCCACCACCTCGAACAGCCCTGCCGCGCCCATGCCGCCCGCGACGCACATCGACACCACCGCATAACGCTCGCCGCGGCGCCTCGCCTCGATCAGCGCGTGCCCGACCAGGCGGCTGCCCGTCATGCCGAACGGATGGCCGATGGCGATGCCGCCGCCGTCGACGTTGAGGCGATCGTCGGGGATGCCGAGCCGGTCGCGGCAATAGAGCAGCTGGCTGGCGAACGCCTCGTTGATTTCCCACAGCCCGATGTCGCCGACCGCCAGCCCGGCGCGCTCAAGCAGCTTGGGGATCGCGAACACCGGGCCAATGCCCATTTCCTCGGGTGCGCAGCCCGCCGACTGGAAGCCGCGGAAGATGCCGAGGATCGGGCGGCCTTCCGCCTGCGCGGTGGCGCGGTCCATCAGCACCTGCGCCGAAGCGCCGTCGGATAGCTGGCTGGCATTGCCGGCGGTCACGAAACGGCCTTCGCGCACGACCTGACCGTCTTTCCACACCGGCTTCAGGTTAGCCAGCGCTTCCAGCGTCGTGTCGGCGCGGATGCCTTCGTCGCTCGCAAGCGTGACCTCCTCCTGGCCAGCGATGCTGCCATCCTTGGCGATCAGGTTCTTGCGGACCGTGATCGGCACCATCTCGTCAGCGAACCGTCCCTCGGCGGTCGCGGCGGCGGCGCGCTGGTGGCTCTGCATCGCCAGCGCGTCCTGCGCCCCGCGCGAGATGCCGTAGCGGTCGGCGACGATCTCGGCAGTCTCGATCATCGCCATATAGGCGTGCGGCACCTGGTCGGTGACGACCTGTGGCTGCGCACGGAACGTCGGCGTGTGGGCGTTGCGGGTCAGCGAGATCGATTCCACCCCGCCCGCCACCGCGACATCCATGTCGCCCGCGATGATGCCGCGCGCGGCATAGGCGATCGCGGTCAGGCCCGACGCGCATTTGCGGTCGATGCTGGTCGCGGCCACGCCGAGCGGCAGCCCCGCGGCGAACACCGCAGTGCGCGCGACATTGGCGCCCTGCGTGCCCCATTGCGACCCGGCCCCCAGCGCAAGATCGTCGATCCGTACCGGATCGATCCCGGCGCGCTCGATCGCGGCATTGATCGCGTGCGCGGCAAGCTGGGGCGCATCGGTATCGTTGAACGCCCCCTTGAACGCGCGGGCGACCGGTGTGCGGGCAGTGGAGACGATGACGGCTTCGCGCATGACAGGCTTTCGGTTGCGGCGGTCAGACGCCGTGATAGCGTCGATACCAGTCGACGAAACGCGGGATGCCGACATCGATGCCGGTGGTCGGGGCATAGCCCAAATCGCGCTGGATCGCGTCGATATCGGCAAAGGTGCGCGGAACGTCGCCGGGCTGCATCGGCTGATAGTCGCGGATGGCGGGCTTGCCGATCGCCTGCTCAAGCAGCTCGATCACGCGGCCCAGCGGCTCGGACCGATTGTTGCCGATATTGTAGAGCGCGTGGGGGCCAGTGCTTCCGCCCGCCTTTTCAGCGCCGTCGTCGGCGGGAGGCGTGTCGTGCGCGGCGACGACACCGGCGACGATGTCGTCGATATAGGTGAAGTCGCGCTCCATCTCGCCATTGTTGAACACCGGGATCGGCTGACCCGCCAAAATCGCCCTGGTGAAAATCCACAGCGCCATATCGGGGCGGCCCCAGGGACCGTAGACGGTGAAGAACCGCAACCCGGACTGCGGAAAGCGGTAGAGGTGTGCATAGCTCTCGCTGAGCAGTTCGTCGCAGCGCTTGGTCGCGGCATAGAGCGACACCGGGCGGTCGGTGCGGTCCTCGACCCGGAACGGCAGGCTGGTGTTGCCGCCACAGACCGACGACGACGACGCATAGACGAAGTGGCTGGTGCTGCGCGACCGCGCCAGTTCGAGCATGTTGACGTGCCCGACCAGGTTCGACTGGACATAGGCGTGCGGGTTCTCGATCGAATAGCGCACTCCGGCCTGCGCGCCGAGATGGACGATGCGGTCAAACTCCGCTCCGCCCAGTTCGGCCTCCAACGCCGCCCGGTCGGCGAAGTCCAGCTCGACAAACCGGAACCGATCGCCGTGACGCTCGCTCAACTGCGCCACGCGCGCATGCTTGAGCGCCGGATCATAATAGCTGTTGAGATTGTCGATCCCGATCACGGCGTCGCCGCGCGCGAGCAGCGCATCGGCGGTTGCCATGCCGATGAACCCGGCCGCCCCGGTAACGAGCGTCGTCATCCGACGAACGCGCGTTCGACCGCGAACTCGCCGGGGTTGCTGCGCGTGCCTTCGTCCATGCCCCAGCCCTCGAGGATCTCGATCATCTCCTTGTTGAACGCCATCGACCCGCAGATCATCCAGCGCGTGTCGGGGCGATCGTCGATGCTGAGGCCCAGATCGGCGCGGAACAGCCCGTCGCGCAACCGGTCGGTGATGCGCCCGCGGGTGTGGAATTCGCCGCGCGTCACCGTCGGATAGTAGGTGAATCGATCGCGCAGCAGCTCGCCGAAAATCTCGTCGGTCTTGATCTCCTCGTACAGGAAATCGTGGTAGGCAAGCTCTTCGCGCTGGCGCACGGTATGCGCGATGACGATGTTCTCGAAGCGCTCATGCGTCTCGGGGTCGCGCAGGATCGACAGGAACGGGGCAAGCCCGGTGCCGGTGCCGATCATCATCAAATGCTTGGCAGGCTTCAATGCGTCGGTGACCAGCGTCCCGGTAGTCTTGCGCCCGATCAGCACCCGGTCACCGACCTTGAGATGCTGGAGGCGCGAGGTCAGCGGGCCGTCGGGCACCTTGACCGAGAAGAATTCGAGATGTTCCTCCCATGCCGGGCTGACGATCGAATAGGCACGCAGCAGCGGCTTGCCGTCGGGCTGGGCAAGGCCGATCATCACGAACTCGCCCGAGGTGAAGCGGAAGCTTTGCGGACGTTCGACACGAAAGCTGAACAGCCCGGGAGTCCAGTGATGGACCCAGGTTACGCGCGGCGCGAACATGCCCTTCGCCTCGGCGATTTCTTCGAGTGACTGGGATGTCTCGACCGTCACGATCAACCTTTCTTGTGGTTCGCAGTGCCGCCCATATGGGCATCGAGACGCCTGTACCCACCAATTTTTAGTTTGGCGCGCCCGTCACGCCGCTTCGCTGAACTGCAGGCTGGCGAGCCGCGCATAGAGCCCGCCGCGGGCGATCAGGTCGCCATGCGTGCCGACCTCGACGATGCGCCCTGCATCCATCACGACGATGCGCCCGGCGGCGCGCACTGTGGCCAGGCGGTGCGCGATCACCAGCGTCGTGCGGTTCGCCATCAGCCGGTCGAGCGCGTCCTGAACCAGCCGCTCGCTTTCGGCATCGAGCGCCGAGGTCGCTTCGTCGAGCAGCAGGATCGGTGCGTCGCGCAGCAGCGCGCGCGCGATGGCGACGCGTTGCCGCTGCCCGCCCGACAGCCGCGCGCCGTCCTCGCCAAGGAAGGTGTCGAGCCCCTGCGGCAGCGCGCGCAGAAACTCGCTGGCGTTGGCGGCGTCGGCGGCGTGCCACAATTCGGCATCGCTCGCGTCCCAGCGGCCATAGCGCAGATTGTCGCGCGCCGTCGCGGCGAAGATCACGGTTTCCTGCGGCACGATCGCGATGCGCTTGCGGATTTCCGCCGGATCGGCGGCGGGTAGCGGCACGCCATCGACGCGGATCTCGCCGGCCTCGGGATCGTAGAAGCGCTGGACGAGCTGGAACAGCGTCGATTTGCCCGCCCCCGACGGCCCGACCACGGCGACGGTGTCGCCCGCCGCGACGTCGAGCGAGAAGTCGTGGAGCGCGGCATGTTCGGTGCGGGTAGGATAGCGGAAGGTGACATGGTCGAACGCCACTTCCCCGCGCGGCGGCTGCGGCAGCGCGACCGGATTGGCGGGCGCGGCGATCTGCGGCTCCTGCGCGAGCAGTTCGGCGAGCCTCGCGGCCGCGCCCGATGCGCGCAACAGATCGCCATAGACTTCGGTGAGCGCGCCGAATGCGCCGGTGACGAGCCCGGCGGTGATGACGAACGCGGTGATCGATCCGCCGGTGACGCGCCCGGCGGCGACGTCGGACACCGCGTCCCACATGATCAGCGTGACCGCGCCGAACAGCACGAAGATGACCAGCGCCGTCATCACCGCGCGCGTGCCGAAGCGCAGCTTGGCTGCAGCGAATCCTCGATCGACCGCACCGGCGAAGCGATCCGCCTCACGCCGTTCCTGCCCGAACGCCTGGACGATCTTCATCGCGCCCAGTGTCTCGCTGGCGATCGTGCCGATATCGGCGATGCGGTCCTGGCTGGTGCGAGAGAATCGCCGCACCTTGCCGCCCAGCCAGATGATCGGCGCGATGATCAGCGGGATGCCCAGGATCAGCAGCGCCGCCAGCTTGGGCGCGAGCGTGAACAGATAGATCACCCCGCCGACGCCGATCAGCAGGTTCCTGAGCGCCACCGACACCGTCGTCCCGACGATCTGTTCGACCACCGCGGTGTCGGCGGTGAGGCGCGAGGCGATCTCGGAAGGGCGGTTCTCCTCGAACCATTGCGGCGACAGGCGCAGCAGGTTGCGGTGCACTGCCGCGCGCATGTCCGCCACCGTGCGCTCGCCGAGCCACGACACGAAATAGAAGCGCGCCGCCGTCGCCAGCGACAGGATCACCACGACGATCAGCAGCCCCTGGAAATAGGGCGCGATCGCCGCGGCGTCGCCGTCGCCGCCAAAGCCGTTGTCGACGACCTGCTGGAAGGTGCGCGGGATCCACAAGGTCGCTCCCGCCGCGCACAGCAGTGCCAGGATCGCCGCGGCCAGCTGCAACGGATAACGCGACGTATAGCCCCATACGATGGTGAGATTGCTCAACCGGCGCTTGGGCGGGGCGGGCGGGGCTGGCGGGGGCAGGGGGGCGCTGGGTGCATCGGCCATGATGGTTCGGGACTAGCCGCAACCGCCCCGATTGGGAACCGCCTGTGCATCCGGTCGTCGCATCGGCACGGCTCGGCGTTGCACCGCAGCAGCGCTACGCTATAGATCGGACAAATGCTGTCGTTTGATGATCGAGCGGCAGGGGAGATCTACATGCTCTACAATGCCTATGAATTGCAGCGCTCGATGCTGGCGGGTGCCAGTGCGCTCGCCAATGTCGGGGCGGGGCTGTTGAGCAATCCTGCCAATCCGTTCGCGTATTTCGGCGGCGGGCCGGTGCTCGGATCGGCGCTCGAGGTATTCGCGCATGCCGCTGCACCGCGCGGCAAACCCGCCTTCGGGCTCGATACGACGATAGTGGACGGCAGGAGCGTCGCGGTTTCGGAAGAGATCGTGCTGCGCAAGCCGTTCGGCCAGCTCAAGCATTTCGTTCGCGACGGAGTCGAGGGTGGTCCCAAGCTGCTGATCGTCGCGCCGATGTCGGGCCATTATGCGACGCTGCTGCGCGGCACGGTCGAGCGCATGCTGCCGTTCGCCGATGTCTACATCACCGACTGGCGCGACGCCAAGCTGGTGCCGGTGTCCGAAGGACGTTTCGACCTCGACGACTATATCGACTATGTCATCGCCTTTCTCGCGGCGATGGGAGCCGAGGGCGACGCGCGCAGTCACATGCTCGCGGTATGCCAGCCATCGGTGCCCTGCTATGCCGCGGTCGCGCTGATGAACGCGGACGAGCACCCCAATCGCCCGCGCACGCTGACGATGATGGGCGGACCGATCGACACGCGCGAAGCACCGACTGCGGTCAACACGCTGGCAACCGAACGCCCGCACGCCTGGTTCGAACAGAATGTCGTCGCGACCGTGCCGATGACCTATGCCGGCGCCGGCCGCCGCGTCTATCCGGGCTTCCTGCAGCTTGCCGGGTTCATGTCGATGAATTTGGGCAGCCACATGATCTCGCATTACGAGATGTTCAAGCACCTCGTCGGCGGCGATGGCGACAGCGCCGATGCGACCAAGGATTTCTACGACGAGTATCGCGCGGTGTGCGACATGACCGCCGAATTCTACCTCCAGACCGTCGATCTGGTGTTCCAGACGCATGCGCTGCCCAATGGCACGATGACGCATCGCGGACGCCCGGTCGATCCGGCGGCGATCACCGACACCGCGCTGCTGGCGATCGAGGGCGAGCGCGACGATATTTCGGGGCTCGGCCAGACCCGCGCGGCGCTGACGCTGGCGACGAAGCTGGCGGATGCCGACAAGCGGTACCTGATGGCCGAGGGTGTCGGCCATTACGGCATCTTCAACGGCTCCAAATGGCGCACGAAGATCGCGCCGGTGCTGGAAGCGTGGATCGCCAAGCACGCGGGGTGACGCGATTGGGACGCCGCTATCCCAGGTGGGCGATGCCGACGAACAGGGCGATGCCGAGACCGGCCACCGTGGGATAGAAGGTCAGAGCGAAGCCGAAGGCCCGCGCGGAGGCGCCGCGCGGACAGCCGCGCCAGAACAGCAGGCGTCCCATGCAGAAAAGTGCGACGAGCGCGGCCAGCACTGGTCCCGGATGTGGCAGCAGGACGGCGATCGCCAGATATACCGGGATCGCCAGAGTGACCTGCTCCAGGGTGTTCTGTAGGATGGCGATGCCACCGCGGATCGCGCCATCGGCTGCGCCCGACCCGCTGCCGGCTATGTCCGTGGCCGAAAAGAAGCGCTGGCGTGCGACATCGCCAATAGCCGCGGCAAGCCATGCGACAATGAAAAGCGCAGCGATCGCCGCGGCCGAGGCGCGATCGATCCGCTCGGCCGCAGACCAGGGCCACACCAATGCGGCGGACAGGATTGTGACGGTGATGGCGAGCGCCGCGGCCATCTTCCGCGCGACGCCGCGCTGTTCGGCGCGGAACGCCGCCGGCGTCACACCCGCATCGGCATCAGCACGTACAGCGCCGGCGAGCTGTCATTTTCGCGGATCAGCGTCGGCGCGGCGGCGTCGGCGAGGTGGACCTCGACGCTGTCGCCTTCGATCTGGCCGAGAATGTCCATCAGGTAGCGGCTGTTGAAGCCGATCTCGAACGGCATCGCCGCATAGTCGCCGGGGACTTCCTCGGCCGCGGTGCCGTTCTCCGGCGACGTCACCGACAGGGTGATCTTGTCGCGGTCGAGCGCCATCTTGACCGCGCGGGTCTTTTCGGTGGCGATCGTCGAGACGCGATCGACCCCGGCCATGAAGCTTTTGGGATCGAGCTTCAGCAGCTTGTCGTTGCCGCTCGGGATGACGCGCGAATAATCGGGAAAGGTGCCGTCGATCAGCTTCGACGTCAGGATCGCCTGGCCCAGGTCGAAGCGGATCTTGCTGCCCGACAGCGACACGCCGACCGATCCGTCGATCTCGTCGAGCAGCTTGCGCAGTTCGGCGACGCATTTGCGGGGCACGATGACGTCGGGCATCGCTTCGGCGCCGGCCGGGCGCGGCATGGTGATGCGCGCAAGCCGATGGCCGTCGGTCGCCGCCGCCTTGAGCACCGGGGAATTGCCCGGGCCGTCCTCGGCGACGTGAAGGAAGATGCCGTTGAGATAATAGCGCGTCTCTTCGGTCGAGATCGCGAAGCGGGTCTTGTCGACGATCGCCTTCAGCGTCTCGGCCGGCAGTTCGAACACCGTCGGCAGCTCGCCCTCGGCGATCACCGGGAAATCGTCGCGCGGCAGCGTGCCGAGCGAGAAGCGCGCACGTCCGGCGACGATGGTCAGCCGGTTCTCCGCCGCGGAAAGCTCGACCTGCGCGCCTTCGGGTAGCTTGCGCGCGATGTCGAACAGCGTGTGCGCCGACACCGTCGTCGCGCCAGGCTGATCGACCGCGGCGGCGATGGTCTCGTCGATCTGGAGATCGAGGTCGGTCGCCATCAGCCGAATCGCGCCGCTGGCCTGCGCCTCGATCAGCACGTTCGACAGGATCGGAATGGTGTTGCGGCGCTCGACCACCGACTGGACGTGGCTCAGCCCCTTCAGCAGCGTCGCGCGTTCGATCGTAGCCTTCATTGCGTCCTACCCCCGGGCCGTGACCACGCTGCGGCCGCCCCAAAAACCTGATTCCCGTCGCGCCAGTAAGCACACCGGTGGCGCTTATCTGTAACGCGAAAAAGGGCCGGGGCAAGCTGCCCCGACCCTTGCCGACCCCGATTACGGGGTAGTGGTTAACGGTGTCCTGACGCGAGCGTCGGAAACGCCGTCCGCCGACGTCAGAATCGGATGCCGACGCCTGCGACGATCGAGTGCCGATCAGTATCGATGTCGAAATCATTGGTCACTTCGCCGTCGAGATACTCGAAATTGGCGCTTTCGTAGTTCGAATAGCGATATTCGATCTTCGCAAAGCTGTTGGTGCCGATCGCCTGTTCGAGGCCCGCGCCCAGGCGCCAGCCGTCGAGCTCGTAATTCTGATCGCGCTCGTCGTTGCCGAGCCCGCCGATCACGTCGAGGCGGGCGTTGGTGTAGCCGCCCTTGGCATAGACCAGCGTCGATGGCGTCGCGAGCACGCCAGCGCGGACACCGAGATACAGGTCACGGCCCGGTGCGACGCGGCCAAACCCGAAATTTTCCGAATCGCCGTTGTCGTTCTCGACCTTGCCGGTCGAATCGTTCAACTCGACCTCGGCGCCGACCACGGCGCCGCCCAGCGCGATGTCGTAGCCGGCCTCTACGCCATAGAGGAAGCCGTCGACCGACTGGTCATTATTGTCATTGTCGGCATCCTCGGTGCTGCCCGGGGTGATGGTGTCGTACCCGCCCAGGATGGCGATGCGCGGACCGGTGAAGGTGGGGTTGATGTCCTGCGCGAAAGCGGGCGCGGCGAACGCGGTCGAAGCGACCAGGGCGGCGGCAAGCGTGTAACGCATACGAAACTCCTTAACTGAACGGACCCGTTCATTCGGGTGGACCCGCTAAATGGTGCAGCGCGGGACAAGTTGCATGAACCTCAGATAAACGCGGAAATCCGTTGCTTTTGCGCCACAGGGGCTTGAAAAGGCGAGCCATGCAAACAATCGCGCGGCAGGGCAGGGATTTCATCGCGCGGCATGGCGAGACCGTGTTCAACGCCGCGCGGCGGGTCCAAGGCGACCATCTCCACACCCCGCTGACCCGCGCCGGCTTTGCCCAGGCGGACGCGATCGGGCAGGCGCTGCGCGCCGAGCTCGGGCCGCGACCCGCGCTCACTCTATGGGCTTCGCCGACCGGGCGCGCGCTGCAGACGCTGGCGGTGATCGCCGAGCATCTCGAGCTCGACTGGCACGTCGCGCGTACCGACGCCCGGCTTGTAGAGATCGGCACCGGGCGCTGGGGCGGACGCTATCATGCCGACCTGATCGCCGAGGTCGGCGCGGTATTCGATTCGGCGACCGGGGCGATGCGGGTCGCGCCCGAAGGCGAGGACTATGCGGCAATCGCCGAGCGGGTGACGGGCTGGCTGACGGACACGCAGGAGGATTCCCGCGACCGGCTGGTTGTGATGCACGGCATGTCGAGCCGGGTGCTGCGCGGGGTGATGACCGGGCTGCCGGTCGAGCCGTCGCTCGGCGCACCGTTCGCGCCGGGGCTGGCACAGGGATCGATCGTCGCGGTCGAGGATGGCCGCGAGCGCGTCCTCCACCACGGCGCCGGCCGCGCACCGGCATGATCGCCGCGCTGCTCGCGCTGGCTGCCGCCGTGCCGCAGGCGGCGGGCGCGCGGGACGCGATCGGCGTCTACGATCGCTGGGGCGCGTTTCGCGATCGCTCGCCGCGGCGCTGCTATGCGATCTCGCAGCCGGTCCGCACCGGGCGCGGCGCCACGCAGGCGCCCTTCGCCAGCATCGGCAGCTGGCCGGGGGCGGGGCTTGGCAACCAGCTGCACGTCAGGCTGAGCCGTGAACGCAACGCCGGAGCCCGCGTCACTCTGTCGATCGGCGAGCGTCGCTTCCGGCTGATTGCGGGCAGCGTCGACGCCTGGTCGCCTGACGCCGCCACCGACCGCGCGATCGTCGCGGCGATGCGATCGGGCCGCAGCATGAGCATAGAGACGCTGGCGCAAAGCGGCCGCGCCTTTGCCGACGTCTACGCGCTCAGTGGCGCTGCCACCGCGATCGACGCGGCAGGGATCGCCTGCGCGCAGCGGCGCTAGCGGCAAGCGGCGGGATCGCGCTCGGTTGCGCGCGATCCCGCCGGTCGATCACAAGGCGACGACGCCGCCATCGTTCTTGGTGACGACGACCGTCGCCGATCGCGGACGGGTGGTCGAGGGCGGGGAGCCGTCCTGACTGGCCGGCCAGTTGCTGGTCGGCGCGTTGGCCTCGCCGCCTTCGCCGGGGTGCTGGATGTTGACGAACAGCGTGCGGCCGTCCGGGGTCGAATCGACGCCGGTGATCTCGCATTCGATCGGTCCCACCAGGAATCGCCGCATCGAGGCGCCCGGTGCGGCCCCGATGAACGTGCGCTGCTGTGCGGTTTCGCCGGCCGCATTCATGTTGGTGACGGTGCGTGCGCCGCCGTCGCCGACCGTGCCCGGCATCGCCGCCAGCATCATGCAGTTGGTGACGTCGGTATAGGCACCGTCGTCGGTCTGGATCCACAGCACCGGCGTGACCTGGCCCGACGCGTTCTGCGGCCGACCGAACCACAATCCGTCGGGCGACGAGAAATCGTTGGTAGCGTCGAGGCTCGACAGGTTGATGTTGGTCGGATTGAGGTCCCGGCCCGCACCGAAGGCATAGATGTCCCATGCGAAACGCGTCGCCTCCGACGAATCGCCGGCTTCACGCAGGCGCAGGATATGGCCGTTGGGATTGCCATATTGATCGCTACCGGCCTTGGGGTCGTTGTAATGCCGGGGATTGGCGGCGTTGGTTCCATCGACCGGGCGGCCCGCGGCGTTGTTGTTGGTCAGGGTGAGGTACATCTCGCCGGTGGCGGGATTGGTGGCGGTCCATTCGGGACGATCCATCGGCGTCGCGCCGATCGCGTCGGCGGCGAGGCGGGCGTGGATCAGCACATCGGCCTGATCGGCGAAGGGATAGGCGGCGTTGGCCCCGGTCAGCGGGGCGGTCCCGAACACCAGCGGCAGCCATTCGCCGCTGCCGTCCTCGTCGAACCTGGCGACGTACAGCGTTCCGTCGTCGAGATACTTGTCGCCGATCGCCAGACGGTTGGTCGCCTGTGCATCGGTCATGTCCCACGGTGTCGCCGACACGAACTTGTAGAGATATTCGCGGCGGCTGTCGTCGCCCATATACCAGGCTGGTCGCACGCCATCGACGAATAGCGACGGCCAGGCGCCCTCGTGCCCCATGCGACCCAGCGCGGTGCGCTTGCGCGGTGTCGATTCGGGGTCGAACGGATCGATCTCGACGACCCAGCCAAAGTTATTGGGCTCGTTGCGGAAATCCTCGGCAGCGCTGGCACCGCTGGCGGTGGCGTTCCAGCGACGGAACAGCGTGTTCGACGGATCGGACGCGGTGACGCTCGCCCAGCCGTAATTGCCGGTCGCGCTGCCGACGCCATAGCGGCCGAGCGCGGTCACCTCCTTGGCGGTGCGCGCGGCGTTGTCCGACGACGGACGCGCGAAATAGCCGGCCCAATTCTCCTCGCACGTCAGGTTGGTGCCCCAGGCGGTGATGCCGTTGGCGCAATTGTTGATCGTGCCGCGACCGCCGGCTCCGTTCGCCGAATAGGCAGTGCGCAGCAGCGCCGATCCGCGCGCCGGTCCGTTGAACACCATCGGGGTGTTCGGCGTGATGCGGCGATTCCACCCGCTCGCCTGGTCATATGCCCAGCCGTCGTCGCCGGCGGCGACCTCAACGATGCTCAGGCCGTGCGCCTCGATCTCCTTGATCGCCTCGCCTTCGGGACGGACGCCGCCCGGGGTGGTCGGGCCATTGGGGTGGAGATACTGGATGTTGAGATTCTCGTGGTTCATCACCAGCAGCCCGCGGCCGCTGTTGCTGTCGTCGCGGCCGCTGCCGTCGGCGGTCAGCCCGTAATAGTGCAGCGCGTCGTTATGGTCTCCGGCGCGGTTCGCGAAATCGGTGTCGGTGCCGTCATTGGCATAGTCGGGCGTGTCGGCGGTCAGCGGATCGCCAAGGCGATAGAGGACCGTCGCGGCATAGCCTTCGGGAACGGTGACGATGTCGTTGCGGTTCTTGGCGACCGCGGCGAAGCCCAGCGCGGGCGGGTTCACCGTGACGGTGATGGTCGCCTCGCTCGTTTGCAGGTCGTCGTCGGACGCGACGTAGCGGAAGGTGAAGTCGGTCGGTTCCTCGACCGCGGGCGCGATGAACGTCGCGGTGCCGGTATTGGCACCGGACAGCGTCACCACCGGCTCACCGCCGGTCTGGGTGAAGCTTTGTGCCGCGACCCCGCCGTCGTCGGTGGCGGTGCCGGTCAACGTGACCAGGCGTCCCGAGCTGGTCTCGCCGCTCGATCCGGCTTCGACGACCGGCGGCGCGCTGTCGGCGGAGCCGTTTTCGGAATCGTCGCACGCCGCCAGCATCGACCCCCCGAATACCGCCAGCGCTGCCGCCGAAGCGCCACTGCGCAGCGTGTCGCGGCGTGAGTACCGCGCCTGGACGAGCGCGTTCAGGCTCGTGCTCAGCGTGCGGTTGGTGTCCACATCGCCATCGGTATATGCCATTGCGCTATCAATCAGGTCGTGCATTCGTCATCCCCCGCAAGCCGGTCCGCCATAAATTGCGTCCGTTGTCTTGCCGACGTGCAGCTACAGATTGATGCCAATCGCGTTACGGCTGTGCGACGCGGCGATGGCGATATCGTGACAGCTGCCGCATTGCGGTTCGCGCGCGGCGGCTGCGTGCCGTCCTTGTCGCGGCAATGCCGATGGCGGTACAGCGCGCCTCAATGGACGCGCGATCCGATCCCAAACCCGACCCCGGTCTGCTGCCCGCGCCGGCGCCTCCCAGCCTGTTCGATCGGCTGGGCCAGCTGCGCCGTGATCGGCCTAGGGTATCCGCCCCCGCCGCGCGCGGCGACTGGATCAAGGCGGCTTTGCTGTTCGCAGTGCTGGTGGCCGGCCCGCTCGCCAGCATTGCCATCAACCGCATCACCATCGCCCGGGCGCAGGACGGCGCCGCAGAGGCGCGGGCCCGCCGGACCCCCGCCGAGATCGCCACGGCGCGCATTCGCATGGGGCGGGCCGTCCTCGCCGCCGCCTTCGAGCGGCCGGCCCCCGTGGTGGTGCTGAGCCGGCTTGCGGCGGTGCTTCCCGTCGACTCGCGGATCGCGCGGGTCGGGCAGCGGCAGGGCGCGCTTTATGCGGAGATCGCGACCAGCGACCCCGATCGTCTGCGCGCCGCGCTGCGCCGCGATGTCCTGCTGGGGGTCTTGCGAGAGACCGGTCAGCGGCAGGGCGATGGCGTGATCGTCGTCGCATTGGCACAAGCGCGCTGATGGCGCTGCGCCCGATCTGGATCGCGGCGATCGCCGGAGCCGCTGCCGCCGCCTGGGCCATGCCGTCCGCGCTCGACACGGCAACCCGCGCCGCCGCCGACCGCGGGACGCTGGCCACGGCGTTGGCGCTCGAAGCCACAGCATCGCCGCCGCTGCCGACGCTGGCCAAGGGCAGTGCAATCCCGGCTCGCGACCCCGCCACCGCC
Organism: Sphingomonas japonica; assembly: GCF_006346325.1. NCBI lineage: Bacteria > Pseudomonadati > Pseudomonadota > Alphaproteobacteria > Sphingomonadales > Sphingomonadaceae > Sphingomonas > Sphingomonas japonica. Next base: position 2,012,375 of record NZ_VDYR01000001.1, on the reverse strand, counting down.
GCGGCGATGCTGCAACGGCGCTTGCGGATGGCGGCGACGCAAGGCGGCCTGCTGGTTGAACGCGCGGCGACGCTGCCGCCCCCGGGTACCGGCACGGTCGCGGTCGAGATCGCGGTGTCGGGTTCGGAGAAAGCAGTGATCGCCTATGCCGATGCGCTGGCGCGCGCGCGCCCGGTCGCGGCATTCTTCGACTGGGAGATCGCGGCGATCGATCAGGCCAATGTCCGGCTGTCGGGATCGGTGGTGGCGGCGTGGCGCTGACCCGCGCCGAGCGCCTCGCGCTGATCGCGGCGGCGCTGGCGTCGGTGCTGGTGTGCGGCTGGCTGACGCTGCCGCATGCGACCCGCATCGCTCCGCAGGCCGAGGTCGCGCCGCTCGCGCTGCCGCCCGCGCCGCCGCCCGGCGACGCCGCGTTTCGCCGCGCGCTGTTCGCCCCCGCCGCGCTCGCGGTCGAGGATGCGCCCGCCGATGCACCGGCGCTGGCAGGGATCGTCGGCCGCATCGACGCCGATGCCGTCGCGCTGGTGCACACCAGCCTGGGCGAGACGCGCACGCTCAAGCCCGGCGAGGCGGTCGATGGCTGGACGCTGCAGAGCCTGGCGATCGACGCCGCCTATTTCACCCGCGGCAACGCGCGCGTGCGTGTTCCGCTGCCGGCTGGCGACGACGCCGGCGCGCCTCAGTAGATGCCGTCGATCTCCAGCGTCAGCCGGGGCCGTGGCGGATTAAGCAGCAGGCTGCCCTTCTGGTCGTTCTCGATCTCCGCGCCGCGTAGCCGGTTGTAGCGCGCCGCCGTCGCCTCGGCCGCATCCTCGCTGGTGCGGATGATCGTCGGCTTGAGGAAGATGAACAAGGTCCGCTTGGTGCGGCTTTCCTGGCGCGACTTGAACAGCTCGCCGACGATAGGGATGTCGCCGAGGATCGGCACCTGGCTGCGCACCGTCTGCTGATCGTCCGAGGTCAGCCCGCCCAGTACGATGGTGCGGCCATTGTCGGCGAGCACCGTGGTGTTGACCGCGCGGCGGTTGGTGATGATGTCGGTCGCGCTGTTGAGCTGGGTATTGGCGATCGACGACGCTTCCTGCCCGACCTCGAGCCGGATCGTGTCTCCCGCGTTGATCCGCGGCAGCACGCGCAGCGTGATGCCGACGTCGCGGCGCTCGACCGAGGTATAGGGGGTGACGTCGGCATTGTCGGTCAGGATCGATCCGGTGATGAACGGCACTTCCTGCGCCACGACGATCTCGCCGATCTTGTTGTCGAGCGTCGTGATCTGCGGCGTCGATAGCAGGTTCGCCTTGGTCGACTGGCTCAGCGCCTGGACCAGGATCGAGAAATCGTCGCCGATCGCGACGTTGCCGGTGAAACCCTGACCAAGCAGTGCAGCGGCCGGGACGTTCAGCAGACCAAGAATTTCGCTGAGGCTGGCGCGGCCCTGACCGGCGAACGACGTGCCCGCGCCCTGCACGTCGCTGAGCGTCGCGGCCGCCGTGCCGAGCTGGACCGCGAGCTGTTCGGCATCGTCGCCGGTGATCTCGGCGATCGCCGCTTCGATCAGCACCTGCGGCCGCCGCACGTCGAGGTCGGCGATGAGCGTGTCGAGCCCGTTCACGGCCGACGGCGTGCCGCGCACGACGATCGCGTTGATGTCGGGCGCTGGCTGGACGGTGAGGTCGGGGGTCGAGAAACCCTGCGGCGTCGCGGCCGGTTCGGAGGTTCCGACCGACGCGGTCGAGCTGCCGACCCCGCCGCCGCCGCCCGCTGCCCCGGCCAGCGCCCCCATCGCACCGCTGGCGTTACGATCCTGGTTGGATGAGATCAGCCCCGACAGCGCCTGGGTCGGGCTGGTGTTGCGGTTGGTGAGTCCCGACCGGCTGCCGCCGACCGACGACAGGCTGCGCGCCACGGGATTGGTCGCCTCCGCCTCGGTGCCGAGCACGCCGCGCAGCACTTCGGTCACCGCCTCGGCATCGGCATAGTTGAGGCGGAACACCCGCGTGATCGGCGTCTGCCCGCCCGGCTGGTCGAGCGCGCTGGCGATGCGGCGCGCTTCTGCGACCGACGCCGGTGATCCGCGCACGATGACGGTGTTGGAGCGGACGTCGGGCGCGACCCGCGATCCACCCGCCTCGCCATCGCCCATCACCTGCGCGATCGCCGCGGCGACTTCGGCGGCATTGCCGTTGCGCAGCGGGATCGTCGCGAACGCCGATCCGCCGCCGCCGTCGATCGACTGCATCAGGCTTTCGATACGCCGGACATTGTCGGCATAATCGGTGACGACGATCGCATTGGGCGCCTCGAGCGGCTCGACCGAACCGAACGTCGCGACCAACGGCCGGGCGATCCGCGCGGCCTCGGCGGCGGGCACGTTGGAAAGGCGGATCATCCGCGTCACCAGTTCCTGCCCCGATCCCGACCGGCGCACGCCGCCGTCGCGAACGGCATTGGCCTGCGGCACGATCCGCCACGCGCGGCCCGACTGGACCGCGGCAAAGCCGTTGGCGCGCAGCACCGACTGGAACAGTTCCCAAACCCCGTTGGCGCTGAGCGGCGTCGCCGAAGTGACCGTGACGACGCCCTTGACGCTGGGGTCGAGGATCAGCGTGCGGCCGGTCAGCCGCGAAATCTGTTCGGCGACGGTGGCGATCTCTACCCCGCGCATGTTGACGACGATGTCGCTCGCCTGCGGTGCAGCTTGCCCGAGCACCGGCTGGAGCGCGGTCGCGGCGAGCGCGGCGGCGAGGATCGTGGAACGGAAGCGGTGGATCACGATGGGGCGTCCTAGCGGGTAGGAAGGGTAAGCGACTGCGACTCGCCGTTGCGCAGGATCTGGATGCGGGCCGAACCGCTGCGCGACGCCGCCTCGAACGCGGCCTGCGCGCCGGCTGCGTCGTTCAGCGCGGCGCCGTTGACCGACTGGATGACGTCGCCCGGCTGCAGCCCCGGAGGTGCATTCTCGCCGATCGCATAGCCGCCGCGCGTCGGGCTGGCGTCGAGTCGCGCGATGATCGATTGCGCAGAGGGCGGCGGATTGTTCTGCGGCGCGACCGCGGGCTGGCTAGCGACCGGCGCGGCGGCGACGGCGGGCGCAGGCGCGTTGGGATCGGCGAACGGATCGGGCGCGGCAAGCGATTCGATGCGCCCGCCATTGTTGATCAGCACGCGGTCGCGCTGGATCGTCTCGATCGTCGCGCCCGCCACCTGCGCGCCGACGGCATAGGCGACCGGCGCCTCGCCGTCCTGCGCGATATAGGCGACCGACAGCGTTGCGGGATTGGCGAGGATGATCCCCTGTAGCACCAGCGCCAGCCCGGTCGGCTGCGCCGCTTCGCTGAGCGCGGCCTTGCCGAACGGCGCCAGCGCCAGCGCGGGGGCGAGGTCGGGGCGCGCTGCGACGGGGCGCAGGCTGCCGGGCGGCACCAGCACCGCGCCCGACCCGGCGTGCCCGGCGATTCGCCAGGTCAGCCCGGCCAGCGCGAACGCGATGCTGACGACCACCGCACCGGTCAGGATGTCGAGGCCGCGACTCGCCTGGCGCGGGGTGAGGTCGAACAACTGCATCATCCGCGCCGTCCGTCGAGGAATCCATCGAGCGCGGCAAGCGCCGATGCGCCGCCGGGTTCGGATACCTCGATCCGCACGCGCTCGATTTCCGGGTCTTCGGTACCGCGGCGATCGACGTCGACGCGCCATTGCCGCCCCAGCATCGCCACCTCGCGCGGGCCGTCGGCGCCGGGTTCGACCTCGAGTTCGGCAAGCCTATTTTCCGCCACCCACATCGCGATCGCACGGCTTTCCATCGCGCGGGTCGAATCGATGTGCGATTCGGTGGCGCGCACCAGGCCGACCGCGGCGATCGCCAGGATCGCCAGCGCGACCAGCGCCTCGATCAGCGAAAAGCCGGATTGGTCCCGGGGGGCATCCGCTTCGAACGGGGACGGGCGGGTGCTCACGCCGAAGGCTCCGCAGCGTCCGCAGCCCCCGGCAGGACCGTCGCCGTCAGCCCGTCATAGCGCACCAGCCAGCGCTGTTCGCCCGCCTCGATCGCCGCCAGCATCGGCCGCGCGACGCCTTCGACGCCCATCACCACCGGCGGGCGCTGGTCGAGCGTCATCACCATGCCGCCGGGCAGCCGGTGATAGCCCATCGCCTCGCCCGCCATGACCTGCCATCCGGCGCCGGCGCGTTGGGCAAAGCCGTATCCGCCCTCGTCGGCCATGAAGGCGATCATGCGGTCGCCGAGCATCGCGTCGTCAGCGGCGGCCTGCAAGCGCTGCGACAGCCGCCGCGCCTCGCTTTCGGCAGACGGTGCACGCGTCGCCGAGCCGATGCCGAGCGTCACCGCGCCTGCCGCGACGCCGATAATCGCGAGGACGATCAGCATCTCGACCAGCGTGAAGCCGGCCTGGCGACGCAAAGGCACGGCCCCCCGCACGGGCCTATTCGCGTTTGCCGGTCAGGTCGGCGTCGAGCTCGGTGCCGCCCGGCTGCCCGTCCTTGCCGAGCGATTTCAGCTCGAAACTGTTGCTGTCCGACGAATAGGCATAGGGGTTGCCCCACGGGTCGACCGGGACGTCGCCCAGATAGCCTTCGCTCGACCAGTTGGCCGGAACCGGCGGGGTCGACGGCTTTTGCGACAAGGCCGCCAGCCCCTGCTGCGTCGTCGGATAGCTGCCATTGTCGAGCCGGTACATCTTGAGCGCGGCGGAGATCGTGCGGATGTCGGTGTTCGCCACCGTCACGCGCGCCTCGTCGGGGCGGCCGATGACATTCGGCACGATCAGCGCCGCGACCAGCGCGATGATCGCCAGCACGACGATCATCTCGACCAGCGTCAGCCCTTGTTCGCCGCCCGGTACGTCGGCGCGCTTGCGAGTGGGGAGCCGTGCTGCCACGGTGTCATTGAACTGTTGTGAAACTATGCGCATTCCCGCCCCATGCGTGCCGTCCGTGAAAGCAATGTTACAAACCCGAGTACGTCCCGAATGAGCATGACCGCAACCGCACCAGCGTCGGCAGCCGTCGGCGATGACCGTGCGGGGGGCGTGTGGACGCTTGCCGCTAACACGCTCATCATAAACGAAGCCGGGGGACCCGCAACCATCCTCGTCCCGTCGGAAGCGGTGCGTACGCTCGCCGTCGACCTGCCGCTCAACAGCCGGGCCAAGCGGATCGCGGCGCTGCCGTTCGCGATCGAGGATCGCATCGCCGATCCGCTCGACGTCGTCCATCTCGCGCTTGGTGCCGAACTCGCGCCCAAGCGGTTCCTGGTCGGGATCGTCCGCCACGACGCGATGGCGCGCTGGACCGCCCTCGCCGACGCCGCCGGGCTCGGGCAGGCGGCGTTTGTCCCCGATGCGTTGGCGCTGCCGCGCCCGGCCGAAGGGGTGTGGACGGTGGCATCCGATGGCGACCGGGCGCTCGTGCGCAGCGGCGACGGCACCGGCTTCGCGACGCCGGTCGAGCTCCTGCCAGCGGCCTGGGAAGCGGCAGGCAGGCCGCAGGTCATCGCGCACGGCGTACCGCTGCCCGCCGCCATCGACGCGAGCATCGCCGACACCCCGCTGGCCCCGATTGCCGAGCGCGTCGCCGCGCCGGCCATCGACCTGCGCCAGGGTCTCTATGCCCGTCGCCGCGCCGCGCTTCCGCATCATGGCCGGCGGCTCGCCTGGATCCTCGGCATCGGCGCGCTGGCGCATTCGGCGATCGCCGCCGCCGACACCTGGATGCTGCACACCATCGCCGAGCGCCGCGCCTATGAGACGCGCGTGCTGCTGGCGACCGCGTCGCCCGGCGCGTCGACCGATCGCGAGGGGCTTGCCGAGCGCGTCGTCGATCTGCTGCCCGAACCGACGCGCGCCAGCCCGTTCGTGCCGCTGCTGACGCAGGTGTCGGGCGCGCTCGCGCCGCTCGCGAGCAGCATCGCCATCCGCTCGATGGCGTTCGAGGGCAGCGCGCTGGTCGTCGATATCGATCCGCTCCAGCCTGGCGCGGCGGGGCGCATCACCGGCGCGATGCAGGCGGCGCGGATCGCCGCGCGTGTCGTCGAGGCGCCCGACGGATCGATCCGCCTGACTGCGGGGGGCACGCCATGAAGATCGTGCGCGTCATCGAACGCAGCGGTATCGAAGCCACCTTGCTGCGCCTCGACCGCTGGTGGAGCGGGCTGTCGGGCCGCGAGCGCGTGCTGGTGAGCGTGCTGGCGACCTTGCTGGCGATCGCCGTGCTGGTGTTCGGCGTCATCAAGCCGCTGCAGGCGGCGCGCGCGCAGGCGATCGCCGACATCCGCACCTTCGAAGGGCTCAACGCCCGGCTGCGCGCGGTCGGCACGATCGCACCGCAGGCCGCACGGCGCACCGGCGCGCCCGAGGCGATCGTGCTGCAGGCGGCGAACGGCTTCGGGCTGACCGCCACCACGACGCCCGATGCGGGCGGGGTGCGCGCGGTAGTGGCCGACGGCAGCTATGATTCGGTGGTCAACTGGATCGCCGACGTCGCCGGATCGAGCAGCCTCGCCCCCGTCCGGGTCCAGATCACGCGCCGCGCCGAACCCGGCCGGGTCGCCGCGCAAGTGGATTTCGCACCGTGACCGATACGCTGCTGCTCGTCGACGACCTGCCTGCCGCGCCGGGCAATCTGCCCTATGCCTTTGCGCGCAAGAGCGGCGTGGTGCTGCGCGACGGCGTGTGCGTCCACCGCCGTGACGCCGCGCTCGATGCGCTGCTCGAGGTCCAGCGCATCGCCCCGGGCATCGGCTTTGCCATGGTCGAGGACGCCGAGTTCGACGCCGCGCTCGCCGCATCCTATGGCGACCGCGCCGCGCAGGCCGCCGATTTCGAGATGACCGAGACCGATCTTGCCGCGCTTGCCGATTCGGCAGCGGCGGTCGACGATCTGCTCGACAATCGCGACGATTCGCCGGTCATCCGCCTGATCAACGCGCTGCTGCTCGAAGCGATCAAGGAAGGCGCGTCCGACGTCCATGTCGAGACGCAGGAAAAACGCCTCGTCATCCGCTTCCGCATCGACGGTGTGCTGCGCGACATCGTCGAGCCGCAGCGCGCGCTCGCGCCCTTGCTGGTCAGTCGTATCAAGGTGATGGCCAAGCTCGACATCGCCGAGAAGCGCGTGCCGCAGGACGGGCGCGTCACACTGCGCATCGGCGGGCACGACGTCGATGCGCGCGTCTCGACGATCCCGACCCAGCATGGCGAGCGGGTGGTGATGCGCCTGCTCGAACGCGGGTCGATGACGCTCGATCTCGGCGCGCTGGGCATGAGCGACCGCGATCGCGGCGTGTTCACCCGCCTGCTCGAACGGCCGCACGGCATCCTGCTCGTCACCGGGCCGACCGGATCGGGCAAGACGACGACGCTCTACACCGCGCTCACCCGGCTGAACGATCGCAAGCGCAACGTGATGACGGTTGAGGATCCGATCGAGTATGAGCTCGCCGGCATCGCGCAGACGCAGGTCAACCCGCGCACCGACATGACCTTCGCGCGGGGCTTGCGCGCCATCCTGCGCCAGGACCCCGACGTCATCATGGTCGGCGAGATCCGCGATCAGGAAACCGCGACCACTGCCGTCCGCTCGGCGATGACCGGGCATTTCGTGCTGTCGACACTCCACACCAATTCTGCCGTGGGGTCGGTGACGCGCCTGATCGACATGGGAGTCGAGCGCTATTTGCTCGCGCCGATGGTGGTCGGGCTGTGCGCGCAGCGGCTGGTGCGGCGCCTGTGCCCGCTGTGCCGGCAGCAGGTTCCGGCCAGCGACGCCGACGCGCTGCTGCTCGGCAACGCCATCGATGCGGGCGAGCCGGTGTGGCGCGCGGCCGGGTGCGAGGCGTGTCATGACGAAGGCTACAAGGGCCGCGCCGGACTGTACGAGGTCATCGCCGTCGACGACCGGTTCCAGGCGATGATCCACGACGGCGCGTCGGAAGCCGAACTCGAGCGCGCGGCGCGCGGCGGCGACAATCCCAGCCTGCTCGACGACGGCGTCGCCAAGGTGCGGGCCGGCGTCACCACGGTCGAGGAAGTGGCGCGGGTGGTCCGCGACGAAGCATAGCCCGCGGGTTGCCATCGCCGCCCCCGATCGCGCACATTGCCAAGTGAAACCAAACAAAAAGGGGATGCGGGTGACTGGATATACGCACGATGCGGGGATCACCCGGCGCGGCTGGCTGGGCGCGGCGGCGGCGACGACGGCGGGGCTGGCGCTGCCGGGCAACGCCTTCGCCCGCGCGCTGGCGCCGAGCGACAAGGTCAACGTCGCGGTGATCGGCGCGGGCGGGATGGGCGCCAGCAACATGAACCGGCTGGTCGGCCAGAACATCGTCGCGCTCGCCGATCCCGACCTTGCCCATGTCGCCGAATCGTTCGTCGACGGGGAGGGCGCGGCGATCGCCGATCGCGCCGCGCTCAAGGCCGCATATGACCGCGCCGACAAGCATGCCGACTATCGCCGCATGTTCGATGCGCGCAAGGACATCGACGCGGTCGTCATCGCCACCCCCGACCATCATCATGCGGTCGCGGCGAAAATGGCGATGGAGCGCGGCATCCACGTCTATGTGCAAAAGCCGCTAACCTACACGGTGCGCGAGGGGCGCGTGCTGCTCGACCTCGCCCGCCGCAATCCCAAGCTCGTCACCCAGATGGGCAATCAGGGCCATTCCGGCGACGACGGCCGTCGCGTGGTCGAGATCATTCGCGGCGGCGCGATCGGCCGCGTGCGCGAAGTGCAGGTGTGGACTAACCGCCCGGTCTGGCCGCAGGGCGTCGCGCGTCCGGCGGCGCAGGCCAAGCCCGCCAGCCTCGAATGGGACGTATGGCGCGGCCCGGCGGCGGTCGATTGGGGCTATCACCCCGATTACGCGCATTTCAACTGGCGCGGCTGGCTGCCGTTCGGGGTCGGCGCGCTCGGCGACATGGGCGCGCACCTCATCGATTTTCCGGTCTGGGCGCTGCAGCCCGGCCTGCCGACCCGGATCGAGACGCGCCACAGCGCGTGGGGCGGCGACACCAATCCGTGGGACGATCAAGGCCCTGACGAGCTGACCAGCTATCCGCTCGCCAGCACCACCTATTACGACTTCGCCAATGCGCCGGGCGGGCCGCTGCGCATGACGTGGTTCGACGCCGGGCTGATGCCGCCGACGCCGCGCGGCCTCCCGCCCGGGGTGACGATGAGCGCGGAGGGCGGCGTGCTCTATATCGGCGATCGCGGCATGCTGATGCACAACACCTATGGCGAGAAGCCGGTGCTGATCGGCGACGGCGCGGCCGAGCGCGCCGCCGCCGTGCCGCAATCGCTGCCGCGCATCGCCGGCGGGCTTGCGGGTCACGAACTCAACTGGATCCGCGCGATCAAGGGCGAGGAAGCGGCCTCGTCGCCGTTCGAAGTGGCGGTGCCGCTCAACGAGACGATGATCCTCGGCATGGTCGCGCTACGCGCCGGGCAGCCGATCGACTATGACGGCGCGGCGGGCCGCGTCACCAACGTCGACGACGCCAACCGCTTCCTCGACCGCACCTATCGCCCCGGCTGGGAGCTGTAGGCGCGGCCAAGCGTCCGCATCACCAGATGCGGACCCGGCGCTCGGGGGCAAGGTACAGCTTGTCCGTGGGCGCCGGATCGAAGGCGGGGTACCAGGGGTCGAGGTTGCGCACGACCCATGCGCGCTGCTCCGACGGCGAATGCGGATCGGTCAGCAGGCGCTGGCGCAGGTTCGCCTCGCGATAGTTGCGCCGCCAGACCTGCGCCCAGCCCAGGTAAAAGCGCTGGTCGCCGGAAAAGCCGTCGATCTCGGGCGCCGGCTTGCCGCCCAGCGACGCCATATAGGCGTCGTGCGCCACGGTCAGCCCGGCCAGGTCGGCGACATTCTCGCCAAGCGTCAGCGCGCCCTTTACCTTCATTCCCGGCAGCGGCTCATAGGCATCGTACTGCGCGATCAGCGCATCGGTGCGCGCCTTGAACGCGGCGACATCGGCGGGCGTCCACCAGTCGGTCAGGCGGCCTTCGCGATTATACTTCGCGCCCTGGTCGTCGAAATGATGGCTGAGCTCATGCCCGATCACCGCGCCGATGCCGCCGTAATTGACTGCCGGGTCGGCGGCGGGGTCGAAGAAGGGCGGCTGAAGGATCGCGGCCGGGAATACGATCTCGACCATGCCGAAATTGGCATAGGCGTTGACCGTCATCGGCGTCATGCCCCATTCCCAGCGCTGCAGCGGCTTGCCGAGATGGCCGATATTCCACTGATGCGCCCATTGGTTGGCGCGCACCTTGTTGCCGAACGCGTCGCCCGCGACGATGTCGAGGTCCGAATAGTCGCGCCAGCGATCGGGATAGCCGATCTTGGGCGTGAAGGCTGCGAGCTTCTGATGCGCCAGCGCCTTGGTCGCGGGCGCCATCCAGTCGAGCTGGTCGATGCGCCGGTCCATCGCCGCGATCACGTTCTTGACCAACGTGTCGGCCGCGGCCTTCGTCTCGGGCGGGAAATATTCGGCGACGTAGATCTGGCTGACCTCGTCGGCCAGCGCACGGCTGGTAAAGCCGACCGCGCGCTTCCAGCGCTCCTCCTGCTCGGGTGTGCCCGACAGCACCGTACCCTCGAACGCGAATACCGCCTTGTCGATCGGCGTCGGCAGCACGTCGGAGAAATCCTCCAGGCTGCGCACGATCAACTGGTCGCGCAGTACGCCGATCGGGGCGCTCGCGATCAGCTTTGCTTCACCCGCGATGGCACTGGGCTGCGCGACGATCAGCGTATCCACCGGGGTGCCGATGCCCTGGAAATAGCTGGCGAAGTCGAACCCGGGCGCAGCCTTTGCGAGCTCGGCCACCGTCATCTTGTTATAGGTCTTGTCGCTGTCGCGGCTTTCGATCCGGGTCCAGTGGGCGCGGGCGATGCCGGTCTCGAAATCGAGCACCGCCTTGGCGCGCGCCGCCGCGTTGTCCTCGCCGGCCAGCGTCAGCATCTGCGTCAGGTGCGCAAGATATGCGGTACGCGCCTCGGTCAGCTTGGCGTCGTCCGACAGGTAATAATCGCGATCGGGCATCCCCAGGCCGGATTGCGATATGCTCAGGATATAGGTTTCGGGATCCTTGTCGTCCTGTCCGACATAGCTGCCGATCGGGACCGACACGCCCATGCGGTCGGCCTCGGCCAGCAGCGCGGGATAACCGGCCTTGCCGGTCAGCGCCTTGATCTTGCCCAGCCACGGCTCGATCGGCGCCAGACCCTTGGTATCGATCGCGGCGGTGTCGAGATAGCTGGCATAGGCTGTGCCGATCTTCGTTTGGCCCCCGGCCTGCGCGGCGTCGAGCAGGTCGCGCGTGCGCTTGGTCGACAGGTCGTCGAGCACGGTGAACATGCCGTAGTTCGACTTGTCCGCCGGGATCGCGGTGTTGCGTGCCCAGGTGCCATTGGCGTGGCCGTAGAAATCGTCGCCCGCGGCGATCGACCGGTCCATGCCGGCGACGTCGAAGCCGAAGCTGCCGATCTGCGGTCCCTGCGCGGCGGCGGGCGCCACCGGCGCGACCGCGGCACCGGCCGGCGCTGCGGCGCTCATCCGGTCGGTCGTGGCACAGGCGGCGAGCAGCGAGACCGACGCGAGCAGCGCGCCGGTACGGATCAACGGGGACATGGGAACTCCTTGCGACGTTCTGTTTCGTTGTGGGCGTTCTAGCGCGATAAGGCGCTGCCGCCAACCTGGTCTCAGGTGATACTATCTTTGAATACCGCATGCGCGCCGCGTTCGGCATGTTCCGTGCCGCGCAGCAGCGCCGCATGATAGTCGGCAAGCGTTTCAGATCCCGTCTCCGGCGTCGCGCCGGCATCGTAACGACCGGTGTCCGGATCGAGCACCAGCATCGACTCGGTCGCGTAATAGCGTCCGATTCGCGCAAGTTCGGCCTTGGCGGAGAGGCTGGGAACGATGCGCCCCAGCGTCTCCAGCGCGGCGCCGATCATATCGAGCAGCTCAACCGGCACCCGGCGGAACCTCGGCGGCGTGCCGAGCAGCGCGAACAGCGCCTCGCCCTGCTCGCGCGGCGTCGTTGCCGGACCGGGGCCGCCGATCGGCAGCACCCGGTTCCAGCGCGCCGGGTCGATCAGGCAATCGGCAAGGAAATCCGCGCAGTCGCGGTCGCTGATCGGCTTGCACGCAGTAAGCGACCCGTCGCCGAACAGCAGATACGGCTTGCCCGCCGCTACCCGGGCGACCTGCCCCGAAAGCGATTTGAAATAGGCGGTCGGGCGCACGATTGACCAGCGCAGCCCCGAAGCGATCAGCGACGCCTCGAACGCCAGCTTCGCGTGCTGGAAGGCGAGCCGCGGCTTCTGGACGCAGATCGCCGACAACAGGACGAAATGGGGAATTCCCGCTGCCTTGGCTGCCGCCAGCACGACCTGCTGCGCGTCATGGTCGATCGCCCAGGCGTCACCGGGCGCACCGCTGCGCGAGGCGAGACACGAGATCACCGCGTCGAACGCCTCGCCGGCGATGCCGTCGCGCGCCAGCGATTGGGGATCGGTGACGTCGGCGACGCGGATGATGGCTCCTTGTGCCTGGTGCGGATCGAACACAGCGCCGGGCCGCACCACCGCCACGACCGCATCCCCGCGCGCGACCAGCGCTTGCACCACCGCACGCCCGATCGTGCCGGTCGCGCCGAGCACCAGCACGCGCCTGGGCGCGGCGGGGTGAGGGGAAGGGGGCGGCATCACCGACAGCTTCGCGGCAACCGGCGCGATCGGCAAGCGCGCCGCACTCGGCGCTGTCCTACACCCCTGCTTTTGTGCTTAGGCTCAGGCGATGATCTGCTCTGCATCCTTCACCCCGGACTGCTTGCACGCCCCGCTTTGCCCGCCGTGGGAAATTGCGATGGTTAGTCTCCACTTTGTCCACTTCACCCCCGCAAACGGCAGGAATCCAAGATGACTGCGTTCGCCTATCGCGCTGCGGATCGCAGCGGTGCGCAGAAGAAGGGGATGATCGAGGCATCGTCGCCTGCCGCCGCGCGCGCGGCGCTGCGCGAACAGGCGCTGCTGCCGCTGTCGGTCGAGGTCGCTGCCGACAAGACCGCATCGATCGGCACGATCAAGCTGCCCGGCTTTCGGCGCAACCGCATCTCGGCCCGGCAATTGTCGACGGTGACGCGCCAGATCGCGACGCTGGTCGGCTCCGACATTCCGGTCGAGGAAGCGTTGCGGCTGGTCGCGGCGCAGTCCGAAGCACCCGCCGTATCGGCGCTGATGACCGACGTGCGCGGTTCGATCCTCGACGGGCGCAGCTTTGCTTCGGCACTGGCGCTGCATCCCAAGGCATTCCCCGAGTTCTACCGCGCGTCGGTCGCGGCCGGGGAACAGTCGGGCAAGCTCACCCACGTGCTCAACCACCTCGCCAATTTCGTCGAGACGCGGCAGGCCAATGGCCAGAAGCTGCAGCTGGCGCTGATGTATCCTGCGCTGCTGGCGGTGGTGTCGGTCGGCATGATGGTGCTGCTGATGGTCTATGTCGTCCCCGACATCGTCCGCGTGTTCGTGTCGCGCGGCGCCGAACTGCCGTTCCTGACCCGCGCGCTGATCGCGATCAGCGCGTTTCTCCAGAATTACGGGCTGTACCTGCTGCTGGCGATGCTGGTCGGCTATATCGTGTTCAATCGCTGGTCGCAGAAGCCCGCCAATCGCCTGCGCATCCACCGCAATTTCAACGAGCGGCTGCCGTTCCGGCGCTTTTCCAAACAGTTCAACGCCTCGCGCTTCGCCGGCAGCCTCGCGACCTTGGTCGAAAGCGCGGTGCCGCTGGTCGAGGCGCTGCAGGCGGCGGCGGCGGTGACGCCCAACCTGCATGTCCGGCAAAAGGCGTTCCAGGTCGGCGTGCGCGTGCGCGAAGGCGTTTCCTTGCGCGCGGCGATGACCGAATCGGGCGTGTTTCCGACGATGCTGGTCGCGATCGTCGCCTCGGGCGAGCAATCGGGCAAGCTGGCGCCCGCGCTCGGCCGCGCGGCGGGCGAACTCGAACGCGAGCTCGATGCGCAGGTCGCGACCCTCGTGGCGCTGGTCGAACCGATGGTGCTGCTGCTGATGGGCGGGCTGGTGCTGATGATGGTCCTGGCGATCCTGCTGCCGATCATCAACCTCAACAATCTGGTGGGGTTGTAGGCGTTACCGGCTCCGGATCGCGCTGATCGTCGTGCCGGGATTGATGACCTCGATATCGGTCTTCACATGCAGCACGCGCACCCCCGGCTGGCCCATCGCCCGCTCGAGCGCAGGCGCGAACTCGGCGGTCGCCGTCACCGCTTCGGACCAGCAGCCATAGGCCTTGGCCAGCGCCGCAAAGTCTGGATTGCTCAGTCGCGTCGCACTCACCCGCCCCGGAAACTCGCGTTCCTGATGCATCCGGATCGTGCCGTAGCCCGAATTGTCGACGATGACGACGATCAGCTGCGCGCCATGCTGGACGGCGGTCGCTAGCTCCTGTCCGTTCATCAGGAAATCGCCGTCGCCCGCCATCGCCGCCACCATCCGCCCCGGTTCGCGCAGGGCGGCGGCCACAGCGGCCGGAACGCCGTAGCCCATCGCTCCGGCGGTCGGCGCCAGCTGCGAACACGGTCCGGCATAGCGCCAGTAGCGGTGCCACCACGCCGAGAAATTGCCCGCGCCGTTGCAGATGATCGTGTCCGCCGGCAGCATCTCGCGCATCGCCGCGACGCAGGGTCCCAGGTCCATGGCGACGCCTTCGCGCGGCTGCGGATCGGACCAGCCGAGCCATTCGGCATGGACGTCGGCGCCCGTCTCGAAGCGCGGCAGGCCGGGCAGCGCACCCAGCGCGCTGGCGAAACTGCGCATGTCGGCGCAGATCGCGAGGTCGGTGCGATAGACGCGCTCCAGCTCCTCCGGGTCGGGATGGACGTGGATCAGCTTTTGTCCGGGATGCTCGGGCGTCACCAGCGTGTAGCCGTCGGTGGTGGCCTCGCCCATCCGCGCGCCGATCACCAGCAGCAGGTCGGCCTCCTTCACGCGCTTGGGCAAGGTGGGGCAGGGGCCGTAGCCGAGATTGCCCGCATAGACCGGCATGGTGTTCGGCACCGAATCCTGCTGTCGGAACGCGGCGGCGACCGGCATCCCGATCCGCTCGGCCGCCTGCGCAAACGCCGTCGCGGTGCCGCCGCACCAGCCCGCGCCGCCGACGATCGCGATCGGGTTCATCGCCGTGCCGAGCATCTCGACCAGCCGCGCCATCGCTTCGGCGTCGGGGGCCTGCCGAACCTTCTCGATCCGCGGGCGGTCGACTGCCTCGACCGTGTCGAGCAGCATGTCCTCGGGCAGCGCCAGCACCACCGGCCCCGGCCGCCCGTTCATCGCTGTGGCATAGGCGCGCGCGACATATTCGGGGATACGCGCCGCGTCGTCGATCCGCGCCGCCCATTTGGCGATGGGGGCATACATCGCCTCGAAATCGATTTCCTGAAACGCCTCGCGGTGGCGGGTGCCGCGGTCGATGTCGCCGATGAACAGGATCATCGGCAGCGAGTCCTGCATCGCGACATGAACGCCGATCGACGCATTGGTCGCCCCCGGACCGCGCGTGACGAAGGCGACGCCCGGCCGCTGCGTCAGCTTGCCGTCCGCCGATGCCATGAAGGTCACGCCGCCCTCCTGCCGGCACGTCACCACGTCGATCGCTGGCGTGTCGGTCAGTGCGTCGAGTACCGCGAGGAAGCTCTCGCCAGGCACCTGGAAGATGCGGTCGCACCCCTGCGCCACCAGATTGTCGACGAGGATGCGGCCGCCATTGCGCTTGGTCATGCGAGAGTCTCCTTGCCCTCGCCTTAGCGTCGCGGTGCGCGGAGTCGAGCATGGGCACCCAACTTGACCCGCCAACCCGCCGCCCGGTAGTGCCGGCACGAACGGAGAATCGCCGCGATGAACAAGCTCTATCCCACTGCCGAGGCCGCGCTCGAGGGCCTGCTGCGCGACGGCATGACGCTGTGTGCTGGCGGCTTCGGACTGTGCGGCATCCCCGAGCGGCTGATCGACGCGATCCAGGCGTCGGGCGTCCGTGACCTGACGATCGCCAGCAACAATGCCGGGATCGACAATGAAGGGCTCGGCAAGTTGCTGCGGTCGCGCCAGGTCAGAAAGATGATCTCGTCGTACGTCGGCGAGAACAAGGAGTTCGAGCGGCAGTATCTGGCGGGCGAGCTGGAGGTCGAATTCTGTCCGCAAGGGACGCTCGCCGAGCGCTGCCGGGCAGGCGGCGCGGGCATTCCCGGCTTCTACACCAAGACCGGCGTTGGCACCCAGGTCGCCGAGGGAAAGGAAGTGAAGGTCTTCGACGGGGAGGAGTATATCCTCGAGCGCGGCATTCGCGCCGACTTGTCGATCATCAAGGGGTGGAAGGCGGATGAGGCGGGGAACCTGATCTTTCGCAAGACCGCGCGCAATTTCAATCAGCCGATGGCGACCGCCGCCGACATCTGCGTCGCCGAGGTGGAGGAAGTGGTGCCGGTCGGATCGCTCGACCCGGACACAATCCATTTGCCCGGCATCTATGTGAAGCGAATGATCGTCGGCAGCCCGTACGACAAGAAGATCGAGTTCCGCACCGTGCGCGAACCGGCCGCGGCGTGACGCTGCTCCGGCTCGTCCCGCTGGCCTGCGCCGCGTTTGCCCTGCAGGGATGCGTCGCCGCGGCCGTGCCCGCGCTTGCGGGCAGCGCGATCGCGGGCAAGCGTTTTCTGGGCGATGGCGACCGCGAACCCCCGGCCAATGCGCCGCGGCTGGTGCCAAAGGCTGCACTCGATGCCGCGATCGCCGCCGGGCCTCCGCCCGAGCCGACCGTGCCGCCGGGCATGCAATACCTCTACGGATCGGGGGAGGCGGCCGCGCTCAGCCTGCAATCGTACATGGCGCTCGCCAATTTCCTGATCGCGCGGAGCAGCGACCGCGAGATCGGCCATGATGTGCCGTCGGTGGTGTTGGCGCCGGGTTCGACGCTCGCCGCCCCGCGTTTCGTGCCGTGCGGCGACAAGCCGCTGGCGCTGGTGCTCGACGTCGATGAAACCGCGTTGCTCAACCTGGGCTATGAACAGGACGAGGCGCGGCGCGGCACCGGCTATGATCCGCTGCGCTGGGATCGCTGGGAAAAGACCGGAACGCGCGGGGTCGCGCCGGTTCCGGGCGCGCTGGAAGCAATCGCGGTAGCGCGCCGAGCCGACATCGCGGTGGTGTTCAATTCGAACCGCTCAAACGCCAACGCAAGCCAGACCGCGGCGGCGATCGCAGGCGCCGGGCTGGGCACGCCAGTGCACCTCGATACGCTGTGGCTCAAGGGGGATGCGGGCCCCGGCAGCGGCAAGGACGCGCGCCGCGCGCGGATCGCCGACAAATATTGCGTCATTGCGATGGTCGGCGACCAGCTCGGCGACTTCAGCGATCTGTTCAATGCTCCGGGCACCGGACTTGCTGCCCGCCGCGCCGCGATCCAGGGGCGAGAGCTTGAAATTCTATGGGGGCAAGGCTGGTTCATGCTGCCCAATCCCGTTTACGGAACCGGCCTGCAGGGCGGGTATGACGACGTATTTCCCGCCGACAAGCGATGGGCCGATCCGGCCGGAGGACAGTGACGATGGCATGGACCCGCGACGAGATGGCGGCGCGCGCGGCGCGTGAATTGCGCGACGGCTTCTACGTCAATCTCGGCATCGGCATTCCGACGCTGGTGGCCAATCATATTCCCGATGGCGTCGAGGTGACGCTGCAATCGGAAAACGGGATGCTTGGCATCGGTCCGTTTCCGCTGGCAGGCGAGGAAGATCCCGACCTGATCAACGCCGGCAAGCAGACGATCAGCGAGCTGCCGCAATCGGCGTATTTCTCCAGCGCCGACAGTTTCGCGATGATCCGCGGTGGGCATATCGACCTGACCGTGCTCGGCGCGATGGAAGTCGCCGAGAATGGCGACATCGCCAACTGGATGATCCCGGGCAAGATGATCAAGGGGATGGGCGGCGCGATGGACCTCGTCGCCGGGGTCAAGAAGATCATCGTTGTGATGGAGCATACGTCCAAGCACGGCGAGCCCAAGTTCATTCCCGAATGCACGCTGCCGCTGACCGGGCGCAATGTCGTCGACATGATCGTCACCGACCTGGCGGTTTTCCAGCGCGCCGATCACGACAACCCGTTCCGGCTGATCGAGATGGCACCGGGCGTCACCGCCGACGAGATCGCCGCCAAGACCACCGCGCGGTACGTGGCTTGATCCGCAGGGCAGCCTCGGCGCTGCTCGTCCTTCTGGCGTCGGCCTGTTCGCCGCCCGGACTGCTCAACCGCTATGATCAGCTGTCGGGAAGCGGCAGCGGCGTCACGCGTATTGCCGAAGCGGTCGCGTTCGGCGACCACGGCCAGCGGCTCGACGTCTGGCGGCCGGAGGCGACCGCGGAAGGCCCGCGCCCGGTGGTGATATTCTTCTATGGCGGCGGCTGGGTTTCGGGAAAGCGCGCCGAGTATGGCTTTGCCGCACGCGCGCTGGCGGAACGCGGGTTCGTCGTGGTGGTGCCCGACTATCGCAAGGTACCCGACGTCCACTTTCCCGCGTTCGTCGTCGATGGCGCGCAGGCGGTGAAATGGACGCATGACCGCGTGGCGCAATTTGGCGGCGACCCCGGCCGGATCGCACTGATGGGGCATTCGGCGGGCGCATATACGGTGGCGATGCTCGCCCTCGACCGCAGCTATCTGGCTTCCGAGGGGCTGGGACCGGACACGATCAAGGCCGGGGTCGGCCTGAGCGGGCCGTATGATTTCTATCCCTTCGATTCGCCGCGCGCGATCGACGCGATGGCACAGGCGCCCGACCCGCTCGCGACGCAGCCGATCAGCTTCGCCCGCGCCGATTCGCCACCGCTGCTGCTGGTGACGAGCGATGCCGATACCGTCGTGCGCAAGCGCAATTCGGTGAACCTCGCGGCGAAGCTCAAGTCGCTTGGCGCACCGGTCGAACTGCGCGACTATCCCGACCTTAGCCATGAAGAAGTCGTCATGGCGCTGTCGAAGCCGTTCCGGGGCAAGGGACCGGTGCTGGAGGACAGCGCCGCGTTCCTCGACCGGGCGCTGGCGGTGAAATAGCCGCTTCGCGCGTCAGTCCACCGCCGCCGGTCGCACCACCGCGATGCCCGCGGTCTTCTGGCGTTTGAGCTCCGCCTTCAGCCGCTGCGGATCGGGCGCAAGGATGAAGCCGAAGCTCACGCCGCCTTCCTTGCCGATCGTCGCGTGGTGGAGCTTGTGCGCCTGCACCAGCCGCTTGGCATAGCCGCGCTTTGGTACCCAGCGAAAGAAGCGCTGGTGGACGAGGCCGTCATGGATGAAGGCGTAGATCGCCCCGTACAGCGTGATGCCGACCGCGATCCAGTGCAGGGGATAGGACCATCCCGCGTCGGGCCACGCATAGCTCGCTGCGAACATCGTCATGACGATGCCGGCGAACACCACCGCGTACAGGTCGTTGCGCTCGAGCGCGTGGTCGTGCGGTTCGTGATGGTCGCGATGCCAGCCCCAGCCCCAGCCGTGCATGACGTATTTGTGCACGCTCCAGGCGAAGAATTCCATGAAGGCGATGGCGGCGACGACGGTGGCGATCTTCTCGAACGCAGTCATTGCAGGGCTCCGTCCCGAAGCGCCGCGCGGCGAACCGCGGGAAGCGCCCACCACGGCACGTTGGGGCTCACATGGTGTTCGTGATGATAGCCGAAATGGAAACAGGTGGCGAGGCTCACCAGCGGCCCGAAGGCTTCGCTGCGCGCATTGTGCCGGTCGGCGAACCCCGTGTCGTCATGGGCGTGCGGCCGATAGGTGCCGAAATAGAAGAGCTGGATCGACGACAGGATCGCGGGCAGCGCATAGAGCAGCAGCAGATTGGCGAGCGGCACGCCCGCCACCCACCAATAGAATTGCACCACGACCGTCACGTACAGCGTCGATTGCCACCCGAAATAGCGCATCAGGAACGTCCAGTACCAGCGCGCCGGGCTGCGCGGATGCGCGGCGTCGAAATCGGGATCGCGTGCGCTTCCCGAATGGCGGTGATGCTCGAAATGGGCGTCGCGCATCCGCGCCCAGCCAAACCCGGCATACAGCATCAGCAGCAATGCGCCGACACGCGCGTTGACCTGCGGATGGCCGGGCGCCAGCGATCCGTGCATCGCATCGTGCGCAACGATGAACATCCCGACCGACAGCCAGGTCTGGAGCACGGCCAGCGCGACCACCAGCGGAAGGGTCGCCAACGAAACCGTCACCAAGAACATCGCCAGGAGGTGCACCGCCAGCCAACCGCCGCAGATTGCCGCCGCCAGCGTCATGCCGATCAGCCCCTGCCGCCGATGGGACGTCACGCGCCGCGACACACGGGGCAGGGGCGGGGCGAGCAAGGTCATAGCGGGCGTACATAGTCGGGAGCGGCCGGCGGCGAAAGTGCGTTCGATCGATCCGGCTAGCGTATGGCGCGCGCTAGGTCGTACCACAAAGTGGCCGGTATTGGGCAGCGCCGCCATGTTTATGCCGCAATGCAGCGAAGTTGTTTATCCAGCGTTCATAAACCGTTGCACGGGGGCAACAGGGGGTAATTGATGACAGATTTGTTGCGCTGCGGCGCAACCAAGCCGCCGGTCCGAGCTTTATGCTCCCACCGGATCGCTGAACGCCAGCGCTCCAGCCGGCGGCCACGGCCGCCACCAGTTTCAACAAACGAGGTAATCCCATGCGTTATGGTCTTCTCGCCGCGGCGGCTATCGCCGTGGCCGCACCCTCCGTCGCCTTTGCGCAGGACAGCTATGAAACGGCTGCACCGGTCGATGGCGCGACTGCGCCCGATGGCACCCCCGCGTTCGGCATCGAGCCTTACGTCGGCGTGATGGGTGGGTACGAGTTCTTCGACAGCGAAAATACCGAGGCCGGCATCCCCCGCTTCCCCAACGAAAACCTGAAGGGCACGCTGGTGCAGGGCGTCGCCGGCATCAACGTGCCGCTCGGCCCCGTGTTCGTCGGTGCCGAGGGTAATGCTGCCAAGGGTGTCGAAGGCGACATCGACTGGCAGTATGGCGCGGCCGGCCGTTTCGGCATCCGCACCGGTGACAGCGGCATGTTCTATGGCAAGGTCGGCTATCAGTGGGTCAATTTCGACCGCCTCGGCGAGGACAGCCCGGATTTCCATGACATCACCTATGGTATCGGCATGGAAGTCGGCCCGAAGGACATCGGCCTGGGCGGCGTTACCGGCAACAGCGGCGTACGGCTGCGTCTCGAGGCGAACACGTTCGGCGATTTCAACAGCTTCCGCCCGATGGCGGGCCTGATCGCGCACTTCTAAGCGCATCCGGAGCTGAACGAGACGGCGGCGGGAGCGATCCCGCCGCCCTTTTTCGTACGATGCCCACAATCCCGGTCCAGGGGCCAAGCGCTACTCCGCCATCCCCAGTTGCCACAGCACGAATGCCATTTCCTCGGCGGATTCCTTAAGCGACGTCCAGCGGCCCGATTTGCCGCCATGTCCGGCGCCCATGTTGGTCTTGAGCACCAGCACGTGATCGTCGGTCTTCATCGCGCGCAGCTTCGCTGCGAACTTCGCCGGCTCCCAATAGGTCACGCGCGGATCGTTGAGCCCGCCCGAGATGTACAGGGCCGGATAATCCTGCGCCTTTACATTGTCATACGGCGAATAGGATCGGATCAGCTCGAACGCCGCCGGATCGGTGATAGGATTGCCCCATTCGGGCCACTCGCCCGGCGTCAGCGGCAGGCTGTCGTCGAGCATGGTATTGAGCACGTCGACGAAGGGCACGTCGATCACCGCGACCCGCCACAGCTCGGGATCCGAATTGACCACCGCCCCCATCAGCTCGCCGCCTGCCGAGCGCCCGGCGATGGCGATGTTGCCCGCCGAGGTGAAACCGCGCTCGATCAGCCCCCTGGCGACGTCGACAAAATCGTTGAACGTGTTGGCGCGCTTGTCGAGCTTGCCGTCGAGATACCATTGCTGGCCCAAGTCATCGCCGCCGCGGATATGCGCGATCGCGAACGCGACGCCGCGGTCGAGGAACGACATGCGGCTGGTCGAGAAGCCCGGCGGCACCGCATAGCCATAAGCGCCATAGGCATAGAGATAGAGCTTGCCCGAGCCATCGCGTGGGAAGCCGGCGGGATACACGATCGAGCACGGCACCTGCGTCCCGTCGCGCGCGGTAATCTCGAGCCGCTCGGTGGCGTATCCGGCGGGGTCGTAGCCGCTGGGGATTTCCTGGACCTTGAGCGTGGTGAGCGCGCCGCTCGTCACGTCATAGTCGTACACGGTTCCCGGTGTAACCATCGATTCATAGCCGAGCCTGAGCGTATCGATCGCATATTCGGGATTGTCGCCGACGCCCGCGACATAGCTCGCTTCGGGAAAGGGGATCAGCGTCGGCGCGCGGCCGTCATAGCGGTGCAGCCAGATCTGATCGAGCCCGCGGTCGCGCCCCTCGACCACGAAGAAATCGGCAAAGGTGACGATCCCGGTCATGTAGAAGTCTGGAGAGGGCCCGATCAGTTCGGTCCAGTCGCCCGGCGCCTCGACCGGCGCGGTCACCAGCCGGAAATTGGGATGCATGTCGTTGGTGTGGATGAACAAGGTGCCGTCATGCTCGTCGACATCATATTCGCGCCCGACCCGGCGCGGCGCGACCAGCAACGGGCCGGCGGCGGGGTCGCCGGCGGGGAGCAGATAGACTTCGCTGGTGACGTGGTCGCCCGTCGCGATCACCAGGAACCGCCGCGACTGCGTCTCGCCGACCGTCACGCGGAAGCCTTCGTCGGCCTCGCGGTAGAGCACCGCATCGTCGACTGTGGCGGTACCCAGTTTGTGCCAGCAGGCGCGGTCGGTGCGCCACTGGTCATTGGCGGGGCAATAGAGGAAGCCGCCCGAATCCTGCGTCCACACCATTTCCGACAGTATGCCCGGCACCACGTCCGAGAGCAGTTCGCCGGTGGTCAGGTCCTTGACATGTCCCTCGAACCGTTCCGATCCGGTGTCGTCATAGGCAAAGGCAAGCAGCCGGCCGTCCGGGCTCACCGAGAGCGCGCCGAGCGAGAAATATTCTTTTCCCTCCGCCAGCGCCGGCTCGTCGAGGATCAGTTCGTCGGCCTCGCCCGGTTCCGCACCGACCGGCCGCCGCCACCATTTGCGATATTCGCCGCCGGTCTCGAATGCGGTCCAGTACAGCCAGTCGCCATCCTTCTGCGGGACCGTCGATTCGTCCTCCTTGATGCGCCCGCGCATCTCCTTGAACAAGGTATCGGTCAGCGCCGCATGCGGCGCCATCACCGCTTCGTAATAGGCGTTCTCGGCCTTGAGATAGTCGAGGATCTCGGCATGCTCGACCTTGGGATAGCCCGCGTCCTTCAGCCAGGCATAAGGGTCGTCGATGGTGACGCCGTGGTGGGTGATAGAATGGGGACGAGCGGCGGCAACGGGGGGAGGGGGAAGCGTCATGCCCGCATCCCTAGCGCCTTGCTTCGCGCCAAGTCGAGCAGCGTCGGCGACTGGCGTAACGGGATCGGGTATGATTAGGTCGATCGCGACCGAGACGACAGCCACGCCCGCACCGATCCTGAGGTGCCGCCGAAGGTGACAGCATGTCTCAACATTCTCGACTTCGCCCCGGACCGGCGGCGGCGTCGGGGCCGAATCGAAGGAGTATTCATGTCGACCCATGCCGACCGCCTTGCCGCCCTGCGCACCCAGCTTGCGGCGCAGCAGCTCGACGGCTTCGTCGTGCCGCTCACCGACGAGCATCTGTCGGAATATGTCGGCGACTATGCCCAGCGGCTCGGCTGGCTGACCGGTTTCCAGGGCTCGGCCGGCAACGCGGTGGTGCTGCCCGAGCAGGCGGCGATCTTTACCGACGGGCGCTATACGCTGCAGGTGCGCGAACAGGTCGATGCCGCGCACTGGCGCTATGTCGCGGTGCCGCAGACCAGCCTCACCGATTGGCTTGGACAGCATGCGCCCGATGGTGGTCGGATCGGCTATGATCCCTGGCTGCACAGCCGCGCCTGGGTCGACGAAGCGCGCAAGGCGCTTGCCGAGCGCGGGGCCGAGCTCGTCGCCGTCGATGTCAATCCGATCGATGCGATATGGCGCGACCGTCCTGTGCCGTCCGCCGCGACGCTCGCCGTCCAGCCGGACGCGGTGGCCGGCAAGTCGGCGGCGGAAAAGCGCGGCGATATCGCCGAATGGCTGAGCGAGCGCCGCGCCGACGCGGTGGTGCTGACCGCGCTCGATTCGATCGCATGGGCGTTCAACGTCCGCGGTGCCGACGTGCCGCGAACCCCGGTCGCGCTCGCCTGCGCGATCCTTCACGCCGATGCCACCGCCGATCTGTTCGTCGCGCCCAAGAAGCTGACCGATGCCGTCCGCCAGCATCTCGGCAACGCGGTGCGCGTCCACGACCGCACCGCTTTCGCCGGTGCCTTGGGGCAATTCGCGGGCAAGCGGGTCGCGGCTGACCCCGGCGGCGCGGTTGCGGCGATCTTCGACGCGCTCGAGGCGGGCGGGGCCAAGGTGATCGGAGTGCGCGACCCGGCGCTGCTGGCCAAGGCGATCAAGAACGATGTCGAGATCGCCGGCCACCGCGCCGCACAGGTGCGCGACGGGGCGGCGATGGTGCGGTTCCTGCGCTGGATCGAGGGCGAAGCGCCCAAGGGGGGGCAGACCGAGCTATCGGCGGCGGCGAAGCTGGAGGAATTCCGCAAGGCCACCGGCGCGCTCAAGGATCTGTCGTTCGACAGCATTTCCGGCGCCGGCGCGCACGGCGCGATCCCGCATTACCATGTCACCGAGGAATCGAATGCCCCGATCGAGCCGGGGTTGTTCCTGATCGATTCGGGCGGGCAATATGTCGACGGCACCACCGACATCACCCGCGTCGTCCCGGTCGGGCCGCCGACCGACGAGATGCGCAACCGCTTCACCCGCGTGCTCAAGGGCATGATTGCGATCAGCCGCGTCGTGTTTCCCGAGGGCACGGTGGGCGGACAGATCGACGTGCTGGCGCGGCAGCCCTTGTGGGAGATCGGGCTCGATTACCCGCACGGCACCGGCCATGGCGTCGGCGCGTTCCTGTCGGTGCACGAGGGGCCGCAGCGCATCGCCGCACCCAATTATCCCGGCGGGGGCCCGACCGAACCGCTGCGCGCCGGCATGTTCCTGTCGAACGAGCCGGGCTATTACAAGGCAGGCGAATACGGCATTCGCATCGAGAACCTGATCCTGGTCGAGCAGCGCCGGATCGACGGCGCCGAACAGCCGATGCTGGGGTTCGAGACACTCACCTTCGTGCCGATCGAGCGCGATCTGATCGAGCCGGACTTGCTCACCGCCGACGAGCGCGAATGGTTGAATGCCTATCATGCCGAAACGCTGCGCCGCATCGCGCCAGAGCTGGGCGCCGACGATCGGGCCTGGTTAGAAGCGAAATGCGCGCCGCTATGATCGGGTCAGTCGTCGCGCGTGGGGGCTGGCACGGGCTCGCCCTGCGCGGCGCGGGCCTGCGCCTTGCGGCGGCGAAGATTGTCGCGCAGCGCCTTGGCCAAGCGCTCGGCACGTTGTTCGCTGGTCTCCATCCGCGCACCTTACTGCGCCGCGCATCTGCTTGACAATCGGGGCTCCCCCTGCACATAGGCCCCTCCCGCCCGGAAACGGTAGCGGCGAGTGCTGCCGTAGCTCAGTGGTAGAGCGCATCCTTGGTAAGGCTGAGGTCGTGAGTTCAATCCTCACCGGCAGCACCATTTTTTCTTCGCATCGTTGGAATGCCGTCCGACAGGGGCGGGCCGGCGGTCGCGGTGGACGGGCGCAGTGGCGCATCGCTATTGCATAGTGATTGAATGGGGATATGCTCCGGATCCGGTCACGTGACCGCTGGAGGATAGCCATGGACCTCGCACTGTTTCGCGGATCGGAGCATGCGATCGTGACGATCGGCGGGTGCCGCGGCGATGCGCCCGCCTGGCAGACGGCGTTCGGCTGGCCCGCACGCGGCGATCGTCATATCGATTTTCAGGGCGAGGGCACCGCGGCGCGCAACATGCTGGGCGTGCATCTCGACCAGGCTGTGGCGCAGGCGGATCGCGCTGTCCTGCTGGTCGCTTCGGGCGTCGGCTGCCTCGCGGCAGCGTGGTGGGCGCGGCTTTCGCCGAGCCAGTCGGTAGCGCGCGTGGCCGGTGCGGTGCTGTTCGCGCCCGAAGATGCGAGCGACGCCGAGCAGGAGCGCTTCGCGTCGCCGCGGCTGCGCTTGCCATTTCCCGCTATCCTTGTCGGAGGCGCCGCGCGGCCGGACCAGGACCGCCGCCTTGCGGCGCTGGCCGAAGATTGGGGCGGCAGCGTGCTGACGGAGCGGCAGCCGTCGCTGCGCATCGCGTCCGATCGGGCAGGCGGCGCGCGCTCGCCATGGCGGCATGCGCGCCGCACAATCGCGCGCTGGTCGGCTGCCGTCGTCGCGCACGAGGCCCGGCTTGCCGGGGCGCTGAGCGGGCAGGACGACGCGTTCGATCGCTGACCCGCTCCGCCGCGGCGGCTAGCTGAAGCGGTCAGAACCCAGATAATGCGCCTGCGCCGCGTCGGTGGCGCTGACCGCAAGCAGCGCATGGTCGCCGCGCGAGCGCCAGCGCGTGGCCTTGCCGACCGCGGCGCTGTCGATCACTCGGTCGAGCAAGGCCTGACCCTCGCTCCACCAGCCAATGCCGCTGGTAGCGTTGAGATGTCCCTGCGGTCCCGCATCGACAAAGTGGCTGCCCCACTGCGCGGCGAGCTGATCGGCGCGGGAGAGGTCGATCCACGGATCGTCGCTGCTCGCGACCAGGATCGACGGAAATGGCAACAGCTTGCGAGGCGCGGGGGCGAAGGCGCAAAGGTCGGGATGGGCATCGGCGCGATCGACATCGGCGGGTGCGACAAGCAATGCGCCGGCGACCGGAAAGCCGAAAGGCTGGCTGGCCAGTTCCGCCCACCACGCGACCGCGAGGCACCCCAGCGAATGCGCGGCGAGGACCACGGGCCGACCGGCGGCGCGAATCGCCTGATCGAGCTTTGTAACCCAGGCATTGCGGTGCGGCGCGTTCCACATTCCCAGTTCGACTCGCGCGGTATCGGGCCGCGTCTCTTCCCACAGGCTTTGCCAGTGCGCCGGACCGGATCCGCCGAGCCCCGGCACGGTCAAGACCACCGGGTTACCGGGATCGATGTCAGAGAAATTGCCCATGACCCATCTCCTTGGTGCTAGGCGCGGCGCGGTCTCCGGTCGCTCTAGGGGACGCCGACGACCGCGCCGTCACCCATCCATCGCTATATTCCTACTAATTTAGTAGGCAATGGCTTTGGCGTTCAAGCGAAGCTCGCTTGCGGCAGAGTGAACGACGCGGCATGGGCGTGGCATGGCCAAAGTTCGCGTCGATCAGTTGCTCGTCGATCGCGGGCTCGTCGAAAGCCGGACGCGCGCTCAGGCGCTGATCATGGCCGGGCTGGTGTTCGCCGGGACGCGCAAGATCGACAAGCCGGGACAGACGGTCCCGGACGACACCGAACTCGACGTGCGCGGCCGCGATCATCCCTGGGTTTCGCGCGGCGGCATCAAGCTGGCGCATGCGCTCGATCATTTCGTGCTCGATCCTGCAGGAGCCGTCGCGATCGACGTCGGATCGTCGACCGGTGGATTTACCGACGTGCTGCTGTCGCGCGGCGCGGCGCGTGTGTACGCGGTCGATTCGGGCACCAATCAGCTGGCATGGAAGCTGCGGCAGGACGCGCGCGTCATCGTCCATGAACAGACCAGCGCCCGCATCCTGACCCCAGCGCATATTGCCGAGCCGGTCGACTGGGTGGTGTGCGATACCAGCTTCATCGCGCTTGCCAAGGTGCTGGCGGTGCCGCTCGGCTTCGTCCGGGCCGGGGGACGGCTGGTCGCGCTGATCAAGCCGCAGTTCGAGGCGGAGCGCGGCGAGGTCGGCAAGGGCGGAGTGGTCCGCGATGCCGAGGTGCATCGCCGGGTCTGTGCGACGGCATCCGAATGGCTTCAGTCAAGCGGATGGGATGTCGATGGCATCACCGAAAGTCCGATCACCGGCCCCGAAGGCAATCGCGAATTCCTGGTGGCTGCGCGCAAGCGAGCCGATACGGATTGACTTGCGTTATTCGGCCCGCGCGGCATGGAGCGTGCGACGAAGTGTGTCGCGTAAGACGAGACGTTGCGGGAAGAGGAAGCTTCGTGAACGAGATCGCGTCCCAAGGCCAGTTGCGCATGTCGTTGTTCCGCTGGGCGGCCGTGACGGTGCCGGCGGTGCTGATGCTTGGACTGGTTTCAGCCCGGCTGGTGCCGAGCGGGTCGGACAATCCGTGGTATGTCGCGCTTGCCAAGCCTGCGATCACTCCGCCGGGCTGGCTGTTTCCCGTCGCCTGGACGCTGCTATATCTGTTGATGGGGCTGGCGATCGCGGTGATCCTCAATGCCCGCGGATCGCGCGGGCGCGGGCTGGCGATCACGTTGTTCGTCGTCCAGCTCGCGCTCAACCTGATCTGGTCGCCGACCTTTTTCGGCGCACAGGCGGTATTCGCCGCGTTTCTGATCATCGTCGCGATGGACGTGGCGGCGATCGCCACGACGCTGGCGTTCGGCCGTATCCGTCCGCTCGCGGCTTGGCTGATGGTGCCGTATCTGGTCTGGATCAGCTTTGCCGGCGTGCTCAACTGGTCGATCCACCGCATGAACCCGAATGCACAGGCCCTTGTGCCCAAGGCGTCGTCCACCCAAATCGAGCTTTGACGAAAGGACGCTCATGCAGACCGAGAACCGCCTCTTTGACGACCTGGCCAAATTCGTGAACGGCGCCGCCGGCACGATCGCCGGGATGGCGCGCGAGGGCGAGAGCGCCGCGCGCGAGCGTGCGCGCGAGTGGATCGGCGGACTGGAATTCGTCAGCCGCGACGAGTTCGAGGCGGTCAAGGCAATGGCGGCCGCCGCGCGCGACGAGGTCGAGGCGCTCAAGGCCGAGATAGCTACGCTCAAAGGAAATGCGGGCCAGTAAACTTCTTGGTTACCGTGTTTTCCACAGCTTTCTCGTCGTCTGCGCGGCCGGGGCCTTGCGACGTCGTCCCGGCATCGGCACCCAAGGGCCTGGCAGCACTGCCCCGCAAAGGACGATGCCATGCTCGATGAAGCCGAAGACGAGCGCGACGATGCCGCGCCGATCGATATGCTCGAGGAATATTACGCCGCGCATGGCTGGACCCACAGCCGCGACGACGATGAGATCGTCGCCAAGGTCAAGGGCAGCTGGGCGGAATATGAACTGCGCGCGATCTGGCGCGATGACGACAGCGTCCTCCAGTTTCTCGCCTTTCCCGATGTTCGCGTCGCCGACGAACGGCGCGCGGCGATCTACGAGACGATCGGGCTGGTCAACGAGCAATTGTGGATCGGCCATTTCGAACTTTGGTCGTCGAGCGGCATCCTCCTATACCGCCACGCTGCGATGATCGACAGCGACGAGGAAGCGACGATGTCGCTCGCGCAAGCCGAATTGCTGATCGAATCGGCGATCGACGAATGCGAGCGCTTCTATCCGGTATTCCAGTTCGTGCTGTGGGGGGGCAAGTCGCCCAAGGACGCGATCGCCGCCGCCTTGATCGAGACGCAGGGAGAAGCGTGATCCGCCTTTGGCAGATCGGTTGTGGCAATATGGGCGGCGCGATGCTCGCGCGCTGGATCGGGGCTGGCGCGCTCGACCCCGGCGACGTGACGGTCATCGTTCGCAGCTCGGCTGAAGTTCCCAAGGGCGTTCGCGTGGAGACAGCGCTCCCGCAAGGTCCGCTTCCCGATATCCTCCTATTGGCGGTGAAGCCGTACCAGATCGACGCGGTTGCGCCGATGCTCGACGGACGCGGACGGCTGCCACTGCTGGTGTCGATCCTGGCGGGCGTCGAGGAGGCCGCGCTGGCCGAGCGCTTCGATGCCACCGCGATCGTGCGGGCGATGCCCAACCTGCCCGTGCGGCTGGGCAGCGGCGTGGTGGCCTTGAGCAGCCCCAGCGCCGACGCGGCGGCGCGCGAACGGGTGACGGAATTGATGGCACCGCTCGGCCTGGTCGAATGGATCGATGATGTGGCCTTGTTCGATCTCGTCACCGCCCTGGCCGGAAGCGGACCGGGGTTCGTCTATCGCTTCATCGATGCGCTGGCCGGCGCGGCGCATAGCCTGGGACTGCCTGCCGAGCTTGCGCTGCGGCTCGCGGTCGCGACGACCGACGGTGCCGCGCGCCTGGCCGCGGATGCGCAGGTGTCGCCCGCGGAGCTGGCCGACCGCGTCGCCAGCAAGGGAGGCTCGACGCGCGCCGGATTGAACGTGCTCGACGCGGACAATGCGCTCGAGCGGTTGCTGGAGGCCACGCTGGTCGCGGCGCGCGACCGTAACGTCGAGATGGCAGCCACCGCCCGGGGCTGACCGGAACGCTCCTTCCGATCGCTCGTTGCAAGCCAATCGGATCAACAGGAGAGCAGTCATGTCGACCAGCACGACCACCCCGCCCCGCGACGACGAAGGCAAGTTCGTGTCGAAGGATGACCAGCACAGCAATCTCGGCCTGATCGCCGGCGCCGCAACCGCCGGCGTGGCGCTCGGCATGCTGGCGATGCTCGGCCGCAAGGCGGCGGTGCAGGCGCCTAGCATGCTGGCAGGCGACTGGGCGGACGCGCTTGCCGCCGAGCACAAGGCGACGCTCAAGATCTTCGACGCGCTCGAAGCGACCGAGGCGCGCAACACCACCAAACGCGCGATCCTGCTCGCGCAACTGAAGCACGCCTTGGCCAAGCACGCGATCGAGGAAGAGAATGTGATCTATCCCGCGCTGCGCGAGGCGGGCAAGATCGAGCAGGCCGACGAGCTCAACAAGGAGCATGGCTACGTCAAGCAGTATCTCTACGAGTTGGAGAACATGCCAAATGACTCGCCCGATTATCTGGCGAAGGTGCGCAAGTTCCGCGCCGATATCGAGGAACATATGACCGAGGAGGAGACGGTGCTGTTCCCGGCGCTGCGCGCGCAATTGTCGGAAGCCAAGAACAAGGCATTGACCAGTGCGGTCAACAAGGAAGGCTTCAAGGTCGCCTGATCGCGCCTACTGACCGAGCGCCTCGATCCGGGGGCGCTCGTCGGGGGGGATCAGCCCGTCGAGGACTGCCCAGAAACCGCCGACCGCGCCTTGCCCCGCAGTGGAGTAGGCGCTCGACATCCGTTCTCGCAGCATCTCGAACAATTGGGTCTCCAGCGCGGCGCCTTCAGGGGTGAGCCGCAACAGGCGCTGGCGTCGATCGCGCTCGCCCGGGCGCATTTCGACGAGGCCCCGTTCGGTGAGGTCGCTCAGCACCCGTCCCAGCGATTGCTTGGTGATCGCGAGCAGCGCCAGCAACTGGCTGACCGTGAGGCCGGGCTGGCGGGCGATGAAATAGAGCGAACGGTGGTGCGCCCGGCCAAGCCCGGCTTCGGCTAGGCTGGCGTCGACCGACCGCGTCAAGTGGCTGTAGCCGAAATAGAGCAGTTCGACCCCGCGGCGGATTTCGGGTTCCCGCAGGAACAGCGGCGATGCCGTGCGCGGCGGTTCGGTGCGATGCGGATCAGGTCCGGGTTGGCCAGCCATGTTGACCTATTCTGCCACCGGACCTAGTCCTGCGCAACCGCACCACCCGCCGATACTGCGCGTGGAGTGCCGTGGAGGGGAGCAAGATGACCGATCCGATCGAGCCATTCGCCGTCGAAGCGAACCCGTCCCCGGTCGATCCCGCCGCGCGCGCGGCAATCCTTGCCGACCCCGGTTTCGGCAAGTCGTTCACCGATCACATGGTGTCGATCCGCTATCGCGCGGGACAGGGCTGGTACGACGCGCGGGTGATGCCGCGCGGTCCTGTGTTGCTCGATCCCGCGACATCGGGCCTGCATTACGCACAGCAGATATTCGAGGGGATGAAGGCGTACCGAACCCCCGATGGCAGCGCCGCGCTGTTCCGTCCCGCCGCCAATGCCGCACGGTTCCGTGCATCGGCAAAGCGTATGGCCATGGCCGAATTGCCCGACGCGCTGTTCCTCGAGTCGGTGCGCGCGCTGGTGCGTGCGGATCGAGACTGGATTCCACCCGCGGCCGGGAGCGCGCTGTACCTTCGCCCGTTCATGTATGCGAGCGAGGTGTTCCTGGGCGTCAAGCCGGCGACGGAATATCATTATCTGGTCATCGCATCGCCGGCAGGACCCTATTTCAAGGGTGGCGCGCCGGCGATCAGCATCTGGGTCTCGCAGGATTATAGCCGCGCCGCGCCGGGCGGCACCGGCGCCGCCAAATGTGGCGGCAACTATGCCGCCAGCCTGATCGCGCAGGCCGAGAGCATCGCCGAAGGCTGCGACCAGGTCGTGTTCCTCGACGCGCGCGAGTGCCGCTATGTCGAGGAACTTGGCGGCATGAACCTGTTTTTTGTGTTCGACGACAACCGGATCGTCACGCCGCCGCTGACCGGTACCATCCTGCCCGGTATCACGCGCGATTCGATCCTGACGCTGGCCGCCGACATGGGATTGCAGGTCGAGGAGCGTGCCTATGCCATCGACGAATGGCAGGCCGATGCCGCGAGCGGGCACCTGCGCGAGACGCTGGCATGCGGCACCGCCGCGGTGGTGACGCCGGTTGGCGCAGTGCGCGGCCGCGACCTCGATTTCCGCATCGGCAATGGCGGGCCCGGCGACGTCACCTCGGCGCTGCGCGACCGCCTGGTCGCGATCCAGCGCGGCGAGGCGCCCGATCCGCACGGCTGGGTCGAGCGCGTCGACTGACGACGGCGATCTGCCTCTTCCATCACCGCGCAAGGCGGCTATAAGCGCCCTTCGCCGATCATGCTGGGGCGTCGCCAAGTGGTAAGGCAGCGGCTTTTGATGCCGCCATTCGTAGGTTCGAATCCTGCCGCCCCAGCCAGATTTCCGAATCCCGAGCCGGCTATTTCGCGCTCATATAGCCATGCATGGCCAGCCACCGGGCGAAGGCATCGAACCAGCCGGTGCTGGTGGTTTCCTTCGGATACATCCCGAATCCGTGTCCGCCTTGCTCGTACAGGTGGAACTCGACCGGACGTTTCGCCTTCGTCCAGCTTTCTATCAGCCCGTAGCCGCTATTGCCGAACAAGGGATCGTCGGCAGCGAGCGCCACGAACAGCGGCGGCGCATCGGCGGGCACCGTTACGGGGGCCAGTGGGCCATAGACGTTGCCGATAAAGGCGGGCTTGGCATCCTCTCCCGCAAGTGCGGTCGCCATGGTCAGCATCGCTCCGGCCGAAAATCCAACCATGCCGATCCGGTCGCGATCGACGCGCCATTCGCCTGCGCGCGAGCGAACCAGCGCGAACGCGGCGCGGGCATCGGCGATCTGCGGGGCAAGTTCGCCAAAAGCGGCACGCGGGTCCGACCGTCGCGGCGGGCCGCGCGACACCATCTCGCGCATCGACGTCGCGAACGCGGTCAGGTCCTGCGGAGTCTGGTTCAGGCGATATTTGAGAACAAAGGCCGCCACGCCCCGCGCTGCCAGCGCACGCGCGACGTCCCATCCTTCATTCTCCATCGACAGCGAGCGGAATCCCCCGCCGGGCGCGACGATCACCGCCGCCCCGGTCGCCTTGGCCGCGTCGGGAAGGAACGGCGTGAGCGTGGCGGTGGTGACATTGCGTGCGAAGACGCTGCCATATTGGCTGTGCCATGCTTCCGGCGCGGTCGCTCCCGGCAGTGGCCCGGTGGCGAGCGGGATCGCGTCTTGCTGAGCCGGAATGGCGATCGGGGTCATCCGATCGTCCTGCGCCAGGGCGGGGCCGGCAGTTGCGCCGACGAGGGCCGCCATTCCCGCCAGCCATATCGCCAGCGGCTTTAGCCAACTCAACCCGAATGGTGGCGTCTGGGTGCGCATCGGATCAATCTCCGGAAGGGGGTGTGGGGGCATGCTGCGGCTCAGCGGGGGGAACCGATATGCCGGCATCCGTCTGGACCACCGGCTTCATCGTGCCGTCGGGGTTGTATGCGAGATGCTCGACGGTGACCGCGCGCCGCCCGATCGCACCATTGAGGTCGCCGATCGACAGCGCGGCATTGTGGAGGAACAGATACCAGTCCCCCTTGAATTGCGCGATGCCGGGATGGATGGTGAAGCTGTATCTGCCGGAGCCAGTAAGTTCGCCGCGATAGGTCCACGGCCCCTGAATCGACGACGCGGTCGCATAAGAAATCTTCTCGTCGCGGTGCTTCGATCGGTCGAGCGAGGCATAGGTCAGGTAATAGAGGGCGCCGCGCTTGTGCAGCCAGGGTCCCTCCTCGAAATGCGGCGGTGTGATCTCGGTGATCGGACCGTCGATCTCGATCATGTTGGGCTTGAGCCTGGCGATGTAACACTTGCGGTTGCCCCACGCGATCCAGCTGGCGCCGTCATCGTCGGTGAAGACGGTGGGGTCGATATCCTCCCAGCTATGCGTGCCCTTCGGCGTCATCTGATTGGTGATCAGCGCCGACCCCTTGGCATCGACGAACGGCCCGGTCGGGGAATCAGCCACGGCAACTGCGATCGCCTTGCCGGGATGGGTGTCGTCATGCTCGACGGCCGCGTAGAACCAGAACTTGCCGTCCTTCTCAATCGCCTGCGACGCCCAGGCGTCCTTCTTGGCCCATTTGAAGTCCGCCACGTTCAGGATCGGGCCATGGTCGGTCCAGGACCGCATGTCGCTGGTCGAATAGACCAGCCATTCGCGCATCGTGAACATCTCGTCGCGCTGCGCCTCGTCATGACCGACATAGAGGTAGAGCCGGTCGCCGACGACCAGCGGCGCGGGATCTGCGGTGAATTTGTCCCGGATCAGGGGGTTAGCGCCCTGCGCGCGCGCTTGAACCGACTGTGCTCGGACCGGCGGCGCCGAAGTTACCGCTATCATCACAAGCGATGCAACCAGCGCGCTTTTCATCATCACTCTCCCGACCACACGCCTTTTGCGACATCATTAGTCTGAGTAAATCGCTCGTCAACCGCGGAGGGTGGGTCTGGCACGTGCCACTGTGCGGCTGAGGTCGTCGACCAGCGGGATGCCGATCCGCAGTTTCGCAGTCGGTCGCGTAACCGCGCCGACTGCGCGGATCGCCTTGGCAAATCGACGCCAGCACACTTGACAAGCATGATGGTGGTGATAGCGTTACCAGACAGTCGGCGTCCCGCAACGGGCGTAACGGTTGCTGAAGCCTCGATAAAGAGGTCGGCCAGGAGGGGATATCAATGGCAATCTTGCTGCACCGTTCGGTGCTCGTGCGTTCCGCATCCGTGATCGCGGTCGCTGCGTACCTCGCAATTCCTAGCACCGCATTCGCCCAGACCGAACCCGACCCGGCGGTGGCGCAGGCCGATCCGACCGGTGCGCAGACGCCTCCTGCCCAGGACGAAGGGTTTGGCGAAGACATCGTCGTAACCGGCATCCGCGCCGCGCTGGACGAGGCGATCGAGATCAAGCGCAGCTCGGCCGGTGTGGTTGATGCCATTTCCGCCGAGGATATCGGCAAGTTCCCCGACACCAACCTCGCCGAATCGTTGCAGCGCGTAACCGGCGTGTCGATCACCCGATCCAATGGCGAGGGCTCGCAGGTCGCCGTCCGCGGCTTCAGTGGCGGCTTCAACCTGGTGACTCTGAACGGACGCCAGCTGCCATCGACCACCATCGATCTCAGCACCGGCAATGCGTTCGCCGCGGGCACCGGCCGTTCGTTCGATTTTCAGAATCTGGCGTCGGAAGGCGTGTCGCGGCTGGAAGTCTACAAGACGGGACGCGCCAACATCCCCTCGGGCGGTATCGGCGCGGCGATCAACGTCGTGACGCGTCGGCCCCTCGATGCGGGTGAGGACGGTTTCTCGGGTTCGATCGGCGCCAAGGCGCTCTACGACAGCTCGATCGAGGACGCCGAAAGCGATGTCAGCAAGATCACTCCCGAATTGTCTGGTCTGCTCAACTGGAAGAACGCCAGCGAGACGTTCGGCGTATCGGTATTCGGCAGCTATCAGCTGCGCGAATCGGCGTCTGTCCAGTCCAACCCGAACTATTGGAACATCGTGCCGCTGGCCGATTTCCTGAACACCGGCGGCACGTACATCACGCCGACGACCAACATCACCAACACGCCGACGACGCCCTATGTGCAGATCCCGAACGACAGCCGGTATCAGTTCTCGGAGAATCGCCGCGAGAGGCTGAACAGCCAGGCGGTGATCCAGTTCAAGCCGACCGAAACCCTCGAGTTCACGATCGACGGTCTCTATGCGCGCAACAAGCTGCGCGACCAGCGCA
Source organism: Sphingomonas japonica (assembly GCF_006346325.1). NCBI lineage: Bacteria > Pseudomonadati > Pseudomonadota > Alphaproteobacteria > Sphingomonadales > Sphingomonadaceae > Sphingomonas > Sphingomonas japonica. The sequence continues at coordinate 1,975,929 of NZ_VDYR01000001.1, read as the reverse complement.
GCGAGCAGACCAACTGGTTCCAGCGCCCCTTCACCGACGTCACCTTCGACGACAACGACCAGATGCAGACCGCGATCATCCTGGCGGAATCGGTGGTCGCCGATAAGGGGTATGAACAACAGAGCTTCGCCACCGATACCGAGCTGTATTCGATCGGCGGCAATGTCCGCTGGCAGTTCGCCGACGCGCTGTCGCTGACGCTCGACGCCAACCATTCGAAATCGACGACGGTCGGCGACAACCCCAATGGGTCGTCCGCGGTCACCTTCGCGATCGGTGCGCCGGTCCGCGACAGTCACCGGGTCGACTTCTCGAGCGGCTTTCCGCAGCAGTCGGAAACGATCGACGATTGCAGTGCGACCAATGGCGGGCGCGGCGGCAACTGCAATGGCGTTCTCGACCTCGGCGATCTGGGAACGCAGATTGCTCGCGTCATCAACCAGGAGCAGGAAGCCCGGATCAACCAGTTCGGTGCCGATTTCGAATGGGATCTGGGCGGCGACAGCAGCTTCAACTTCGGCGGCGACTATGTCGATGCGAGGATGCGGACGGCCGGTTCCAACACGCAGCAGCTGCTGGGCGATTGGGGCATTGGCGACACCGGCATCGTCGAGCAGATGGCCGGCGACCTCGTGTCGACCTATTGCCTGACCTGCAAATTCGACCGCTATGATCCGGGTTCGACTGATTCGGCGCTGGTGGCGTTCCGTGCAAATGCGAACGACCTGCTCAACATCTTCTCGCCCTTCTACGAGAACGTGCCGGGCCGGAACACCGCGCTGCAAGGTTCGAACGACGATACCGTCAGCGAAAAGACCTGGGCGGTATATGGCCAGCTGGCCTGGGGCGGCGACATTGCCGGACGTCGCGCGAATGCGCTGATCGGCGTCCGCTACGAACAGACCCGGGTGAACTCGGTGTCGCTGCAATCGGTGCCGGTGTCGATCAACTGGGCGTCGGACAACGACTTCTATGTTGCGGGCGGGCCTGCCGGTGATGCGATCACCCAGAAAGCGGAATACGACAATCTGTTGCCGTCGCTCGATTTCAACATCGAGGTGCTCGACGACGTGGTCGCGCGCACGTCGTTCAGCCGGACGCTGGCACGCGCCGACTATGGAAACCTGTTCGCATCCGCGACGGCAGGCGCGCCCAACCGACCGACCGCGCTCGGTGCGGCCGCGGCCGGTGCCAATGTTCGCGACCCAGGGCTGCTGCCGCTGGTATCGGACAATTTCGACGTCTCGGTGGAGTGGTATTACAAGCCTTCGAGCTTCGTCTCGATCGGCTTCTTCAACAAGAATGTCCGTAACTTCATCGGAACGCAGGTCACCAACGGCAACCTGTTCGGTCTGCGCGATCCGGGATCGGGGGCTCCAGGCTCGCGCTCGGGCATCGCGCTCGACTATCTGACGACCAATGGGCTTCCGCTGAGCGACATCAACCTGTTCGCCTACACGGCGCTGTTGGTGCAGAATGGCGGCGATCAGGGCGCGGCGTCGGCGGCGTTCCAGGCCGGGATCGACCCTGCCACCGGCGAGCTCGGGACCGCATTCTACAACAACCTCGCCACCGCGGTGGATATCACTCCAGACGAAAACGACCCGCTGTTCGACTTCGCCATTTCCGGCCCGGTCAACAATCGCGAAGGCAATATCCACGGCTTCGAAATGGCGTGGACGCACTTCTTCGGCCAAAGCGGCTTCGGGCTGGCGGCGTCGTACACGATGGTGAGCGGCGACGTGAACGTGGATCCCTATGCCGACCCCAACGTCAACGTGTTTGCGCTGACCGGGCTCGGCGACAGTGCAAACCTGACCGGCATCTATGACAAGAACGGCTTGTCGGCGCGGATCTCTTATAACTGGCGCGACAAATATCTGTCGGGCACCAACCAGGGCGGCAACCGCAACCCGCTGTTCACCGACACGTTCGGAACGCTCGATGCCAATATCAGCTATGACATCAGCGACAGTTTCGCCGTGTCGATCGAGGCGGTCAATCTGACCAGCGAACCGTTCCGTCAATATGCCCGCACCGAGACCAACCTCGTCTATGTGCAGGAGTTGAAACCGCGCTTCTATCTCGGCGCGCGCTATCGCTTCTGACGACATGGCGCGGCGTGGACGCGCCGACGCCTGAGGAAAAGGGGGGAGAAAGGCCGCCGCATGCGATGCAGCGGCCTTTTTCTTTCATCGGCGGACCACGTGCTGCTAGACCCGGGACGGAACAAGGCCGGACACGGATGAATCAGGTTCAGATCAACAATGTCGATCACGCGCAGCTGCGCGTGAAGCCGCTGGCGGGCGCAGCATTCGGCGATGCCGCCAACCAGGCGCCGATATTTCCCGTCGAGTTCGAGGAAGTGCAGCGCGAATTCGCGATCGTGTTCCGCCGGCGCGAGGCGGGGATCCAGGCCTATGCCCTGCTCGGCCTCGATTCACGGGAGAATCTGTATCTCGCGGATGATCGCTGGATCAGCCGCTACGTCCCGGCCAGCCACCGGCGAGGACCCTTTGCCATCGGCCAGGCGCGCGAAGGCGATGACGGAATGCCGGGCGAGCCGATGATCCATGTCGATCTCGACGATCCGCGCGTGGGTGCGGAAGACGGCTTGCCGCTGTTCCTGGAGCATGGCGGCAATGCGCCGTATCTCGACCATGTCTCCGGCGTGTTGCGGCTGTTGTATCACGGCATGCAGCAGGCGGGGTCGAGCTATGCCGGGCTCGACCGGGCCGGGCTGCTCACCCCGGTCACGTTGACCGTCGACGTGACCGAAGACCGCCGCTTCACAATTCCCGACGTAGAGGTCGTCGATGTCGAAGCGCTCGCCGCGCTCGGCGGTGAGATACTGGAAAAGCTGCACCGGTCGGGCGAGCTGCGGCTCGCCACGCTCGCGGCGGCGTCGCTCGGCAATATCCAGCAGCTGATCCAGGCGAAGCGATCGCGCCTGGACGAGGGCGCTTGACCACGATGCCCGCCGCAGTCACCCGCCGCACGCGTGTGATCGACGGAACCGATGCAACGACGCTGCCCGTTGCAGAACTGATCGAAAGCGGCCGACCGGCGATCCTGCGCGGCATTGCACGGCATCTGCCGCTGGTCGCTGTAGGGCAAGCCGGTCCCGAACTGGCGATTGCCTGGCTCAAGCGGTTCGATGGCGGACGTCCCGTGACGGCGTTCGTCGGCGAGCCGGGCATCGGCGGGCGCTTTGGCTACATCGGCGATTGCACAGAGCTGAACTTTGTTCGTGAGCGCGGATCGCTATCGGACTATCTCGACCGGCTGCTTGCCGGGATCGGCAGCGCCGACGCCCCCTCGATCTATCTGGGCTCGACAGATATCGACCAGTATCTTCCCGGACTGCGCGCCGAAGCGGCGCTGCCCTTTGGAGACCGGCAGCTGATCGATCATCCGCCGCTGGTCAGCATCTGGATCGGCAACCGCACGATCGCGTCGGCGCATTTTGACATGTCGAACAACATCGCCGTCACGCTGGTCGGGCGCCGGCGGTTCACGCTGTTTCCGCCGGATCAGGTGGCGAACCTCTATCCCGGTCCGTTCGATCTGACCCCGGCCGGACAGATGGTCTCGATGGTCGATTTCGACGATCCGGACTTGGTGCGCCATCCGCGCTTCGCACAGGCACTCGAAGTGGGCGAGGTGGCAGAGCTGGAGCCGGGCGATGCGCTGATCTATCCCGCCTTGTGGTGGCATCAGGTCGAAGCGCTCGATCCGTTCAACGCCATGATCAACTACTGGTGGAACGCCGCCCCTCCGTTCGTGGACACGCCGATGACGACCTTGCTGCACGGACTGCTGTCGCTGCGCGGACGGCCGGACCATGAAAGGGCAGGATGGCGGGCGCTGTTCGACCATTATCTGTTCGCCGATCCCGAACAGGCGACCGCGCATCTGCCCGCGGCGGCGCACGGGTCGCTAGCACCGCTGGACGGCGCAGAGGCACGCCGCCTGCGCGCGCGCATCTTGCAGAAGATCAACCGGTGAACGCCGATCGTCCCAAACAGCGCGTCGTCATCGCCGGCGGGGGTACGGCCGGATGGCTGGTCGCGGCGGCGCTTGGCAGGCTGCTTGGCCAGTTGATCGACGTGACGCTGGTCGAATCGGACGAGATCGGAACGATCGGCGTCGGCGAATCGACGATCCCGACTGCGCGCACCTTCCACCGGCTGCTGGGCATCGACGAGCGCGCGTTCATGCAGGCGACCAACGCCAGCTTCAAGCTGGGCATCGCCTTTGAGGATTGGGGCGCGGTCGGCGAACGCTATTTTCATTCGTTCGGCGTGCTCGGCCGGTCGACCTGGATGGCGGATTTCCATCACATCTGGTTGCGCGCGCGCGACGAAGGCGATGGCAGCGCGCTGGGCGACTATTGCTTCGAACTGCAAGCGGCGGAGGCGGGGCGGTTCGCCACGTCGGACAAGGCGACGATCAACTACGCCTATCATCTCGACGCCAGCGCCTATGCGGGCTTTCTTCGCGGCGTGGCCGAGGCCGCGGGGGTCAAGCGGATCGAAGGCCGCATCGCCGACGTCCGCCAGGCGGCAGAGAGCGGGTTCATTACCGGGCTGGCGCTGCAATCCGGGCAGGTGATCGAGGGCGACCTGTTCATCGACTGCACCGGCTTTCGCGGACTGCTGATCGAAGGCGCGCTCGAGACGGGGTATGAGGACTGGACGCATTGGCTGTCGACCGACAGCGCGATCGCGGTGCAGACGCAAGCCACCACTGACGCCCGTCCCTATACCCGCGCGGCCGCCCACCGCGCCGGCTGGCAGTGGCAGATTCCATTGCGGCACCGCGTCGGCAACGGCCTGGTCTTCGCCAGCGAGTTCGTGTCGGACGACGAGGCGGCGGCGATGCTGGCCGAGCGTGTCGACGGTGCGATGTTGACCGACCCGCGCGTGATTCGCTTCCGCACCGGACGCCGGAGCAAGGCGTGGAACCGCAACTGCGTCGCCTTTGGCCTTTCGAGTGGTTTTGTCGAGCCGCTGGAATCGACCAGCATCCATTTGATCATGATCGGCATCATGCGTCTGGTCAAACTATTCCCGTTCGACGGGATCAACGAGGCGCTTGTCGATCGCTACAATGAGCAGTCGCAGCGCGAGCTCGAAGGCATCCGCGATTTCATAATCCTGCATTATCATCTCAACCGGCGATCCGATTCGCCTTTCTGGAGCCGCTGCCGAGAGATGGCGATCCCGGACACGCTGGCACAGCGTATCGCCCTGTTCGAAGAGAGCGCACAGGCATATCAGGATGCGCACGACCTGTTTCGCGTGGACAGCTGGGTGCAGGTGATGCTGGGGCAGGGACTTGAGCCCAAGACGCATCATCCGATGGCGCGGCTGATGTCGCGCGATCAGCGGCGCCAAGCGCTCGGCGACCTGAAGCGCAATATCGCCAGCGCCGTCGCCACCATGCCGAGCCATCAGGCGTTTCTCGACCAGTACGGCGCGGCTTCGCCCGCGCGCTGAGTTCGACCGGGCGTACTTCGGATAGTGCGATTTCGCGCAGCGATGCCCATATCGCCCGAATGGACATGATCACCGTCTGGCACGATGGCACGTGCCCGCTGTGCCGACGCGAGATCGCGCTGATGCGGCAGCTCGACAAGGCGGGGCGGATCGAATTCGTCGATGCCTCGGATGCGACGACTTCCTGTCCCGCCGATCGCGCGGAACTGCTGTCGCGCTTCCATGCAAGCGAGGACGGGGTACTTCTGTCCGGCGCCGCCGCTTTTGCCGCGATGTGGCGTGCGATCCCGATCCTGCGCCCGCTGGGGCTGCTGGCAAGGCATCGGCCCGTGCTCTTTCTGCTCGAGCGCGGCTATCGCCTGTTCCTGCGGCTGCGGCCTGGATTGCAGCGGTTGATCGCCGGCAGGTCGGTGGCATGAGGCCGCGTCCTGACCCCGTTGGGCCCGGGCAGGAGAGCGTCTGGGATTATCCGCGTCCCGCCATCGCCGAGCCGAGTGCCGCGCGGATCGTCATCGTCCATCGCGGCGTTACCGTCGCCGATACCACTTCCAGCATCCGCACGCTCGAAACCAGCCATCCGCCCAGCTACTACATCCCGCGCAGCGATATCGCGCCGGGCGTGCTGCGCCGCGCCGAGGGAAGTTCCTTTTGCGAATGGAAAGGCGCGGCGACGTACTGGGACGTGATTGTCGGCAGTGACGTGTTGGAGCGGGCCGGGTGGAGCTATGCCAGCCCCACAGCGGGATTTGCGATCCTGCGCGATCATGTCGCCTTCTATGCGGCACCCTTCGACCGTTGCACCGTCGATGGCGAGACCGTGGTCCCGCAACCCGGCGGCTTCTATGGCGGCTGGATCACCTCGGCCGTGGCGGGGCCGTTCAAGGGCGGCCCCGGCAGCCGCGGCTGGTAAGCTGCCGGAGTCCAGACAGGGCGCTGGTGCTCCTTACTCGCGCGGTGACCGGGCGGCTGCGAGCACGTCGCTGGGCCAGGTAACAGGTTGCTGCGTCTGCGGATTGAACACGCCGCCGGGATAGCGCGCCGCACCGGCTGCGGCGATCTGCGAAGCGGTCAGCGCCTCGCTGGGCTCGAGCGCCAGCACGTCGAGCCCGCGCGTGATCTCCGTTCCGTAGATATGCCCGCGATACCAATATGCCGACCAGAAACCACCGAGCACCAGTTGCTTGGCATCGATCGGTCCGCGATCGAAATAGGCGATCTCGCGCGGGCTCTCGCTGTCCGTGAAATCGACCACCGAAATGCCGCCCTGATACCAGGCCTGTACCAGGATGTCGCGGCCGGGCACCGGTAGGATCGACCCGTTATGCGCGACGCAGTTCTCCATTTCGCCCTGCGGCGCGGGCAGCTTGTACGTGCCGCGCCGGACGAACTTGCGATCGACGATGTCGTAGATCGCGTCCGCGCCATAGCCCTTGGGATCGTAGGTCCGGCACCGTGGGCGGGCGCCGCCGCCCCATTCGTCGGTGAAGATGACCTTGGTGCCATCATTGTTGAAAGTCGCCGAATGCCAATAGGCGAAGCCGGGATCGCTCACCGCATCGATGCGCTTGGGCCGTAGCGGATCGGAAATGTCGAGCAGGATGCCGTTGCCCGAACACGCGCCGGCCGCGATCTTCTTCGACGGGAACACGGTGATGTCGTGGCACTGGTCGGTGCGATTGGTTTCCTGCGTACCCGCGCCGTGATCGCCGCCCCGCCACAGCCCGGCGATCTGGCCGGTGCCCTCATCGGCAAAGACGCGCGGTCGATTGACGATCCGCGCACGCGACGGGTCAGCAACCGGGATTTCGATCACGTCGATGCTGAACAGCGCGGTGCGCTGGTCGCCGGGCACGTCGCCGACGCACCCGGCTAGCTCCGCACCATCGCGCACGCCCGCTGTGCCGGAATTATAGACGATGATCCTGCGATCGTCGGCAGAGACGATCGAATGGGTGTGGCTGCCGCGACAGGTCTGGACCTGCCCGACCTGGACCGGCCGGGCGGGATTGGACAGGTCGAAGATGCGCAGCCCGCGGAAGCGTTCGGGGCTGGCCTCGCCCTGAACGCCTTGCAGCCCGCAATCGACACGACCGCGCGTCTGTTCGACCGACATCAGCAGCAGGTCGCCGGCAATCGAGACGTCTCCCTGTCCGCCGGGACAGACCACCGAGCTGACGAGCGAGGGAATTCCGTCCGTCCCCAGCCGATAGACGTTGAAGCCGTGATAATTGCCCGTCACCAGCATATCGCCCGAAAACGCCATATCGGTGTTCCAGAAGCTGAGCAGCGACGAGCGCTCGCCAAACTGGGTGTTGTCCTCGCCATCATTCTCGCCGCGCTGCGCCGCGGCTTGCGCATTCGCCTGCGCGGGAATGGGTGGAGCGAGGCCACCGGGGTTGGCAGGATCGAAGAACCCCGGCGGCTTGGGCAGCGATTTGACGAGGCGCATGTTCCAGGCCGCCACGCCCGGCTTGGCAAGCCCTGCCGCCAGCTGCGTCCGCGGATCGCCGGACAGCCCCGCCAGCATCGCGCCCATGCGGTTAATCTCGGCCTGCTGTTCGTTGCGCACGTCGCTGGTGAACTCGAACAGCGCCGGATCATAGGCGGAGCCGGGCTGTGCCAGCAGATCGCGCACCATGGCGATCGCGCCTTCGTGATGCGCGATCATGCGCGTGAGGAACAGCCTGTCGAAGTCGGTCCCGCGCGCGGCCGCCAGTTCGGCCATCTGCTGCGGCGTCGCCATTCCCGGCATCATTGCGTGCGCGGAGGCGGATCCCGGACTGTTCATCGCGTGGCCGGCATGCGCAGAATGATCGTCAACACCGGTCGGCGTCGGCACGGCGTCGCCGTGATCCTGAAGCCATTCGCGCATGAAAACGATCTCGTCGGCCTGCGATGCGCGGATGCGATCCGCCACGGCGACCACGTCGGGCGTATTGGTCCGGCTCTGCACCAGCGCGACCATGTCGACCGCCTGCTGGTGATGCTGGATCATGCCACGCATGAACGCGATATCGTCGGGGGAGTAGCGGGTATCGGCGATCCGGCTCGCCTCTCCGGCGCTGAGTGCGCGACCATTCTGCCCGGGGGCGCCCGGCTGAACGATGGGCACTTCCTGTGCCGCGGCAGCGCTGGAACCGATAATCCCGAGAACGCCGACGAGAGCGCCCACCTTCCTGCAATTTCGTAAGTGCCTCATCGCGTGTCTCCCCGGTGTTGCCCGTTCTCGGCACAGCTTACTTCGAGCAGGCGTCATGGGAAGGGCTTTGGTCATCTCATGCCTGATAGTTCGCCACCGCGAACCCCGGCGACCCTGTATTCCGCCGTGAGCGGGTTGGCCGTCGCGGACGAGCACGGCACCGGCTAGGCTTTTCTGCGCTCGATCGAATGTTCGCTGCGCTCGATCAGTCCCATTCGCTCGAACGCGGCCAGCCATCCTTCCATCGGCCACCAGCCGTGGATGGCTTGGAAGTACCGCGCATTGCGCACGATATCGTCGAGATGGCGCAGCGGGGGGTCTTCGCTTTCGTGCCACTGGTGACACGCTGTGGCGCCGCCGACGAACAGCAGCGGTACGCCGCGTGCGACCGCGCGATATCCAAAATCGGTGTCCTCGCCGCCATAACCGGTAAAGCCTTCGTCAAAACCGCCGATCGACGCGAAGGTCGAGCGCCGGATCGCAAAGGCGAGCGACCAGAACAGGCCGGCATTCGGCTCGTGCCGCAGGCCGGTTGCGGGAAAGTCGCGCACCGGATGCGGGCGACCGGCGGCGAGCAAGGCGGCCTCGTCCCAGTCGCCCCGCGCTTCGTGCGGACCGAGATAGCGGACATCGGCGCACAAAAGCGCATTGTCGGTGGCGAGCACGTCGTGCAGGCGGCCGATACAGTCGCGCATCGGGATGCAATCGACGTCGAGGAATATCAGGTGATCGCCAGTCGCTTCGCGCGCAGCGAGATTGCGCGCCTGCGCCAGGGGCAGGCCTGCGGCATCCAGTCGCACGATGCGCACCGGAAAGTCGGCGCTCGCTATTGTGACAGGATCGTCGCTCATATCGACGACGATCAGCTCGCCCGGGACACAGGACGACCGCCGCAGGCCTTCCACCAGCTGCGCCAGGTGCGCCGCCCGGTTCTTGACCAGCGTGAGGACGCTTGGGCCGATCATCGTCGTAGCCACAGATCGAGCCGATAGCGCTCTGCTCGCTCCGAATGAACGACCGCGACCTTTTCGCCGAGCGTGTCGGCAAGCGCCGTGACCGCGCCGTCGCCGGTCTGCGGATAGTTCGTCTCGCCCGTATAATGGACCAGAAGGATCCGCCCGCCGGGGACGACATGCTCGGCCAGCCATTCACCGGCGGCGTCGATATCGGCGTCGCTCCAGTAATAGACGACCTCGGACAAGATCGCCAGATCGAAGGACGTGACTGGGGGTGCATCCGCCGGAAAGCCGGCAACCGCGAAACGAACCTGGGGTAACGCACCGCAGCGCTTGCGCGCCAGCTCGACGGCGCGCGCGCTGATGTCGATCGCCAGCAGCGCGTCGCACAGGGGTGCAATCCGCTGTGTAAGCACGCCATGCGCGCAGCCGATCTCGATCGCGCGGGCTGCGCGGCGGCCGCCAAGCGCAGCGATGGTCCGGGCGAACTTGGCGTCTTCATAGGCGCTGGTCGCGAGCGACCAGGGATCGTCGCTGCTTGCGAATATGCCGTTGAAATAGGACGCGCCGAGGCTGGCGTCAGCGTGCATTTCGCCTCCCGACCGGATAGAGGCGATCGCGATCGCGCTGTCGCATCAACTGCGGCGGAACCCTGAACCCCGGCCCCATGGCGGCGCTGGTCTGGCTGCGATGCGCCTGCAGGGCATGCCGCCGCCGCGCCACCGGCATTGGCCGCGTGACGAGCGCCGGTCGCATCGTACGCGGCATTGCGCCGCCCCAAACGCGATAGGCAAATGGTGCGATGCGGCGGCGCGCGATCGCCAGCGCCGCGCGTGCCAGCCGGTGCGCCGCGACATGGTCGCAATGCGTTTCGTCGATCGCCGGGATCGCGATCGCGTCGATCTGCAACCGGCGCAGTACGCTCGACAGCTGTCGGGCAGTGGCGCGAAACTCGCCCGAACCGACGGCAAACGGATTCCCGTCGCACCAGCCCAGGAACACTGGCCGCAGTGCGCGGGGCCCGGCAAGGCGCCGCAGCGCAAGCGACGCTTCACGCGCACGGCACTGGACGAGCGCCCGACGCGCACCCGTATTTTCGGTGGGATGCGACCCGGAGCCATCCGTCAGATACACGACTGCGCCCAGCCGCCCGGCCTTCGCAGTCTGCGCGATCAACGCTCCGGTGCCGATCGTCTCGTCATCGGGATGCGGTGCGAGCACGCACCAGAAGGCACGGGCATGGCGGCTGCGCGCCAGCGGGATCGCCCGCGTCACCACAGTGCCTGCTCGGGTCCGAAGCGATCGCGGACCAGCCAATCGACGACGGCAGCATCGCGCGCGTGATCCGGCCCGGCCTGGCGCAGATACAGGCTGAGGTCGCGGGTGATCCGGTCGATGCGTCCACCGTCGAATGCGCTGCGCGTTCCGATCAGCCGCGCGGCATGTTCCATCACGTCGAGCCCGGCGCGTTCGACGACACCGCGCGCCATCCGCGCCATCGCGATCGCGTCGTCGCTGTTGCGAGAGGCATGCTCTGCTGCCTCTCGCACCCATAGAAACGCAGTGCGCGTCGCCACCACCGCTGCCCCGAACGCGGCCCGTGAGAGCGGATCGGCGCGCGCGGCGTCGCTCATGCCGGCACGTACTTCGGCGAGCAGCGCCTCGATCCCGCCAAGCTGTACGGCGGTGAAGCGCCACGCCCCGGCAGTGAAGCGCGGTTCCAGGTCATAGGCGCCGGGTGCGCCGAGCAGCGCATCCTCCCCCACCACCATGTCCGACAGGTCATATTCGCCGCTCATGCTCGCGCGCATTCCCCGCACCCGCCAGCCGCTGGCGTCGGTTCGCGTCGCATCGCCTGCGGCGACCACGACCGCGCGGCGCTCTCCCGAAGGCGGCCTGGCGGTTACGACGGCATAGTCGATCCCGCCTGCGCCCGACGCAAAGCGCTTTGCCCCCGTCATGCGGTAGCCCGCTGCGTCTGGTACGATGCCGACCCCGGGCGGAGCTTCGGTGGCCCACACCCCAAACACCGCGCCGCGATCGAGCGCGCCGGCCAGCCATTCGAGCTGCACAGCGCTGGCATACCATTCGAAGAGCAGCAACGCGTTGACATGCCCTTCGTACAACCGCCCGGTACTCAGGTCGCCGCGACCCACGCGGCGCAAATCGTCGCGCAGTGCCGCGTAGCGCGAATGCTCGTCGGCGAAGGACTCCCCACCGACAGTCACAGGGGCGTAGCGCCGATGCAACCCGGCACGCTCCAGCAACGCCATGCAATCTGCGGGATAGGCGGGTTCGGCGTCGTATCCGGCACCGTGTTCGGCAAGTGCGCGCACCAACGGGTCCTCGGCGATCGGCAGCATCAACTCCGTCCTCCACGATCGGCCAGCTTGACCAACCATCGCGCCGCGCGTTCGGGCCCCGACGGATCGTCGAGTGCGCGTGCCGCCCCCGGATCCAGCGCGCGCGCGCGCTCGATCAGCGCGGGCCAATCTGCGGTCGCAGGATTGTCGCACTGGACGGCGCCGCCGGCGCGCACCAGCGCGGCGGCGGTCGATCGCTGCTCGCCGAACGGGCGATCCTGGGGGATGCAGATCAACGGGCGTCCGGTTGCAAGCACGGTTCCCACCGCGCCGTTGCCGGCGGTAACGATCACCACTTCCGATCTGGCCATGCGATCGGGCGCGTTGGCGACCCAGCCATGCCAGGTCAGATTCGGCGGTGCGCCGGGCAGCGCATCTGCTGCGCCCAGCACGTGCCACTCCATGTCTGGTGCCGACCGCGCTGCCGCGGCCCAAACCGCGCCTTCCACATCGTTTCCGCCCGCCCCCAATACGACGGTCACCATGCCGGGCTGCGCCGTCGCCGGATGCGGCCGATCGATCAGGCCCGAAAAATATCGCGTCCTGGCGACGATGTCGGCCGGCGTGGCCGGGTCCTCCAGCTGCTCGTCAAACGGGCACAGCAGCGCTGTGGCACCGCGAAACGCGTCGCGGTGCGCCGGATCGGTGCGCAGACCCGCCAGCCGGACCACGACCGTTGGCACCGACGCCAGCCGCGCCAGCATCGCCATTTCCACCGACACGTCGATCACCATCAGCGCCGGAGCATTCTCGACGATCCACTGCGCCGTGCCCGCTACGCGCCGCCGAACGCCGTCATGATCGACCGGCGCGTAATGCAGTGACTCGGGACGGTTCGCTGCTCCGTCGGCGCCGGTGAAGCCGGGCTCGAGCCGATCGTCGGGAAGTTCGAGATACGCCAGGTCGCTTACCTTCCCCGCAAGGCCCGTCCCGATCAGCGTCACCCGCCCGCCCGCGGCACGTGCAATCGCTGCGGCGCGGGTGCGATGCCCGGCGCCGTGATGATGGACATAATAGCCGATCGGCCGCGCCGCGGTCACGAAACCGCCGATAGCGGCAGGTCGCACGGCATGGGGGGGAGCGCCGCCTCACGCCGCACCACCTCACCGGGATCGGCGCCGCCGGTGCGCTGGCCGAGGCGCCATTCGGCGCGCTGCTGCCAGTGATCGAAAGCGGGTACACACGGCTCGCGCCCCACCCGCAGCAGGTCCTGGAATTCCGCCATCGCGCTGGCCATTCCGCCGGTGGCGCGCCCGATCGCGCGCGGGGAGACGCGCGTCCACACGTCGATCGGATGCACCAGCCGTCCCCCGGCGACAACCGCAGTGGCGACCAGCGCGCGATCCTCGCCAGATGCGAGCGGCGGCACTCCGCCCGCCGCGCGGTAGGTCGCGACTCGGATCGCCAGGCTGGCGCCGCCATGATCGCCGTGGCGCGGGGAAGGATCATGCGATTGCAGATCGATGCGATCCTCGATCGCCCGCACCTGCGCCCAATAGCGATCCAGCATGGCCCGCCATGCCCGGACTGTCGGATCGAGCGGCTCGCTTTCGTCGATCAGCATTTTTCCGCCGACCAGATCGGCGCCGCGGTCGATCGCGGCCAGGTTGGCGGCGATCCAGCCGGGTGGGGGACGGCAATCGGCGTCGGTCGAAATCAACACGCCGCGGTTCCCGACGAGGGTCGCGCCTATGTCCATCGCCCGACCGCGCGCGGTGCCGACATGCGCCGACCGACGCGGCAACCGGCAATCGTCGATCGCAATCTCCAGCCGGCCCGCATGACGCCGGGCCGCGGTCTCGGCAGCGGCAACGCTGCCGTCGTCGCTGTTGTTGATGCACAACGCCACCGGAACGACACCGACCCCGTTCTGAGCGGCCAGAGCGTCCAGCAAGCGAGGCAGGCGTTCGGCTTCGTTGCGCGCCGGGACACAGATGCAGAACCGATCGGCCGTCACGCCGCCGCCGCGTCGGGCAGGGCCGCCTCGCCAAGCGGCGATCGCGCACCGTCGTTGGCGGCGATCATCTCGGCATACAGCGCCTCGTAGCCGTCGACCATGACCCGCGCATCGCAGATCGCCTCGGCGCGGGCACGACACTCGCGCCGATCGAGCGCCATCGCCGATTGTGCAGCCCGGGCCAGCGCTACGGCATCGTCGGGGGTGGCCAACACTCCCGAACGACTATTGAGCAAGGACGGGATGGCGCCGCGCGCGAACGCCGCGACCGGGGTTCCGCATGCCAACGCTTCCGCGACTACGAGGCCATAGGGCTCCTCCCAGCGCGGCGTGCACAGGAACGCGCGCGCTCCGCCGATCAGCGTCGCCAGTGCGGCATGGTCGAGATGGCCGACATGCTCCACATCCGTTCCCAGCATCGGCAGAATTTGGTCCGAGAAATAGACGGGATCCGAGATCGGGCCCGCAAAGCGCAGCGGCATCTCCATCACCTGCGCCGCGGCGATCGCCAGATGCAGGCCCTTTTCAGGAACGATCCGGCCATACCAGACCAGATAGGGCGATGCCGCCGGTTCGGCATTGAACGGGAATTGCGATAGGTCCACGCCATTGGCGATGACACGATCGATCGGCGTGATCGGCGACCACAGCCCGCGGATCGTCTCTGAAACCGCGACGAACCGCATTGCCTGAGATCGACACAGGCGGATGCCGCTTTCCAGCCAGCAGAAAGGCGGCGTGTGGAGCGTCGTCACCATCGGCGTATCGATCGTGTCGGCCATCGCCACCGGCAGGTAGTGCAGCGAGTTGTTGTGGATGAGGTCGAAATCGCGTCGCCGCAACTCGCCCATCAGCGTCAGATAGGCGTGATGTTCGCGGAAGAACATCACATCTTGCGCCTCTGCGGTGCCGACGTGCGACAGCGTCGTTTCGTCACAAATGGCTTCCAGGCCAAGCGTCGGATCGGACCGCGTCGAGGCGAACAGCGTGACGTCGTGGCCGCGGCTGTTCAGCGACTGGGCAAGCAGATGGGTGTGCATTTCGAGCCCGCCGGCGAACGGCTCAGCGATCGCGTGCTTGAGATGGGCGATAATCGCGACCCGCATTCATGGACCCCTGATCCGTCCGACGCGGTGGGCATCACAGCGGTCGCGATCCGATCCTATCGGGGTCCCGGCGCCTCTAGCCCATAACCTACGTTAGGTGCTCAGACTTGCTAGAGCTATTCGGTGAAATAGCACGCCTTATTATCGCCAAGCCGGCCGAGCATAAGCGCGACGCGTCTTGCGCGTGCCCGCCCTCTTCGCCAGCAGCGAGAGCCGCGTCACGGTGCAGATCATGCCGACGATGATCACAGGTTCACCGTGCGGGATCGACCTCCTGGCGGACCAAAGCATCGGCGGCGTTGGCGAGATGGATATACGCCGCGCCCGTGTTCACGACATATTCGTTCTGTCCCCAAAGGAACGGCCAATCCTCCTTGTTTTCGGGAAAATCGGGCTTCACGATCAAGACGCCCGGCACGACGCCCCCGGCGATGAAGCTGAAGTCCGCCCGGTTATTGCCATAGGCAACTTCCTTGGACCGCGTCCCCACGCCCGACACGAACGAAACATCGGAACCGGGATGGTTGCCGTGGAGGAACGCCAGGGCGCGAAATACTGCGTCGGGTTTGACGATGTCGGGGAAAGCGCGGTGGAGAACGAAGCTGGTGTTGCCGTAATCGAGGACCGTGCCGCTCCCTGCCCACCCGCCGGTGGTGATCGGCACGCCATAGGGATTGGCCGCCGCCGCGGCATCGGTCTCCTTCACCCAGCGCCGGACGGCCTGCACCATGCCCGCGCGATAGTCGGGCGGCATCAGCGGCAACGCTCGCGCGGCGACATCGGCATCGCGCGCAAAACTCGCGGCGATGGCAGGCCATTCGCGCTGCACCGCCGCGATATATTCCGGTTTGCGCGTGGTCTGCAGAAGCTCGACCGCAGCGGTGAAGCGCTCGGATTCGAGCGGGCCGCCGGTAGTGTTGCCATGGCGGAAAAGATCGGGAGCCTGGCCCTGCTCCTGTGCCCAGATCCGCTCGGCCGTCTCCAGGCAGCGTGCCGCGAGCGCGTCGTCGAAACCGTCCAGCGCGCGCGCGGCCGCTGCCAGCGCGGCGATCGACCCATAGTTCAGCGCCGATGATTTGCTGGTGAACGCCCAGCGATCATCCGGAGTGCCGCTGCGCCCGTCCTTTACCTCGCCGGGGCGCAGTCGCGGATCATGCACCATGCCGTCTGTCTTGGTCACGGCGTCGCCCAGATGGGTATATTGCGCGACGTCGGGCTCGACGATGCCATGGATGGCATGGCCGACCGCGTCGAACTGCGCCAGCAACTGGATGGTCCCGTGCCGGATCTGCTGCAGCAGGTCCGGCTCGCCGTCCGGAACATGGATTTCGACGTGCCGCCGCGTCTGGTCGATTGCGGTAGCGTCGCGAGTGAGACAAAAATCCTCCCAGGCCTGCACCATCTGGCGCACCACGGCATATTGCGTCTGCGTGCGGATGTCGAAGTCGCCGGCGTCGAGCCAGCCGCCGACATTCAGCCCCGGGATATGCTCGCCCGGCGCGAAGCGGGTGTCGGTGGTCGGACCCTGTCGGTACAGGTCGATATGCTCGTGATCGATCGGCGCCTGAAGCGCGTCGTCGCGGTGCGGATCGCCATGCCAGACCCGATACGCCTCGTTCACGAACATATGGTCCATCGCCACGGGGAAATAGACGTCGAGCGTCGGATGCCAGGCGCTGGCATACAGGTCGTCGGCGATGCGGAACGGGGCGGTGCGGGTCTCTCCAGTTTCGAGGATGTACACGCCGGGTTCGCGAACCTGGCTGAAATCGAACCGGCGATAGCGATAGCGCAGATAGTTGCCCCAGCGCTTGCCGTTTCCTTCGAGCGCGACGGTTTCGCTTCCGTCTTCACCGATCCTGATCAGCCGGATCGCGGTATCGTCGGTATCGTTGCGGTCCAACTCAACGGTCGCGACCTTCGCCTCGGCCGGGGCATAGCCCAGCTGCGAATGGCCGATCACCGGCGGGCGCAGCCAATCGGGCACGCTGTTGGCATCGAGGGTCCAGGTCAGTACCTCGCCGGTCTTGCCGGCCGGGAGCAACGATCGCAGCACGAACCAGCCATTCTGCGCCTGGTTGCGGCCGTCGAACAGCGCGAGCGGCACGTCCGACGTGATGCTGACCCGGCGCGCCGGGTTGGACGGCGCGAGCACGAACCGGCTTCCCTGCGCCATCGCAAGCGGCTCCGCGCCCGGGCCTTCGCTGCGCCCGCTTGCGGCATTGCGTTCGGGCGTGAGCCGCATGTCGCTGGCGGGATATAGCGGAAAGCCGCCCGGTTTGCCGTCGACCAGAAACGCTTCGCGAAAATAGGCCGAGGGCAGGAATTCCAGGTTGAATCCGGCACGGCCGACCAGCGCATCGGGCAGTTCCTCCGGCAGGCTGACCGTCACCTGCAACCCGGTTCGGGTGGGTCGGGAGCGGACGAGATAGCGGAATCCGTAGCCGGGATATTCCAGCTCCGCCTCGATCAGGCCGGTTTCGGAATCGACGCGGCGCTCGACCAGCCGCCCGATCGCATCCCATTGTCCGGGGGTGGGCGACAGCCGCACATCCCCGTTGGTGGCGATACGCTCGCCCTGCTGGATGAGTTCGACGCCGCTGATCTTGGCGTCCGCGAACAGTCCGTCATACCAGTTGCTGAACACCAGCCAGTCGACCCCGGGGGCACGATAGATGTCGCCATCGCCGAGCCGCAATGCGGGGGCTGCACGATCCTGCGCGAACAGCGGCTGCACGATCGCGCCGCTCGCGCAGGCGCAAAGGGCAAATCTACGGATGTTCCGGCGCAATCCCACAAACCTCTCCCGGTGATGTTTGCGCTAACATCCATGGTCGAACGGCAGAAGGCAAGCACTCCCGACCGATTTGTCCAGGTTCGGCAGGCAGGCGCGGAGGATGCGTTCGCGTGCCGCCGCAGCCTGCGAAAGCTACGAAGCTGCCAGACCCGGGCAATGCCCGCCCTTTGGCGACAGGCGTCTAATCCCTGGCGACGACAATTCTGGGCAAGGTTTCGATCGGCTCGACCGTGATCGCGCGAAACCAGGTTTCGGCTCCTTCGGATTGAAGCTGGATCTTTCCGTGCGTCAGCGGCTGGCGGGTCCCGTCGGCAGCAATCGTCGCCAGGTCGCGCACCTCTGCGACCGGTATCCCATTGACGACGTGTACCGCGCGGTCGCCGACGACATACAGGTCGAGCGTGTTCCACGCGCCGACCGCGTGCTCGGCATCGGTTGCGGCCTCCACATTCCACGTCGGGCTGCCATTGACGATGTCGATTTCGCGACCCGCGGTGCGAAAGCGCAGATGCGGCGCGATCAGGGACGGGTCGAACGTCACATTGGTGCGGCCCCGCACCTTGCCGCCGACCGCGACGATCATTCCCGTCGATCCGGTCATGATCTCGAACTCGGACGATGGCCGCCACGTGCCGAACACTTCGCCCGGTGTCCCATGGCTGTGGTAGAGCAGACCGTTGTTCCGCGGCAGCTTTTGGCGAGGGGCCCAGGTTCTGGAACCCCATTTGAACTGCAACCGGAGATGATAGTCGCGAAGGTCGGCATGGTGGACCAGGCTGCCCCAGGTCTCTCCCTTCACCCAGATCGCCGGGCCACCATCGACATCCTTGACCGCAAAGTCTCCGCGGGTATCGCGTCCGGTTCCGATCGGCGTCGCCCCGGGCTCGGCGTGATAGGTGATCGAGGGGTCGGCATAGCCCAGCCAGGCGTTCCAGCCTGCCAGACTGCGCCCGTCAAACAACGGAACTGCCTCGCCCGTCGGCGCAGGTAGATCGACGAGCACCAACCGCTGCGCCGCGACTGCCGGCTCCCCGGCGATCGCGCGCGCGGCGTCTTTCGAATCCTGCCCCGGCCCCAGCGCAAGGATGACCGCCGCTACGGTGAATATCGGTGGTCCCGCCATAGCCATCCCCTCGTCACTATACGATCATTGCCCCCGGGCAGGGTGGCAGGGTATCGCTAACATGGACTGCCGATCAAGATGAGGCCAGCCTGGCCATGCGAAAATTCTACGATTTTCGGCGGTTTGCATCGCCCTGAACGGACATTGGCGGATGGCGGGCTGGAGCGGGTAGCGGGAATCGAACCCGCGTATTCAGCTTGGAAGGCTGCTGTACTACCATTGTACTATACCCGCGCTGCTGCCCCGATACTGTCGGCGCGAGGCGGGTGCAAGCCCGCACTGGCGTTCGGTTCGTCGCTTCCCTAGATAGCCGCGACTTATGGCCCGTATCGAAACCCCCGGCCGCGTACGCGGCACCCAGGACATTTTCGGCGACGACCAGCGCCGGTTCCAGCACGTCGTCGACACGTTCGATCGCGTTCGGCGGCTGTATGGGTTCCAGCGTGTCGAGATGCCGGTGTTCGAGGCGACGGCGGTGTTCGCGCGCTCGCTGGGCGAGACCACCGACGTGGTGTCGAAGGAGATGTATTCGTTCGAGGATCGCGGCGGCGATTCGCTGACATTGCGGCCGGAATTCACCGCCGGGATCGCGCGGGCGTACCTGACGGAAGGGTGGCGGCAATATGCGCCATTGAAGCTGGTCACGCATGGACCGACGTTCCGCTATGAACGTCCGCAAAAGGGGCGGTATCGCCAATTCCACCAGATCGACGCCGAAGTGCTGGGCGCGGGGGAGCCTGCCGCCGAGGTCGAATTGCTGACGCTGGCCGACCAGCTGCTCCGCGAGCTGGGCATTTCCGACGGGGTTACGCTGCAGCTCAACACGCTGGGCGATGCGGCGACGCGCGATGCGTGGCGTGCGGCGCTGATCGAGCATTTTCAGGGTGCGCGCGGCGATCTGTCGGAGGACAGCCTCAAGCGGCTCGAGACCAATCCCTTGCGTATCCTCGACAGCAAGGACCCGCGCGACCGCCCGATCGCGGACAGCGCGCCGGATATCGACGCATTCCTGACGAGCGAGGCGCGCGATTTTTTCGCTGCGGTGACGAGCGGGCTCGATGCGGCGGGGGTCGCGTGGGAGCGCAACGCGCGGCTGGTGCGCGGGCTCGATTACTACCGCCACACCGCGTTCGAATTCGTCACCGACCGGCTGGGGGCGCAGGGCACGGTGCTGGCAGGCGGCCGCTATGACGGGCTGGTCGAGAGCCTGGGCGGGCCGGCGACGCCCGGGGTCGGCTGGGCGGCGGGGATCGAGCGGTTGGCGATGTTGTGCGGGGAGGTGGCTGCCGATGCGCCGGATTTGGCTATCATAGCCGAGCACCCCGACCGAGAATATGTCGCCGCGCGGTTGTTGGCGGCGTTTCGCAGGATTGGTGTTGCTGCCGAGTTGTTTGCGTCGGGTAGCCCGAGGAAGCGTTACGACCGTGCGCTCAAGCAGTCTCCTCAGCTCACACTCTCGTTGGGGGTCGATGGCGGCCACAGTCTGCGTTGGCTTCGGGCAGGTAGGCTCGCGAAGGGCCACATCGAGACGTTGCTCGATACCAGTCCGGTTAGCTCGATCTTGCGCGGTCTGGAATGACCCGCATCCCCCCCGACCGGATCGCGCAGATCGAGGCGCGGCGCGATGAACTGCAGGCGATGATGGCGACCGGCGACTTGCCGGGTGAGCGCTTCGTTGCTGTATCGAAGGAATATGCCGAGCTCGAACCGGTGGCGCAGGCGGCGGGGCGGGTGCGGCGGTTGCGTGCGGAGGGGGTGTCGCTCGACGCGATGACGCGCGACGGCGACGACGAACTGCGCGAGATGGCTTCGGAGGAATTGCAGGAGAACAAGGCTGCGCTCGAGGCGGCGGAGCGCGCGCTGGCGCTGGCGCTGCTGCCGCGCGATGCCGCCGATGCGCGGCCTGCGATGCTGGAGATCCGCGCCGGGACCGGCGGGGACGAGGCAGCATTGTTCGCAGGCGACCTGATGCGGATGTACCAGCGCTATGCCGACAATCGCGGGTGGAAGGTCGAGCTGATTTCCGCCAGCGCGTCGGAAGCCGGCGGATACAAGGAAGTGATCGCCAGCGTCACCGGCACCGGCGTGTTCGCGCGGATGAAGTTCGAAAGCGGTGTCCACCGCGTCCAGCGCGTGCCGGTCACCGAAAGCGGCGGGCGCATTCATACTTCGGCAGCGACCGTGGCGGTGCTGCCCGAGGCGGAGGAAGTCGATATCGAGATCGCCGACCAGGACCTGCGCATTGACGTCTATCGCGCGTCGGGGGCAGGCGGGCAGCACGTCAACACCACCGATTCGGCGGTGCGGATCACGCATGTCCCGACCGGGCTGGTGGTGATCCAGCAGGACGAGAAGTCGCAGCACAAGAACAAGGCCAAGGCGCTGAAAGTGCTGCGCACGCGGCTCTACGAGGCGGAGCGCGAGCGTGCCGACAGCGAGCGCGCGGGCGCGCGCAAGTCGATGGTCGGATCGGGCGACCGCTCGGAGCGCATCCGCACCTACAACTTTCCGCAGGGGCGGGTGACCGACCATCGCATCAACCTGACGCTGCACCGCCTGCCCGAGATATTGCAGGGCGAACTCGACGAACTGGTTGGCGCGCTGATCGCCGAGGACGAGGCCGAGCGGCTGGCGACGCTGGATGGCTGATGTGCGCGCCGCGCTGGCACGGGCCGCGCGCGCGTTCGATCCGGTCAGCGCGACGCCGCGCCTCGACGCGGAATTGCTGATGGCGCATGCGCTGGGCTGCACGCGCGAACGGATGATCCTGGCACAGCTGGGCGATCCCGAGCCCGGCGGGTTTCCCGATCTGGTCGCGCGGCGGCTGAAGTGCGAGCCGGTCGCCTACATCACCAAGACGCGCAGCTTCTGGACGATCGACCTAGCCGTCGGCCCCGGCGTGCTGATCCCGCGGGCCGACAGCGAGACGCTGATCGAGGCGGCGGTGGCGCAGTTCGGGGAGCGTGGCCCGACGACGATCCTCGATCTCGGCACCGGGCCGGGAACCTTGCTGCTCGCCGCGCTCGACCAATGGCCGCATGCGCAGGGACTGGGAATCGATCGTTCGCCGGCCGCGCTGGCAATGGCGCGCGACAATGCGGAGCGGTTGGGAATGGCGGCGCGCGCGCGGTTCGCCTTGGGAGACTGGGCGCGGGGGATTGACGCGCGATTCGATCTGGTGCTCGCCAACCCGCCCTATATCGGCACCGCCGAGGCGCTGATGGCCGAGGTGCGCGACCACGAACCGGGCGAGGCGCTGTTCGCGGGGAGTGACGGGCTCGACGCCTATCGGGCGATCGTGCCCGACCTGCCGCGGCTGATCGCGCCGGGCGGCGCCGCCATTGTCGAGATCGGATCCAGCCAGGGCGATGCGGTCGCCGCACTGGTGGCGAAGGCCGGGCTGGTGCCGACGCTGCGCCGTGACCTTGGCGGCAATCCGCGGGCGATCGTCGCCCTTGAACGCATCGATGCCTCGACACATATTTAGGCTTGGAGAACCGCATCGCACCCGCTAAGAACGGTTGCGGGGCAGGCACATTCAACCAAGTCGTTGATTTGAGGGCGCCGGCCCGAACCCACGTCATGTGTGCCGCCTGATCGGCGGCCGTGGCAGGCGACAGCTACCGGGAAGCCCGATTTGGGGTCCGACCGGGGCGCGCGCGGTGCAACATGCAATCCGGGATCGAGTGATCGACCGACAGGCTTACCAGGACAGGATGAAGAACCCTTGATGAACAATCGTCAGGTCGGTCGCCGTCGCGGCCGCGGCGGGCAGCAGCAGCGCTCGCAAGGCAATTCCGGCGGTCGCGACAATGGCAACCGCATCGACAATCGCGCCCGCGGCAACGCCGCGCAGCTGCTCGAAAAGTACAAGAATCTCGCCAGCGATGCGCAGCGCCAGGGTGACCGCGTCAACGCCGAATATTATCACCAGTTCGCCGACCATTATTTCCGCGTGCTTAACGACAGCCGGTCGCGCTTCGAGGAGCAGAACAAGCGCCAGCCTTCGGACATGGACGACGATGGCGAATATGACGACGACCAGGACAATGCGCCGCAGCAGCAATTGCGCGGCGACCGCGACCAGGGCAATCGCGACAACCGCGACAACCGCGACAATGGCAATCGCGAATATAACAGCCGCGACAATCAGAACCGCGACGAGCAGAACCGCGACGGGCAGAATCGTGATGGCCAGAATCGCGACAGACAGAATCGTGACAACGGCAACCGCGACTACACTGGCCGTGCCGGCCGAGGTAGCGAGGACGGCGATCGCGATCAGACCGGCCGCGAGCCGCGTCAGGACCGCCAGCGCGAACCGCGCCAGGACCGCGAGCCGCGTCAGGATCACGCCAACGGACGCGGCAATGGCCATGCCGTCGCGGCGGAGCAACCGGACACTGCCGGCAACGCTTCCGACGAAGCGCCGGTTCGTCGTCGCGGGCGGCCGCGGCGCGATGCGCAACCGGTCGCGGTGCAGGCGGAGGATGGCGGGTCGGGCTTCGATGCCAACATCCTGCCGCCATCGCTGGTGAGCGATGCCCCGGCCGAGGAGAAGCCCAAGCGCCGACGCCGCGTCGCTGTCGAGGACGCCGCCGCCGAATAGGCGCTGGCGGCTCGTCGCAAATCGAAAGGCCGGTCTCGCCACCACGCGAGGTCGGCCTTTTCGTTTGTGGCGCAGATGCTAGGCTGGTGACAGGCGGGACACGTTCGAAGGGGGTGGGCAATGCGATATCTGTCGGGTCTGCTGGCATTGGCACTGCCCGTAGCTGCCCATGCCCAGACCGCGCCGACGCCGTCGGCGCAGGGGGATGTTGCGGTGACGATCTATTCGGGCGGGACCGCGCTGATCCAGGATACGCGGCGGCTAGCGCTTCCCGCGGGGGTCGCCGTCCAGGAATTTCCCGACGTGTCGGAAAATATCCGGCCCGAAACGGTGCGGCTGACCGCCGACGGTGTCACCATCGTCGAGCAGAATTTCGACTACGACCTGCTGTCTCCCAATGCCCTGCTCGAAAAGGCGGTCGGGCAGACGGTAACGCTGGTGCGCACCAATCCCGGCACCGGTGCCGAGACGCGCGAGCAGGCGAAGGTGCTGGCGTATAATCAGGGCGTGGTGCTCGAGATCGGCGGGCGGATCGAGGTGCTGCGCGACGATGGCCTGCCGGTGCGGGTGATCTTTCCGGGCGTGCCGCCCAATTTGCGGGCGCGCCCGACCCTCTCGGTGACGCTCGATGCGGAGCGCGGCGGCACGCGGCCGGTGACGTTGGCCTATCTGACCAACGGGCTGAGCTGGCGCGCCGACTATGTCGCGCTGTTCGACGAGGCCAGCGGCGCGATCGACGTGCAGGGGTGGATCACGCTCAACAATTCGGGCGCGACGCGCTTTGCCGATGCCGACACGCTGCTGGTCGCGGGGCAGCCTTCGCAGGAAAGCGGTGGCGGCCGACCGCGCCCGCCCGGGCGGGGCATCGCACCGGGCAGCGTCGCGGGTACCGAGACCGCCGATCGCGCGCGGCTGGGCGACTATTATCTCTATCCACTCGCCGATCGCACGACGATTGCGGCGAACCAGCAGAAACAGGTGAGCTTCCTCGACGTCAGCGGCGTGCCCGCAAAGCGCGGCTATCGCTTTCGCAACGACTGGATGCGCGGCGAGGATCAGGCGGTGAGCGCCGATTCGGTGCTGAGCTTCTCCTCGTCGCGCGACGGCGGGCTCGGCGACGCGCTGCCCGCGGGAACGGTGCGCGTCTATATGCGCGATGCCGCCGGGCAGCCGCAATTCATCGGCGAGAACGGCATCGGTCATACGCCGATGGGATCGCAGCTCGCGCTCAAGACCGGCGAGGCGTTCGATATCAAGGTGCAGCCGATCGTCGCCAATCGCGCGCGCATCGCCAGCGACGAATGGCTGCGCACCTATCGTTATCGCATCAGCGATTCGTCGGGCGAGACTCGTACCGTGACCGAGGAACGATCGCTGACCTATTGGCGCACCGACATGCGCTATGTGCTGACCAATGCGTCGCCGCGCGCGGTGACGGTCGAGGTGGTGCAGGCGGGGCTCGACAATTACTGGCGCGACACGCGTGTGCCGATGGAAAGCCAGCCCGGGACGCAGCGCAATGCCGATGAACGGGTGTGGCAAGTGACCGTGCCCGCCAATGGCGAGAGCGTCCTGACGGCCAGTTTCGACACGCGGTACTAAGGGACGTGCGCGCGGCGCGGTTCCTCGCGGCGATGTGGCTGTGGTGCTGCGGCGCGCCGGTGATGGCGCAGGCGCTGGTGACCTCGGCGGCACCCGAAGCGGTGTCGGTGACGCTGTACCGCGATCCCGACCGGCCCGCAGACCGTGCGATCAGCCGGCGGTTTCCCTCCGGCTTTGCACTGATCACGGAGACCCGCCGCGTGACGCTTCCGGCCGGACCCGCGACGATCCGGTTCGAGGGGGTATCGGGCGGCATCCTACCCGAAAGCGCGATCCTGTCCGGGGTGCCGGGCGTCGCCGAGAAGAATCTCGATGCCGACCTGCTGAGCCCACGCGCGCTGTTCGACCGGTCGACCGGGCGGCGTGTGCTGATCCGGCGCACCGATCCCGCCAGCGGTGCGGTGTCGAGCGGGCAGGGGGTGATCCGCTCGGGCGCCGAGGGCGGGCTGGTGCTCGAAACCGAGCAAGGCGTCGAGGCGGTGCAATGTTCGGGGCTGGGCGAGAGCCTGATCTACGACGCGATACCCGCCGGGCTGAGCGCCAAGCCGGTGCTGTCGGTGACGGTGGACAGCCAGGCTGGCGGCGCGGCGCAGCTGACCTTGTCGTATCTGGCGGGCGGGTTCGACTGGCAAGCCAACCACGTCGTGACGATGCGGCCCGACGGGCGGGGCGCCGACTGGTTCGCCTGGGTGACATTGGTCAGCGCGGATGTGACGAGCCATGTCGATGCCGGGACGCAGCTGGTGGCGGGCAAGGTACAGCGCGATCCGGAGGCGCGGCAGGCAGGGCGGATCGCACAGGCGCAGCCGCTCTATGCGCGCTGCTGGAATCTGACCGCACCGCCCCCACCGCCGCCGCCTCCCCCTCCGCCGGCGATGTATGCACCCGCGCCGATGATGGCGCGTGCCGCCGATGCCGAAATCGTCGTGACCGGCGCGCGGATGGTGGCGCAGGAGCAGCTAGGCGATTTGAAGCTCTATCGCGTGCCGATGCCGGTGACGGTCGCCGCCAGGGCGCAGAAACAGGTCGGGCTGCTCGATCGCACGCGCGTTGCGCTCGAGCCGGTGTATCGCAGCGATGTGACCGGCGACCGGGCGAGCGCGCCGGTCCTGCTGCTGCGCGGCGACAATCGCGAGCGCAGCGGACTGGGGCTGCCGATTCCGTCGGGGCAGGTGCAGGTGTTCGACGGCGGCGCGCGTCCGATCCTGATCGGGGAGGGTTCGCTCGCCGACAAGGCGATTGGCGAAGAGGTCGAGATCGTCCTGGAGCCGACCCCCGGCGTGTCGGCGCGAGCGGAGCGGATCGGCGAGCCGGGCTGGCGCGAGACGATCCGGGTGACGGTGACCAACGCCAATCCCCGGCCGATCGCCTATGAAGCGCGGATCGCGGCAGGCGACGGAATCGATGTCGATGGCGTGTCGACCAAGCTGGCGCGCGAGGAAGGGCGCTGGCTGTGGCGCACCGCGGTGCCGGCCAACGGCACGCGGGTGCTGACCTATCGGCTCAGCGATCGGTATCGACGTCCGGATCGTGATTGAAGCGGTCGACCTGCTCGTCATGGCCGCTGCCCGAACTCAGGAAGATCAATCCCATCAGCGCGGCGGCGAGGAACACGGTAAGGGTCACGCCGAGAAACGAGGCGATGCCCATGTGCAGCGGCAGGATGCCGGTGTAGCGCTGGAGCAGCCATACCGCGATCGCGCCGCATATCAGCGATACCAGCCCCATCCAGCCAAGCAGCCGCTTGAAGCGTCCCCATGCGAATTTGGCATAGGCCGGGTCGTCGAGGGGGAAGCGCTCATCGGGCATGCGTTGCAAGTGGGGCTGTTTCGTGAAACTCTCAAGCCAAGAGTCCTTGTCCCGTACGAAGGAGACAATCGATGACGATCGGCGCGATCTTGAGCGGCAAGGGGCACGAGGTGATCTCGATCGACGCCGGCGTGTCGACGCGCGAGGCGGTCAAGCTACTGGCGGAGCGGCGGATCGGGGCGGTGCCGGTGATGGACGGCGCGGCGGTGGTCGGCATCTTTTCCGAACGCGACCTGGTCTATTGCCTCGAGCGCGTCGGGCCGGACGCCCTCGACAAGCCGGTATCCGAGCTGATGACCGCTCCGGCGATCACGGTCGCGCCTGGCGAAGGCGTGCTCGGCGCATTGGGGCTGATGACCAAGCGGCGCATCCGCCATCTGCCGGTGGTCGATGGCGGCACGCTGGTCGGCTTCGTGTCGATCGGCGACCTCGTCAAATATCGCATCGACCGCATCGAGGCGGAGGCGAATTCGCTGAGGGACTATATCCAGCAGGCGTGATTCGATCCGCCCGCGCGGATGACGGCACCGACCCGGTACCGCTTGCCTTCAAACTGCGCGCTTTCGTACCAGGCCGATGCATTCCGCCAACAGTTGGCGCGCGAACAGCGCGAGCCACGCCAGATACACGGCGGCGCCGGTGGGAACGAGGATCAGCAGCCGCTCGAAATCCCCCATCGCGGGCAGCGCGCGATCGACCAGCGTGACCACCAGCGCCATCGCCAGGGCCGCGAGGATCGGCGGGGCGATCGCGCGGAGCAGGTCGCCGCCGCCCAGCCCGATCAGCGGCAGCGTGCGCTGCGCCGTGATCGCGCAATACAGCGGATATGCCGCGACCCACGCCAGCGCGAGCCCGGTGATGCCCCACTGGATGCCGACGACAAAGGAGATCGGCAGGATCGCCGCGCCGATCGCGTTGGTGCGCAGACTGACGCCTGGATAGCCGCGGGCGTTGGCGGCGGGCGCGAACAGGATCTGCAGCGTCATGAACGGCATGGCGAGCGCAAGCAGGCGCACGAACGGCACCGCCTCGAGCCACTTCTCACCCAGCACCACTCCGACCACCGGCTCGGCGGTGGCGGCAAGCCCGCAATAGAAGGGCATGGCCGCGAGCAGGATGATTCGCGCCGATTTGGCAAAGGCGCCGGCGACTGCGCCTTCGTCCGACTGGATGCGCGAATAGGCGGAAAAGGCGACGTCGTTGAGCGGTGGCACGAACTTAGCGACGAAGATCTGCGTCAGGAACAGGCTGGTGGTATAGATGCCGAGCCAGTGCGGATCGAGGCTGCGCCCGGCGATCAGCACGTCGGCCTGGCTCTGCAGGAACCAGAAAATCTGGCCCGCCGCCATCAACCCGCCGAACTTCGCGATATTGCCGGCGCCGCGAAAATCGAAGCTGGGCCACATC